>NZ_CP076134.1:3733524-4036972 GCF_018736085.1 Bradyrhizobium sediminis | reverse complement strand
GGCTGTCGTCGTGGACCATCCATCACGCCAATCACGTCAGGCCCAACGCCGACGGCCTGAAAGTCGGCGGCCATCAGGCCTCCTCGGCCTCGCTCGCCACCATCATGTCGGCGCTGTATTTCTCGGTGCTGAAGCCGGAGGATCGCGTCGCGGTGAAGCCGCATGCGAGCCCGGTGTTCCACGCCATCCAGTATCTGTTCGGCAGGCAGACCCGCGGCAAGCTGGAAAATTTCCGCGGTTTCAAGGGCGCACAGTCCTATCCGTCCCGCACCAAGGACACCGACGATGTGGATTTTTCCACGGGATCAGTCGGCCTCGGCGTGGCGCAGACGCTGTTCTCCTCGCTGGTGCAGGATTACGTCAAGGCGCATGGCTGGATGAAGGACCGGCCCGAGGGGCGGATGATTGCGCTGGTCGGCGACGCCGAGATGGATGAGGGCAACATCTTCGAGGCGCTGCTCGAGGGCTGGAAGCACGGGCTGCGCAACACCTGGTGGGTGGTCGATTATAACCGACAGAGCCTCGATGCCGTCGTGCGCGAAGGGCTGTGGGAGAAATTCGAATCCATGTTCCGTAATTTCGGCTGGGACGTCGTGATCGTGAAATATGGAAGGCTGATGCAGGCGGCGTTCGCTGAGCCCGGCGGCGAGGCGCTGAAGCGCTGGATCGACGCCTGCCCGAACGCGATGTATGCGGCGCTGTGTTTTCAGGGCGGCGCGGCGTTCCGCAAGCATCTCGAGGACGAGATCGGCGATCAGGGTGCGGTGTCGCAATTGATCGGGCGGCGCAGCGACGACGAGCTGCTGGCGCTGATGTCCAACCTCGGCGGACACGACATGGTCAGCATGGTCGAGGCTTTCGAGGCGATCGATCACGATCGCCCGGTCTGCTTCATCGCCTACACCATCAAGGGCATCGGCCTGCCGTTCCAGGGCCACAAGGACAACCATGCCGGGCTGATGACGGTCGCGCAGATGGAGAAGTGGCGCGCGGCGCAGAACATCCGGCCCGGCCATGAATGGGAGAAGTTCGAGGGGCTTTCGCAACAACCGGCGATGCTGGAAGCATTTCTGGCGGAGGCGCCGTTCAACCGCGACGGCCGCCGCCGGCTGACCGCGCCTGCGATCGACGTACCCGAGCGGCTTTCGTTCAAACCGTCTCCTGTGATGTCGACGCAGCAGGGCTTTGGGCTGGTGCTCAACGAACTGGCGCGCGGCGACAGCGAACTCGCCTCGCGCATCGTCACCGCGTCGCCCGACGTCACGGTGTCGACCAATCTCGGCGCCTGGGTCAACCGGCGCGGACTGTTCGCGCGCGCCGAGAAGGCCGACCTGTTCCGCAGCGAGAAGATTCCTTCGACCTTCAACTGGGAGTTTTCGCCCAAGGGGCAGCATATCGAACTCGGCATCGCCGAGATGAACCTGTTCATCCTGATGTCGGCGCTGGGATTGTCGCATCAGATCAACGGCGAGCGGCTGCTGCCGGTTGCAACGCTGTATGATCCCTTCATCCAGCGCGGCCTCGATGCCTTGAACTACGCCTGCTACCAGGACGCGCGCTTCATGGTGGCGGCGACGCCGTCGGGCATTACGCTGGCGCCGGAGGGCGGCGCGCATCAGTCGATCGCGACGCCCCTGATCGGCATGGCGCAGGATGGCCTGGCCGCGTTCGAGCCGGCCTTTGTCGATGAACTCTCCGTGATCATGGGCTGGGGGTTCCGGCACATGCAGCGCGAAGGCGGCGAGGGAGGTTCGGTGTATTTGCGGCTTTCGACCCGCACGCTGGAGCAGCCGCAGCGGATCATGACGCCCGACCTGCAGAAGGGCATCACCGACGGCGCCTATTGGCTGCGCAAGCCCGGCGAGAACTGTGAAGTGGTGATCGCCTATACCGGCGCTGTGGCGCCGGAGGCGATCGAGGCGGTCGGGCTATCAGGCGAGAGCCGAAGGGACGTCGGCCTGCTCGCGGTTACTTCGGCGGACCGGCTGCATGCCGGCTGGACCGCGGCGCGGCAACTGCGCCGCGACCGCCGTGGCATGCAGTATCTCAGCCATGTCGAACAATTGCTGGCGCCGCTGCCGCGCGATTGCGGCATCGTCACCGTGATCGACGGCCATCCGGCGGCGCTCGGCTGGCTCGGCAGCGTGCGCGGCCACCGGGTCGAGGCGCTGGGCGTCGAGCAGTTCGGCCAGACCGGCAACATCGGCGACCTCTATCGCCATCACGGCATCGACGCCAACGCCATCATCGATGCGGCGGAAAGCCTCACCTCGGGCGCGCCGGTCCGGCATCGCAAGATGGCGGTGTAGTTTTGAAGCCGTCGCCCCGGCGAACGCCGGGGCCCATACTCCGCGGCGGTTGTTGCTTTGGACGGTGGCTGACCGTTTGCCCACCAATTGCCGCCGGTGGCTATGGATCCCGGCTCGCGCTCGCTTCGCTCGCTTGGCCGGGACGACGTCTAAATATTGATCGTCGCCTTGCCAGCTTCACAACGATAATTTTATATGCCGCGCCTGCCGCATCGCGGCGTCCCGCATATGGCGGGTTCAATTCCCCCGGCTTTCGTGCAAGGATAGTTGTCGAACGCTCCGTTCCCCCTCCATTTGCTCCGAAATAAAGAGGTTTACGATGGTCAACCGCATGCAATTCTACATCGATGGCGCCTGGGTCGATCCCGTCGTCAAGAAGTCCACGCCCGTCGTCAACCCGGCGACCGAGGAGGCGATGTATGAGGTTGCGCTCGGCTCCAAGGCCGACGTCGACAAGGCGGTGGCCGCCGCCAGGCGCGCCTTCGAGACCTATTCGCAGACCAGCCGCGAGGAGCGCGTCGCTCTGCTCGCCAAAATCGTGGAAGTCTACAAGACCCGCATGAAGGACATCGGCGCCGCCGTTTCCGACGAGATGGGCGCGCCGCTGCCGATGGCGGAGAGGCTGCAGGCCGGCGCCGGCCTCGGCCACATCGCCTCCACGCTGGAAGTTCTCAAGAACTATCCCTTCGAGGAGCCGATGGGCTCCGCCATGGTGGTGCGCGAGCCGGTCGGCGTCATCGGCATGATCACGCCGTGGAACTGGCCGCTGAACCAGATCGCCTGCAAGGTCGCGCCTGCGCTCGCCGCCGGCTGCACCATGATCCTGAAGCCGAGCGAGTTCACCCCGTCGTCGGCGCTGATTTTCGCGGAAATCCTCCATGAAGCCGGCGTGCCGAAGGGCGTGTTCAACCTGATCAACGGCCTCGGCCCCGAAGTCGGCGCCGCCATGAGCGAGCACCCGGATATCGACATGATCTCGTTCACCGGCTCGACCCGCGCCGGCGTCGATGTCGCCAAGCGCGCCGCCCCGACGGTGAAGCGCGTCAGCCAGGAACTTGGCGGCAAGTCGCCGAACATCATCTTGGAAGGCGCCGATCTCGCCAAAGCCGTCACCGGCGGCGTGATGCACATGTTCAACAACTCCGGGCAGTCCTGCAACGCCCCGTCGCGGATGATCGTGCCGCTGTCGAAGATGAAGGAAGTCGCCGCCATCGCGAAAAGCGTGGCCGACAAGACCAAGGCCGGCGATCCCCGCGCCGAAGGCACCACCATCGGCCCGGTCGTGTCCCGCATCCAGTGGGACAAGATCCAGAAGCTGATCCAGAAGGGCATCGAGGAAGGCGCCACCCTGGTTGCCGGCGGCCCCGGCCTGCCGGAAGGCGTCAACAAGGGCTTCTATGTCCGCCCGACCATCTTCGCCGACGTCACCAACGACATGACCATCGCGCGCGAGGAAATCTTCGGGCCGGTGCTGACGATCATCGGCGCCAAGGACGAAGAGGACGCGGTGAAGATCGCCAACGACACCCCGTATGGCCTCGCCGGTTACGTCTCCGCCGACACCGTGGAGCACGCCCGCAAGGTCGGCCGCCGCATCCGCGCCGGTAACGTCAACCTGCAGGGCGCGCCGAACGAACGCACCGCGCCGTTCGGCGGCTACAAGCAGTCCGGCAACGGCCGCGAGTGGGGCAAATACGGCCTGGAAGAATATCTCGAGGTCAAGGCAGTCGCCGGCTACAACGCCGCGTAAGTCTTACGCGAGACAAGATTGCAGCGCCGGGGCGGATCATTCCGCTCCGGCGTTTTTGCGTTTTGCCCCGGGTCGTCATTGCGAGGAGCGTCAGCGACGAAGCAATCCATCTTGCTTCCCTTACCTATGGATTGCTTCGCTTCGCTCGCAATGACGAACAGGGTTCTATCCCCCCGGCGCGCCCTGCGTGTTGACGTACAGCGCGTAGATCGACTGGCTCGCGGCCATGAACAGCCGGTTGCGCTTCAGGCCGCCGAAGCAGAGGTTGGCGCAACGCTCGGGCAGCGCGATGCGGCCGATCATTTTGGCGTCGGGGGCGAAGACCACGACGCCGTCGAGTTCGGGATCGCCCATGCCCCAGCCGCACCACAGATTGCCGTCGATGTCGGCGCGCATGCCGTCGGGCGTGCCGGGCCCGGCGTCGACGAACACGCGTTTGTTGGAGATACTGTCGCCGCTTGCTGAAACGTCGTAGGCCAGAATCTTGCGAGTCGGCACGCCGCGCGATTCAATGATGTAGAGAATTTCTTCGTCGGGCGAGAAGCACAGCCCGTTGGGCCCCAAAATGCCTTCGGCGACGATGCTGGCCTTTCCGGTGGCGCCGTCGATCCGGTAGACGTTCATGTCGAGCTCGGCCTCGGCCTTGTAGCCTTCGTAATTGCCGAGCAGGCCGAACACCGGATCGGTGAACCAGATCGAGCCGTCGGATTTCACGATCACGTCGTTCGGCGAGTTCAGCCGCCTGCCGTCGAAGGAGTCCATCAGAACGGTGATGGAGCCGTCATATTCGGTTCTGATGACGCGGCGGCCGCCGTGTTCGCAAGTGACCAGGCGGCCCTGGCGGTCGCGGGTGTTGCCGTTGGCGAAGTTCGACGGCTTGCGGAAGATCGAGACTGCGCCGGTTTCCTCTTCCCACTTGATGATGCGCTGATTGGGAATGTCGCTGCACAGGAGATAGCGGCCGTCGCCGAACCACACCGGGCCCTCGGCCCAGCGCAATCCCGTGGTCAACCGCTCCACCGCCGACAGTTTCAGCCAGTATTTTTCGAAGCGGGGATCGAGCGCGTGAATGGCGGGATCGGGATAGTGCGTCGCCGGCTGCCAGCCGGCCCGGGGTTTGGCCTCGGACATTTGCTGTTCTCGTTGTTGCGTTTCCTCGCGTTCTGGTTTGCTATCATTGTCAGTCAACGACCGCAAATCGGCCGCAGCATCGAGGGAATGAAATGCCACGCATATTGATGACCGGCGCCGCCGGCGGAATCGGCGCCAGCCTTCGCAAATTGCTGCCGCCGATCTATCCCGACCTGTTGCTGAGCGACGTCGAGACACCCGCCGATCTCTGCGCCGGCGAAAAATTCAAGGCGGCCGACTTGTCCGACCTCGCACAGGTCGAGGCGATCTGCGAAGGCGTCGACGGCATCCTGCATTTCGGCGGGTTTTCGGTCGAAGGCCCCTGGGACGACATCCTGCAGTCCAACATCATCGGCTGCTACAATCTGTTCGAGGCGGCGCGGAAAAACGGCGTCAAGCGCGTGGTGTTCGCGTCGTCGAACCATGCGGTCGGCTTCTATCCGCGCCATCATCGCATCGGCACCGGCGTGACGGCGCGGCCGGACAGTCGCTACGGCGTCAGCAAGGTCTTTGGCGAGGCGGTGGGCGCGCTCTATGCCGACAAGCACGGGCTCGGCGTAACGTGCCTGCGGATCGGCAATTTCGGCGACAAGCCGCTCGATCACCGCCGGCTCTCGATCTGGCTCAAGCCGGAAGATCTGGTGCAACTATGCCGGATCGGGCTCGACCATCCCGACATCCATTTCGAGATCTTCTACGGCGCGTCCTACAACGAGCGGGCGTGGTGGGACAATCACCGCGCTTACGACCTCGGCTATCGTCCGACCGGCAGGGCTGAGGATTTTCGCGAACATGCGATGGCCGAGCAGGCGAAGCTTCCGCCCGATCCGGTCAGCGATTTCTACCAGGGCGGCGCGTTCTGCGGCATGGAGTTCAGCGGCGACAAGAGCCGGGTTATCGACTGGAAGTGACGCAACGCGTCATTCCGGGATGGTCCGAAGGACCAGACCTCAGATGTGCGCTGCACATCGGGGAATCTCGAGATTCCGGGTTCGCATCTTCGATGCGCCCCGGAATGACGGTTGCTAGCCCGCGCTCTTATCTCCAGCGATACGTCCGAGATAATCCGACTTGCTCAACTGCATGTGATCGACGCAGAGCTGCGCGAACGCCCAGTTGTCGCGTCCCCTCAGCAGCTCGATCATCAGTTCGTGCTGGCGCCGTGACTGCGCCAGCCCTTCCCTGTCGGCGAGGTTTTTCGCCCGCATCGGCAGGGTCAGGTTCATGTAGTCCTGCAGCGAGCGCACCAGATAGGGATTGCCGCAGGCGGAGAACAGCGCGACGTGAAACGCGTCGTTGGCTTCATGGATGCCGCGCAGATCCTGTGCGTCGGCCCTGGCGCAATATTTCCGCTGCAGCTCGGTCAGTTGTTCGATCAGGCTCGAGGGCGCGGGCAGGGCGATCATCAACGCCGCCTGCCGCGTCAGCATTTCCCGCACCTCGTAGATTTTCCGGACCTCTTCGCTGGAATAGAACCGCACCGTGGCGCCGATGTTCTTTTCGCGCAGCACGATGCCCTGGCGCTCGAGCTGAAACAGCGCCTGGCGCACGAAATGCCGGCTGGCGCCGTAGCGCGCCATCAGCGCGTCCTCGACCAGCCGCGCGCCGGGCGCGAAACGGCCGAAGATGATGTCCTCCTCCAGCCGGCGGATGACCTCGGCCTGCTCTTCCTCGCGCGAAAGCGGGATGATTTCCGGTGATGCAGCCGGTGCTTTCATGGGCGCTCGCTTCAGATCGCTGCTGAAGTCAGCACGGCATGGCATCCATTGTCAATAATGAGGCCGCCGGCTTTCTGTTTTCTGGGAGGTCCCGGTCGCGATTATCAAATATTGACAATAATTCTGCGGACTTCATAAGTGAGCAGGCAAGGCGACAGGGAATGAGCACGATGGCGGACGGGCTGCGCAAGGGTTTGACCAGTTACGGCGACGCCGGGTTTTCGCTGTTTCTGCGCAAGGCTTTCATCAAGGCGATGGGCTATTCCGACGACGCGCTCAACCGCCCGATCGTCGGCATCACCAACACCTACAGCGACTACAATCCCTGTCACGGCAACGTCCCCCAGATCATCGAGGCGGTGAAGCGCGGCGTGATGCTGTCGGGCGCGATGCCGATGGTGTTTCCGACCATCTCGATCGCCGAGAGTTTTGCGCATCCGACCTCGATGTATCTGCGCAACCTGATGGCGATGGATACCGAGGAGATGATCCGGGCGCAGCCGATGGATGCCGTCGTGGTGATCGGCGGCTGCGACAAGACGCTGCCGGCGCAGATCATGGCCGCGGTCTCAGCCGATCTGCCGACGGTGGTGATCCCGGTCGGGCCGATGGTGGTCGGCCATCACAAGGGCGAGGTGCTCGGCGCCTGCACCGATTGCCGGCGGCTGTGGGCGAAACACCGCGCCGGCGAAATCGATGAGGTGGAAATCGAGGCGGTCAACGGCCGGCTCGCGCCGTCCGTCGGCACCTGCATGGTGATGGGCACCGCCTCCACCATGGCCTGCATCACCGAAGCCCTCGGCCTGTCGCTGCCGATGAGCGCGACCATCCCGGCGCCGCATGCCGAGCGCTTCCGTTCCGCCGAGGCCAGCGGCAGGGTGGCCGCCGAAATGGCCAAATCAAAAGGGCCGAAGCCGAGCGAGTTGCTGACGGCCTCATCGTTCAAGAACGCGCAAGTGGTGCTGCAGGCGATCGGCGGTTCGACCAATGGGCTCATTCATCTCACCGCGATCGCCAACCGCACCTCGCATCGCATCGATCTCGAGGCCTTCGACAAGCTCGGCCGCGAGGTGCCTGTGCTGATCGACCTGAAGCCGTCGGGCGAGCATTACATGGAGCATTTCCATCATGCCGGCGGCCTGCCGAAACTGATGGCGCAGCTCGGCGATCTCATCGACCTCGACGCCAGGACCATCACCGGTGCGACCTTGCGCGATGTCGTCGCCGGCGCGGAAGACGTGCCGGGGCAGGACGCCATCCGTCCGCGCAACAACCCGATCAAGCCGGAAGGCGCGATGGCAGTGCTGCACGGCAATCTCGCGCCGCGCGGCGCCGTGATCAAGCATTCCGCCGCGAGCCCCAGACTGCTGCAGCACACCGGCCGCGCCGTGGTGTTCGAATCCGTCGAGGATATGACGCTGCGGGTCGACGATCCCGACCTCGACGTCAACGCCGACGATGTGCTGGTGCTGCGCAACGCCGGCCCCAAGGGCGCGCCGGGTATGCCGGAGGCGGGCTACCTGCCGATCCCCAGGAAGCTCGCGCGCGGCGGCGTCAAGGACATGGTGCGGATATCGGACGCGCGGATGAGCGGCACGGCGTTCGGCACCATCGTGCTGCACATCACGCCGGAATCCGCGGTCGGCGGTCCGCTGGCGCTGGTGAAGAACGGCGACATGATCCGGCTCGATGTCGCCAGGCGCCGCATCGATCTCCTGGTCGACGCCGCCCAACTCGACAAGCGCCGCGCGGCGCTGGCGCTCCCGGCGACGCCGGATCGGGCGAAGCGCGGCTACGCCCATCTGTTCAACGAGACCATCCTGCAGGCCGACGAAGGCTGCGATTTCGATTTCATGCGCGGTGAGGGCAGGGAGTAGCTTCCCTCCGGTCGTCATGCCCCGCGAAAGCGGGGCATCCAGCAATCCGCGGCGGTGAATTGAACCGATAAGCCGCGGCGTACTGGATCATCCGCTTTCGCGGATGATGACAGCTGACTATTGGATCGACTCCGCTGACTTACTTCGACTTGCTCGTGAACTTCTTCACCGCGGCACGGAAATCTTCCGTATGCATGGCGTCGATGATCTTCTCTTCTTCGGCGTCGAGTTGCTGTTTGGTCGGGGTCGCCGCGGCCTGGTAGATCAGCGATTTGGTGCCGGCGATGGCGGCCGGCGGATTCTGCGCCAGGCGATGCGCCAACTCGCGGGTCGCGGCTTTCAGTTCGACTGCCGGCACCACCCTGGCGACCAGACCCCAGTCATAGGCCTGCTGGGCGGTGAAGCTGTCCTCGGCCAGAAATATCTGCAGGGAGCGGCGGGTGCCGACGGTACCGACCATGCCGACGGTAGAGCCGCCGTCCGGCGACACGCCGATCTTGGCGTAGGCCGGCGTGAAGCGGGCGGTGTCGGCTGATATGCAGAGGTCGGTGACGAACGCCAATCCCATGCCGGCGCCGGCCGCGGAGCCGTGGACGCTCGACAGCACGATCTTGGGCATCCGCCGCACCGTCTCGATGAACGCGTGATAGTGCTTGAGCAGTTCGCCGACCACGGGCGCGATGGTGTCGGCCTCGGCCGCGGCCCCGATGGTCTGCAGATCGCCGCCCGCGCTGAAGGCGCGGCCTTCGCCCTCGATCACAAGCACCCGGATGTCGTCATTGGCCTCGACCTCGGCGCCGAGTTGTTCGAGCTTCTTCGCGATCGAAAGGTTGATCGAGTTGAAGGCGTCGGGCCGGTTGAGCGTGATGGTGGCGATCGGGCCTTCGATCCTGAGCAGTGCCGGTTCGTCGGAAGGGGGCGCGGTAGCCGGATCGGGGGTCGTCATCGGAAGGGGCCTCGGGGGTTGGAAGGGCGCGGGGCATTTAAATCGCAGAAGGGGACAGGTGACAATCCCGGCGAAGTCTGCAAGACTTAGATCCTATCCCTCATGGTTGGGCGACGCGCTTGCGCGGGCCCGAGCGATGGGGCCAAGTGATGCTCCCATCCCGCAAGATGCGGCCACGAGCGCCGTTATTCTGGATGAGGCGAGCAAGCACCAAAATCGGTGAAGAGAGGAGATGACATGGGTAATCCCTGTGTTCTTCCAGTTGGGCTGTACCGATGACGCAAGGACCGGTCCTCATTGTCGGCGCGGGTCATGCGGGTTTTCAGGTCGCAGCATCGTTGCGGCAGCATGGCTTCGGCGAGCGCGTCTGCCTGATCAACGACGAGGCGCACCTGCCGTATCAGCGGCCGCCTCTGTCCAAGGCCTATCTGAAGGGCGAGGGACGGCCGGACAGCCTGATGTTCCGGCCGGACAAGTTCTATCGCGACCAGAACATCGAGCTGATCGCCGATCGCGCCGTTTCCATCGACCGGACCGCGCGCAAGCTGAAGCTCGCCTCCGGTTCCGCGCTCGATTACGGGCACCTGGTGCTGGCGACCGGTGCGCGCAATCGCCTGCTCGATATTCCCAACGCGCGTCTCGAAGACGTGCGCTATTTGCGAATCCTTGATGAGAGCGAGGCGCTGCGAAAGCGGATCGGCTCCGGCCAGCGCGTCGTCGTGATCGGCGCCGGCTTCATCGGGCTGGAATTCGCCGCCACTGCCCGGGCCAAGGGCCTGGAAGTGGATGTGGTCGAACTCGGCACGCGCGTGATGGCCCGCGCGGTGACCGCCGAAATCTCGGAATATTTTCAGGCGCGGCACACCGCGGCGGGCATCCGCATTCATCTCGGCGTGCAGGCGACCTCCATCGAGTGCAACGGCGCTGACGTCTCCGGGGTCAGCCTCAGCGACGGCCGCCATATACCGGCAGACTTCGTCGTGGTCGGCGTCGGCGTCCTGCCCAATGTCGAACTGGCTGCGGAAGCCGGCCTGCCGGTGGCTTCGGGCATCATCGTCGACGAGCAATTACTGACATCGGATCCCGATATTTCGGCGATCGGCGACTGCGCGCTGTTTGCAAGCCCGCGCTTTGGCGGGTCGCTGCGGCTGGAGTCCGTGCAGAACGCCACCGATCAGGCGCGATGCGTTGCGGCGCGGCTGACCGGCGACGCCAAGACCTATGACGGTCTGCCCTGGTTCTGGAGCGATCAGGGCGACGACAAGCTGCAGATCGCGGGTCTGACCACCGGATACGATCAAGTCGTGGTGCGCGGCGACCCGGCGCAGCGATCGTTCTCGGCGTTCTGCTACAAATCCGGGCAGCTCGTCGGCATCGAATCCGTCAATCGTGCGTCGGATCACGTGTTCGGACGCCGCATCCTGGCTGTGAAGGGATCGATCGCGCCGGAGCAGGCAGCGGATACCGCCTTCGACCTCAAGGCGGCCCTGACTTAAGTCGATTCCCGGGCCACTTGCATCCGCACTTCATATCGGCGACGTTGTCGGCTGAGACCCATCAACGAGGTCTCAGGCAATGAATTAAAGGGAGAGAATCATGTCCGTCTGGACACGCCGTCTGGCGCTATCATCGGTCTTCATTTTCGCAGCAGCCATCGGAAGTCCGGCCTCGGCCCAGACCAAGCTGAAATGGGCGCATGTCTACGAGATCGCCGAACCCTATCACGCCCAGGCGCTGTGGGCCGCTGAGGAAATCAAGAAGCGAACCTCGGGCCGGTATGAAATCCAGGTGTTTCCGGCGTCCCAGCTCGGCAACGAGAACCAGATCAATGAGGGGCTCGGCCTCGGCACCGTCGATATCATCTACACCGGCACCTCGTTCGCCGGCTCGATCCATAAGCCGCTGGCGATCTCCGGCGCGCCGTTCATGGTGCGCGACTTCAATCACTGGAAGTCCTACCGCGACAGCAAGCTGTTCCGCGACATCGCCAAGGGCTACGAGGACAAGACCAAGCACAAGATCATGGCGCTGACCTATTACGGCGAGCGCATGGTGACCGCCAACAAGGAAATCAAGAAGCCCGAGGACATGAAGGGCATGAAGCTGCGCGTGCCGCCGGCGCCGCTCTATCTGATGCTGGCGAAATCGGTCGGCGCCAACGCCACGCCGATCGCCTTTGCCGAGGTGTATCTCGCCTTGCAGCAGGGTACCGTGGACGGCCAGGAGAACCCGCTGCCGACCATCATGGCCAAGAAGTTCTACGAGGTGCAGAGCCACGTCATGCTGACCGGTCACATCATCGAATCGTTGTTGACGATCACGGGCTCACATGTCTGGTCGAAATTGTCGGACGCCGACAAGAAGGTGTTCGAGGAGGTGCTGGTGCAGGCAGCCGCCAAGTCGTCGGATCAAATTCGTGAGTCCGAGCAGAAGATCGCGGATCAATTGCGCAAGCTCGGCAAGACCGTGGTCGAGGTCGACCGCGAGGCGTTCCGCAAGGCGGCGATCCCGCTGCACAACGACGCGTCCGCCGGCGCCGGCTGGAGCCGCGCGGAATACGACGCGCTGCAGGCGCTGAAGTAAACCACGCTGTCGTCCCCGCCTAGTGCGCAATTGCGCACGGGAGCGGGGACCCATACGCCGGGGTCCTTTCAATAAGGCAATCTGGCAGACACCTTTTGCCACCATGAACGCCGGTGGTTATGGGTCCCCGCTTTCGCGGGGACGACGATAGATAGTGGATCACTGTTCATGAACACCAGCCCCAAATCCGCCAACGCTGCTCCGTCGGATGACGTTCACCTGATCGTCGCCAAGGACGAAGAGGTCGTCATCGAGCACCATCCGGAGGACTGGATCGCCTTCGTGTTGTTCTGGGCGCTGGCCTTCATCGTCTTCCTGCAGTTCTTCACCCGCTACATTCTGAACGACAGCCTGTCCTGGACCGAGGAGATCGCGCGTTACGGGCTGATGTCGCTGGCGTTCATCGGCGGCGCGGTGGTGACGCGCAAGAAGGCGCATATCGCGGTCGAGCTGGTGTCGAACCTGATGGGGCCGGGGCCCATGAGGTCGGCGTTGTTGGCGCTGGTCGATTTCATCACGCTCGGTTTCGTGGGGCTGCTGGCGTATTTCTCGGTGACCATCGTCGAACGCATGCATTCGCAGCGCATGACCGTGTTCGATCTGCCGATGAGCCTGGTTTACGGCGTCGTCGGTCTCGGCTGCTTCATGATGCTGGTGCGCCAGGCCCAGGTGGTCTGGAAGAATGCGCGCGACGGCTGGCGGCGGGCGCCCAAAGTGACCGAACAGATTCACGCCGACTGAAAGCTGGGCTGACCGATGCCGATCCTGATTTTCGTATTCTTTGCAACACTGCTGGCCGGCATTCCCGTGTTCATTGCGCTGGCGTTCTCGTCGCTGCTCTACACCCACTTCATTGCGGGGATTCCGGATTTCGTGATCCTGCATCGCATGGCCGGCGGGCTCGACAGTTTCCCGCTGCTGGCGGTGCCGTTCTTCATTCTCGCCGGCAATCTCATGAACTCCGCCGGGATCACTAACCGGATCTACGATTTCGCCGTGGCGACCTGCGGCTGGATGAAGGGCGGCCTCGCCCACGTCAACATCTTCGGTTCGGTGATCTTCGCCGGCATGTCCGGCACCGCGATCGCGGACGCCGCCGGCCTCGGCACCATCGAGATCAAGGCCATGCAGGACCATGGCTACAGCACCGAATTTTCGGTCGGCGTCACCGCGGCGTCCGCCACGCTCGGTCCGATCATTCCGCCGTCGCTGCCGTTCGTGATCTACGGCATGATGGGCAACGTCTCGATCGGCGCGCTGTTTCTCGGCGGCTTCATCCCCGGAGCCGTGATGACCCTCTTCATGATGCTGTATGTGAGCTATGTCGCGCGCCGCTACGGCATGGGCCGCGACCAGGCATTCCGCTGGGACGTTCTCTTCAGGACTTTCATCGCGGCGCTGCCGGCCCTGATGACGCCGATCATCATCGTCGGCGGCATGACCTTCGGCTGGTTCACGCCGACGGAAGCCGCCATCGCAGCCTGCACCTGGGCGCTGATGCTCGGTATCTTTCTGTACCGTTCGCTGTCGCTGAAGCAGTTCTACAAGGTCACGATGGACACCATCGAGACCACGTCGGGCGTGCTGCTGATCGTTGCCGCGGCCTCATTGTTCGGCTGGGTGCTGACCACGACGCGGCTGACGGAAGCGGGCGCGGAAGCGCTGCTGCAGCTGACCAACAACAAGTACATCATCCTGCTGTTGATCAACGTGCTGCTGCTGGTGATCGGTTGTTTCCTGGAGCCGATCGCCTCGATCAGCATTCTGGTGCCGGTACTGATGCCGATCATCCTCAAGGTCGGCATCCACCCCGTTCATTTCGGCGTGGTGATGACGCTCAACCTGATGATCGGATTGTTGCACCCGCCGCTCGGCATGGTGCTGTTCGTATTGTCGAGAATCGCGAAACTGTCGATCGAGCGCACCACCATGGCGATCCTGCCGTGGCTGGTTCCGCTGTTGATGTCGCTGATCGCGATTACCCTGATCCCCGAACTGACGCTGTGGCTGCCGCGCACCATGGGGATGTTGAAGTAATTCAACGGGAGGTGACCGCGGCAACCTCCGCCGCGGTCGGCATCGACGGCGCGGCGCCCATCCGTTGCACGCAGAGCGAGGCGGCGGCGTTGGCGTAAGCCAGCGCCTCGCGGATGGATTGGCCGCCGGCGAGTTGGGCCGCGACCGCGCCGACAAAGCAGTCGCCGGCGCCGGTGGTGTCGACGGCTTTGACAGGGCGGCCCGGAACGATCAGCGGTTCGCCGTCCACTAGCGCCAGCACGCCACGCTTGCCGAGCGTGACGCAGACGATGCCGTCCTTGCCGATCCGCAGCGAACGCGCGGCTTCGACGAAGCGGGCGGGATCGTCGGTGTCGCGAAGCTCGGTCTTTGCCAGCAAGCCGAGTTCGGTCTCGTTGAGGATGAGGATATCGACGAGGCCGAGCAGGTCGGCGCCGCATTCGATCGCGGGCGCGGGATTGAGGATGGTGGTCGCGCCGGCGGCGCGGGCGCGCCGGAAGAAGGCGTCGATCGCGGGCAGGGGTATCTCGAACTGGCTGACCGCGACATCGCCTTTCGCCAGCGCTGATGCGGCGACGTCGTCATCGCTCACCAGCGCATTGGCGCCGGGAATGACGACAATGGTGTTGTCGGCATTGGCGATAGTGATGACGGCGGTTCCGCTGTGGGCGCCCGCGGTTTCCCGCACCAAGCTCAGGTCGATCCCCTGTGCCGCAAGGAACGCCCTCAATTCGCGGCCGAAGGCGTCGCCGCCGAGCCGGCCGATCAGCGTCGTCGGTGCGCCCAGTTTCGCCGCCGACACCGCCTGGTTGGCGCCCTTGCCGCCGGGAAAATAGAGCACGGCATGGCCTGCGACGGTCTCGCCGATGCGGGGATGCCGGTCGGCCGTCGTCACCACATCCATATTGATGCTGCCGGCGACGAAGACGCGCCCCATGCTTTATTCCCAACAGAATTGGTCAGACCCGGACGCCAAACTCCTGCCTGACGGCTTCGATGTCCGGCAGCGTCGGCAAGCCGGCCTCGTTGCCGAGATGCTGGATTTTGAAGGTCGACGCCGCCCGCGCGAAATCGAAATGATCGTGCCAGCTTTTGCCGGGATTGGAGAGATAGGAATAGACGTAAGCGCCATGGAAGACGTCGCCGGCGCCGTTGGTGTCGAGCACGCGTTCGCGCGGAATCGGCAACGCCGGCAGCGTATGCGTGGTGCCGGTCTCGTCATACCAAAGCAGGCCCCTTTCGCCCATGGTGACGCCGCCGACCCGGCACCCCCTGCTCTTGAGATACTCCAGCATCTTTTCCGGCGTCAGGTCCATCTGCTCGCATAGCCGCTCGGCGACGATGGCGACGTCGATGAATTCCAGGAGCTCATGGGTGTTGGCGCGCAGGCCGCCGCCGTCGAGCGAGGTCAGGATGCCGGCCTCGCGGCACAGTTTGGCGTAGTGGATCGCGGCGTCCGGCTGGTGGCCGTCGACATGCAGCGCGCGGCAGCCGCCGAGGTTCAGAAGCGGGAAGGGGTGGATATGCTCGTCGTCGCGGCAGCGCACGATCGCCCGCTTGCCGTCCTTCGGCATGATGAAAGACAGCGACGAGGAATTGACCTTGCGCGGATGGATCGAGATTCCGTACTTCGCGCTCATGTCCTGGAACATCCGCCCCAGCCAGTCATTGGCCACGGTGGCGATCAGGTCCGGCACGATGCCGAGCTTGGCGCAGCAGAATGCCGCGGTGACGGCGTTGCCGCCGAACGAAACGGCGTAGGCCTTTGCGACATGCTTCTCGTCGCCGGTCGGCATATGGTCGGTGATGAAGGTAACGTCGATATAGGTCTGTCCGATGAAGAGGGCCTGCATAAATCTGTCCGTGGTGGCTAAGGGATGATCCCGGCCGGCATCGACACATTAGCACCGCTTATTGCGGATTATTCGCTGAAATTATTCGCAAGCTTGCCGCCTTAATCGCTTGAGATAACCATATGGCCGGACTACGACCGTCCCCAGGCGTCGTCGGCGTGCAGCCTGGCTAACGGCCCGTGCCGGCTCCGGGTTCCCGGTGGCAAGACAAATGGGGTGGGAAACGATGTCCGTCTATTCCGGTCCGGTGTTCGACATGGCGGCCGAGCAGTTCGGGGTGATCGCCAATCATCTGTCGATCCCTTTTGACGAGCGCGACCGGCTGCTGCTGCCGAAACGCGCGGTCATCATCTCCTGTCCGATCCACCGCGACGACGGCTCGATTACGGTGTTCGAGGGCTATCGGGTGCAGCATCACCTCACCCTCGGCCCGACCAAGGGCGGCACCCGCTTTGCCCCCAGCGTCGATATCGGCGAGGTGGCGGCGCTGGCGATCTGGATGAGCTGGAAGTGTGCGCTGGTGGGCTTGCCCTACGGCGGCGCCAAGGGCGGCGTCCGGGTCGATCTGACGACGCTTTCCAAGCGCGAACTGGAGGGATTGTCGCGCCGCTACATGCAGGAAATGATCCCGTTCGTCGGTCCGCACACAGATGTGATGGCGCCCGACATGGGCACCAACGAGCAGGTGATGGCCTGGTTCATGGACACCTATTCGATGTATCAGGGCCGCACCGTCACCGAGATCGTCACCGGCAAGCCGGTGTCGTCGGGCGGCACGCTGGGACGGCGGGAAGCCACCGGGCGCGGCGTCGCTCACATCGCCAAGCGCGTGTTGAACGAGCTTTCGATCAATCTCGGCACCGCCACCGCGGTGATCCAGGGTTTCGGCAATGTCGGCTCCTATGCGGCACTGGAGTTGCACAGGTTCGGCCTCAAGGTAATAGCCGTCAGCGATCACACCGGCGCGCTGCACGATCCCTCCGGACTCGATATTCCCGCGCTGATGCGGCATGCCGGCACGCATGGCAGCATCGCCGGCTTCTCCAACCAGTTGCAGTTCGATCCCGCGCAAATCTTCGCGCTGCCCTGCGATGTGCTGGTGCCGGCGGCGATGGAACGGGTAATCGATGCGCAGGTCGCGGCAAACCTGAAATGCCGGGTGCTGGCGGAAGGCGCCAATGGTCCGACCACGCCCGACGCCGACCTCGTGCTGGAAAAGCGTCAGGACGAAGTCTTTGTGATTCCGGATATCCTCTGCAACGCCGGCGGCGTCATCGTCAGCTATTTCGAATGGGTGCAGGACCTGCAGCAGCTGTTCTGGGAGGAGGAGGAGGTAACGCGGCGTGAATATCAGATCCTCGACCGTGCCTTCGACCAGATGGTAACGCGCGCCAGGGTCGACAAGATTCCGCATCGGACCGCCGCGATGGCGATCGGCGTGGAGAAGGTCCGCGCCGGCAAGAACATCAGAGGACTTTTCCCGTGATTACCGGCCTCGACCACATCGTCGTTCTGCTTTCCGATATCAAGGCCGGCGCCAAAGCCTATGAACTGCTGCTCGGGCGTGCGCCTTCCTGGCGAAGCCAGACCGACGGCGCCGAGACCGTGCTGTTCACCCTCGACAACATGTCGCTGGAGCTGATGGCGCCGGCAGGCAGCTCCGAGACCGCCGAGCGCATCCGCACCGTGATCAGGATCTGGGGCGAGGGGCTTGCCAGCATCTGCTTCCGCGTCGGCGACATCGGGAAGATGTACCGCCGGCTCGATCGTCTGGCGCTGAAGCCGGATCCGGTGGCCGAGGTCGAGAGCCGCGACCTGGAAACGGGCGGGACGTTGCGCTGGAAGCGAACCCGCGCGGCGACCGACCTGACGCGGGGAGTCCGGATGTTCTTCCTCGAGCTCGCCCAGGACCGCCCGCACTCGGCCGCGATAGCGGAGGCGCCGATCCTGGGGCTCGACCATGTCGTGGTCTCGACCGAGGATCCCGAGCGCGCCGCGGCGCTCTACGGCGCGCGGCTGGGTCTCGACATGGCGCTCGACCGCTCGCATCAGGACTGGGGACAGCTGATGTTCTTCCGCTGCGGCGATCTCACCGTCGAGGTGGTGCGCCGGCCGGTCGCGGGCGCCGACCAGACCCACGACAAGTTATGGGGCCTGAGCTGGCGCGTCGCCGACGTCGACGCGGTGCGCGCGCGGCTCATGGCATCGGGCGTCGACGTATCGGAGGTGCGCACCGGCCGCCGGCCCGGCACCAGGGTGGTGAGCGTGCGCACCGGCACCTGCGGCATCCATACGCTGCTGATCGAACGGACGGCGAGGGGGGCGTAGTGCTCTTCCCGTCATTGCGAGCGAAGCGAAGCAATCCAGACTTGCTTTGCGGCCTTTGGATTGCTTCGCTTCGCTCGCAATGACGGCGATAGAACACGCTTCATTCTCAACCTGCCGCCTTCCGCGTGCTACATCCGCATCGGCGCCGGTCTGACACGCCGCGCTGCAACATCGTCGGGAACCGGATTGGCGCTCTCTGTTAATATTACGCCTTAACTAACAATTAATTATGCGTTTGTGGGCACGAGAAGTCCGGCCTAGCGTGCCTTTGGGGGCTGCTCAACCAACGAATGGATGCGTGCCATGGCGTATAGAATGCATAGGGCGTTCGTCGGCCCCCTCAGCCTAGCAGTGCTAATGCTTGCGGCGACCGAGACATTCGCCCGGTCGGGAGCCGCGCCACGTGGAGGGGTTACTTCGGCGCATTCGTTTTCCCGTCCGTCAGTCGGGCATCACCGCAGACACAATATTGCGCCCCTGTGGCCGGCAACAGGGGGCTTCTTCTACGGGCCATCGAATGGCGAAGCCATGGCAGGTGCTACACAACCGATATCGGGCGATATCCGTTACACCTACACCTATGATGTTCCCTGGGATTGGTCGCATCGATTTCCGCCGGCTGTCACGCCTTCTGAACGACCCTATGTGCAGAGCTGCTCCGCGGAGACCGTAACGGTTCCGGGACGCAACGGCAGAGAGCAAGCCGTCAATATCATGCGATGCTATTAGGGCACGCAGCCGGCGGCGTGCGCGCTGGGTGCCCCCGTCGAAATACCCGATGGCGGCGATGACGACTTTGAGAACAAGGCTGCGCGCTGCGGCACAGCAACCGGCCCGATCTCCGTCGTCCTCGCGAACGCTGGGATGCACGCCACGAGCGCTGCCGTTGCCGCTACCCCCTCCCTAGCTCTCCCCCGTAAGGGGAGTAAGGTTTCATTTTCCATGATTGAGGCTCTTTGGACAATTTTTAGGCAAATTTTACAGCCGCCCGCTACGACATGGCCAGGCATTTTCCGGTCGAGGCCCTGGCGCCATGAATTTTTCCTCTTTGTTATTGTCCGCACGACGAGCTTCCGCCCGGTTCCTTGAATGCGACAAGGGTAACATCGCGGCGATCTTTGCCATCTCGCTGGTACCCCTGCTCAGCTTCATGGGTGCTGCGATCGACTATACCCGCGCCAACAATGCGCGCTCGTCGATGCAGGTAGCCCTCGATTCAACGGCGCTGATGCTGGCGAAAGATCTGTCCGACGGAAGAATCACAACCAGCGAGATCAATGCGAAGGCGCAGACCTATTTCGCCGCGCTCTTCACCAATACGGACGCCAGGTCCGTCGCGATCAGTGCGACCCATACGGCCAGCTCCAGCCAGGGTTCGACCATCCAGGTCAACGGATCCGGCGCCGTGATCACCGAATTCATGAAGGTGGCCGGCTTCCCGAATATCAACTTCAACACCAGTTCGACCTCGGCATGGGGCAGTGTGCGGATGCGGGTGGCGATGGCGCTCGACAACACCGGATCGATGGCGTGGGACGGAAAGATGCCGGCGATGCAGACCGCGGCCAAGAGCCTGATCGATCAGCTCAGCGCGCTCGCCAAGACGAACGGCGATATCTATATCTCCATCGTGCCGTTCGCCAAGGACGTCAATGTCGATGCCAAGAGCTATGCGGGAGACTGGATCGACTGGGCCGACTGGGAGGCGGTGAACGGCAGCTGCAACAGCCCGTACTACCATTCACGAAGCTCGTGTGTATCCCACGGCAAGACTTGGAACCCGTCGAACCACAATACCTGGACCGGCTGCGTCACCGACCGCGATCAGAATTACGATACGATGAATACCACACCGGTGATTTCGAACAGCGCAACGCTTTTCCCCGCGGAGGAATACATTTCCGGCGGCAGAAAGTACTGCAAGAAGGGCAATCATCCCTACCTGCAGCCGGTCATGCCGCTGAGTTACGACTGGAGAGCGCTCAAGAAGCTGATCGACGACATGCAGCCGACCGGCAACACCAACCAGGGCATCGGCATGGCGTGGGCCTGGATGACGCTGGGCACGGGAGCCCCGTTCAATGCGCCCGCCAAGGATCCCAACTATACCTACAAGGATGCCATCATCTTGTTGTCCGACGGCCTGAACACGCAGAACCGCTGGTATAACAACGCCTCGCAGATCGACGTCCGCCAGAAGATCCTGTGCGATAACGCCAAGGCCGCGGGAATCACGGTCTACACCGTCCAGGTCAATACCGGCGGCGATCCGACCTCGGCGGTTCTGCAATACTGCGCCAGTACGTCCGACAAATTTTTCCTTGTCACGTCAGCCAGTCAGACCGTCTCGGCCTTCAACTCGATCGGGACATCGCTGTCGAAGCTGCGCGTCGCCAAATAGTCGCGACGAGCACTCCCGGCGAATTGGCGCGCACCGCATGGTGGTTTTGAGCCGGCCTCCTTCTGCATTCCGGTATTGTCTCCATGGGCCTCATCCGGCCCTTGCGATAACAACCCCAACTCTGTGATATCGGTTGCGCTGACGACCTCGTCCGCCCCCGGAGCCAATTGCATGACCGATCCCGCCACCTATACGCCGCCGAAAGTCTGGACCTGGAACAAGGAGAGCGGGGGCAGGTTCGCCAGCATCAACCGCCCGATCGCTGGACCGACCCACGACAAGGAGCTGCCGGTCGGGCGCCATCCGCTGCAGCTTTATTCGCTGGCGACGCCGAACGGCGTCAAGGTCACGGTGATGCTGGAAGAGCTGCTGGCGCTCGGTCACAAGGGCGCGGAATACGACGCCTGGCTGATCAAGATCGACGGCAATCAGTTCGGCAGCGGGTTCGTCGCGGTCAATCCGAACTCCAAGATACCGGCGCTGATGGACCGCAGCGGGCCCAAGCCGATCCGGGTATTCGAGTCCGGCGCCATCCTGATGCACCTCGCGGAGAAGTTCGGGGCGTTACTGCCGACCGATGCTGCGGCCCGCGCCGAATGCCTGTCGTGGCTGTTCTGGCAGATGGGAGCTGCGCCCTATCTCGGCGGCGGGTTCGGGCACTTCTACGCCTACGCGCCGACCAAGATCGAATACGCCATCGACCGTTTCGCGATGGAGGTGAAGCGCCAGCTCGACGTGCTCGACCGGCGGCTGGCGGACAACGAGTATGTGGCAGGCTGCGATTATACGATCGCGGACATCGCCATCTGGCCCTGGTACGGCAGTCTGGCGAAGGGCGTGCTCTACGGCGCGGCGGAATTTCTTTCCGTGCAGGAGTACAAGAACGTGCAGCGCTGGACCGACGCCATCGCCAAACGCCCGGCCGTGCAGCGCGGCCGCATGGTCAACCGCACCTGGGGCGAGCCCTCGAGCCAGTTGCACGAACGCCACGACGCCGGCGATTTCGAAACTAGGACGCAGGACAAGCTCGCGGCCAGCCAGGCCGCCGCGGGCGCATAGCGGCGACACCGCCCGGTGGTCTGACGGGGGGCTTGCCCTTGCAGGAATGTCCGCTTTCCGGATTAAATGTATTCGATAGATAGACGCCCGCCGCCCCGCCTAACGCAGGAATACCCCGAAATGGATTTTGAAGAACTCGTCAACACGCGCCGGAGTGTGCGCGGTTTCAGGGATCAGCCGGTGCCGCGCGCCGTGATCGAGGAAATCATCGAGGTCGCCAAGCGCGCGCCGTCGTCGATGAACACCCAGCCCTGGCATGTGCATGTCCTGACCGGAGACCCGCTGGAAGTAGTCCGCCGGCGCAATATGGAAGAGATGCTGGCCGGCGCCCAGCCAAAGCGCGACATCGTTTCGCATGGCGAATATCAGGGCGTGCACCGCGGCAGGCAGGTCGACATTGCCAAGAAGCTGTTCGGCGCGATGGGAATTGCGCGCGACGACAAGCCGATGCGGCAGGACTGGGTGTTGCGCGGATTCCGGCAGTTCGATGCGCCGGTCTCGCTGGTCCTGACCTACGACAAAATCCTCGATCCCGGCGCGGTGTGCCACTTCGACCTCGGCGCGCTCTGCTACGGCATCGTGCTGGCCGCCTGGGACCGTGGCCTCGGCTCGGTCATTAACGGCCAGGGCATCATGCGCTCGGATATCGTGCGCGAGGTCGCCGATATTCCCGAGGATGAAGTCATCATGACCTGCGTCGCGATGGGATATCCCGATGACAATTTTGCGGCCAACGCGGTCAGGTCCGACCGCGAGCCGAACCGCGATTTCGTTCGCTATGTCGGGTTTCAGGACTAGACACGGACGCCACGAAAGGCCGCGGGTGCGTTACCCGCGGCCTTTCGTGCTCACGCCTGTAAGGCTGGGTCGCTACCAGCCGTGACTAGAAATGATAGTTGAGGCCAGCGCGGAGAATATTCGCGGTCAGCTTGCTCGAGGTGTTCACGGTCAAGCCAAAGCCGGGAGCCGTGGCCGTGATTGTTTCCGACTGGGACGACAGCCGCGAGAGGAATCTCATCGTCAGCTTCAACGAGATGATCGGGGGTAATCTTACGGTGTCAGATGAATTCACCTTCTCCGGACCGCATACGATGACGGCCGCCAGATGGGAGAAGGCGGCTCGGACAGGCATATTCCTGTCATTGTCAAGTCTTGAGGAAGCGATGAAAAGGATCGCGCCTCCGTAAGTGGCTCCCGCCGTTGATCTGCATCAAGACAAAGCAGCTCAAGAGCACGAAAATTATTAAAATATCGCTTGGACAGCAGCTGGTCATGAATACGCATTCTTTCGATCAGCCTTATCCCCTGCTTCGCCTGTTCCTGCGCTACATCGTCCCCGGACTTCTGATCCTGCTGGTCTTGTCGGCTTTCCTGACTGGTGTTGGCGCGCGTCAACTGGCCGAAGGACTTTATCTTGAACAGGCGACACGGCGTGCGCAGGTCATCGACCGCGCGATGACCGAAGTAGCCCCGGATCATTGGCGCCGCCTCAAGCGCGGCGAGGCGCCAGCGTCGGTCTATGGCGAGGCCGTTGGCCAGACGCTGCTTGCCGAATTGACCCGCGAAGTACGCGAACTCGACCTCACGCATCTGAAGATCTATTCTTCCCGCGGAGTCATCCAGTATTCGACGGATGGCAGCCAGATTGGAATGGAAGACCGCAGCCGGGCATTCGTAGCGGCCGCAGAGCGCGGGGCCAGCACGGCAGTATATAAGACAGCCCCGGACGGATCGGCGCTGTATGAGCTCTATGTCCTGGTTGCCGTGCCCGATGGATCACCGGTGATCTTCGAATTATACGAGCCCGTCAGCCACCTGAATGCGCTGCTCTGGCGTGCAAGTATCGCTGCCGCCGGCGTGCCGAGCGTCATTCTGATCGTACTGATGCTTGGGATGACGCGCCTGGTCGTGCTGGCGCAGAAAAACATCAACAACCGGGCCGCGCTGGTAGCTGACTTGCGCACACGTCTCGAACGGCTGCTATCGGGCGCGGCATCCCAGGCGGTGCATGACGCGGTCAGCGTGGGCGGCGGCATCGCTTCGAGCCGAACGCGCTGCACCATTCTCTATTCCGATATTCGCGACTTCACGTCATTCGCGGAGGCCAATGGACCGGAACAAGTGGTTCATTTTCTCAACCAATCGATGACCATCGTGGTCGGTGCGATCACGCGCGCAGGCGGCGATGTCGACAAGCTGATCGGCGATGCGGTTCTGGCGCGCTTCCACGGTGCGCGGGCAGAGGCGCGCGCCATCAGCGCGGCACGCGAGGCGCTGGGCCTGCTGGACCAGGCCAATCTGCCGCGCGGCGTCGGCATCGGCATCTATACGGGCGAGGTGATTTCCGGCACTATCGGGCCTGCCGACCGGATGGATTTCACGATCATTGGCGATACCGTGAACCTCGCTGCGCGTCTGTGCGCAGCCGCTTCACGGGGCGAGATCGTCGCCGACGCGGAAACCGTGACAGCTGCCGGCGATGGGGAATTCGGTGCGGCTGAAGTCATTTCCGTGAAAGGCCGGCGCAGCCGGCTGGAGGTTCGGCGCTGGCAGATGGCATCGGCGGCTGAACTTCCCTAGCCGACCGCGCACGGCACGCGCAGGAATCCACGAAACCGAGCGCGGCCGCCGCGCACCGGTGCGCCGTCCAGCGCGTAATCCGGAAACCGGGCCAGGAATCGCGAGATCGCGATCGCGCCTTCGAGCCGCGCCAGCGCCATCCCGGCGCATTGATGCGCGCCGGTAGCGAAAGCGAGATGCCGGTTCGGTGCGCGGCCGATGTCGAAGGTTTCGGGGTCGACGAATTGCGCGGGGTCGCGGTTGGCAGCCCCGATGCACAGCGTCACCGAGGTGTCGGGGGCCAGGGTGACGCCGCCGAGTTCGACCTCTTCGGTGGTCATGCGGTTGCCGAGCTGGTTCGAACTTTCGAAGCGCAGGATTTCCTCGACCGCGGTTTTGATCAGATCTGGATTGTCGATCAGCCGCTTTTTCTCGGCCGGATGGCCGGACAGCGCCACCAGCCCGTTGCCGATCAGGTTGGTGGTGGTCTCGTGCCCGGCGTTGAGCAGGAAGATGCAGTTGTGCAGCAGCTCCTTCTCGGTCAGGCGCTCGCCATTGTCCTCGCCCTGGATCAAGCGGGTCAGCACGTCTCGCTCGGGATTGCCGGGTTTCGAGCGCCGCCGCGCGACCAGGATTTCGAGATAGGCGAGAAAATCCTTCACCGCCTTGTTGCCGCGCGCAAAGGCCTCGGGTCCGATCACCGGCTCCAGCGCGCCGAGGATGGCCAGCGACCAGTCGCGTAACGGCCCGCGCTCGTCCTGCGGCACGTCGAGCAGATTGCCGATCACCTCGATGGGAATCGCCGAGGCAAAGTCGTCGATCAGATCGACGTTACCCTTGCCGGCCATCGTATCGAGCAACCGGTTCACCAGCGCAATCAGGTCCGGCTCCATGGAGGCGATGGCGCGCGGCGACAGCGCGCCCATGATCAGCCGCCGCACCCGGGTGTGCGCGGGCGGGTCGTTGAAGACGAGGCTGGCGGTGTGGTGCTCGTAGAGCAGCGAATCGCCGTATTTCGGGAAAAACTCTTTCTTCTTGTCGGAGGAGAAAACCTTGGTGCTCTTGTAGGCGCTGACGAGGTCGTCATAGCGGGTCAGGAACCAGGAGCCGTTGGGCATGCGCTTGATCGGCTCGTGCTCCCGCAGTGCACGATAGATCGGGTAGGGGTTTTCGTAGAATTCGGGCGTCAGCTTCTCGATATCGAAACTTGCCGCCAGCTCCCGCGCGTCCGCATTCATGTTGCCATCCCCTTTGGTCGAGCCCGTTATGCCGTTTTCGCTCTATCGCAAAATCCGGTGGCCTCTATTCTCCCGCCCGCGCGCTTTGCCAGCGTCAAGATCGACAGCACCAATCCGGAGCGGGTGCTGTCAAGCCGCGACGGAACCTTCATCGTCAACCGCGTCCGCGGCAGGCTGGGGTTCCACCTGATCTGAAGCCGAGGCTGAAACGGAATCTCACGCATCCGTGTGCACCGCAGCAAAATGCTTGACTTTTACGGGGGTGAGTGCTTACTCACAACCATGAGTACCCCATTGCGCACCCCACTTCGCATGACCAGCGACCTGCGGCGGCAGCTGATCCTCAGCGCCGCCAAGCGTTGCTTTGCGCGCCATGGCTTTGCCGGAACCACGACCAAGAGCGTCGCCGCGGCCGCCTCAATTTCGGAGGGTTTGCTGTTCAAGCACTTCCCGACGAAGTCGGCGCTCTATGCGGAGATTCTGGCTGAAGAGTGCGAGGCCGATCCCGCCTTGCATGAGCTGCTCGGGCTGGAGCCGTCGACGGAAACGCTCGTCGTTCTGATCCGCGGCATGGTTCACCACTTCCTGCATGCGTCGGACCTTCCCGACCAGGAGGAAGCCCAGCGTCTCAGGCTGATGATGACCAGCCAACTCGACGACGGAGAATTCGCGCGGCTGCTGTATGAGAAGATCGGAGATTTGATCGGACCCGTATTCACCGCGTCGCTGGAGCGGGCAGTGGCGGCGGGGGACGCGACACGGATCGGACGCGTGCCGCTCAACCTGTTCTGGTTTGCGCATCACACCGTGTTGATGGCGGCGCTGTCGCGGCTGCCAACGGTTCCTTGCCTGACCTATGCCAACGCCGCCGATCTCGAGCGTCAGGTCTGCGAATTCATTCTCCGTGGAATTGGACTGAACGAAACCGCTATTGCCTCCCATCTGGACCGCGAGCTGTCGCTCCTTCCGGGGCAGAAGGTAACCGCAGAAGGTGCATGAAATGAACGTTGTGACCGAAGCCAATATTTCCGGCAAGCCGATTGTCGAGAAGCCGCACAAGCGTCCGGTGCGGATGCTGCGCTGGTTCATCATCGTCGGGCTGCTGCTGACGCTGCTGGTCGGCGGCTTCGTCGGCTTCAACGCCTTCCGAAGCAAGATGATCGCGCAGTTCTTCGCCAACAACAAGCCGCCGCCGGTTGCGGTCAGCGTTGCGGAAGCGAAGTCGGAAGTCATTCCGAATCTGCTGACGGCGGTCGGCGATCTCGCCGCCGTGCATCAGGTCAACGTCACCTCCGACGTCAACGGCCGCATCACCGACATCCTGTTCACCGCCGGCTCGACCGTGACATCAGGCACGCCGCTGGTGCAGTTGTTCGACGGCCCCGATCAGGGCGATCTGGCAAGCTTCAAGGCCCAGGCCACGGTAGCACAGCTGACGCTGGAGCGCGCCAAGCAGCTTGCCTCGCGCCAGTTCAGCCCGCAGGCGACGGTGGATGCCGCGCAGGCGGCCTATGACCAGGCCAACGCCGGCATCGCCAAGACCCAGGCGATCATCTCGCAGAAGCTGGTGCGCGCGCCGTTCGACGGCGAACTCGGCGTCCGCAAGGTCGAAGTCGGACAGTTCCTCACCGCGGGCACCCAGATCGTGTCACTGACCGATCTGTCGACGCTGTATGCGAACTTCACCGTGACCGAGAAGGACAGCGCCCAGTTGCAGGTCGGCCAGACCGTTCGTATCGCGGTCGATGCCTATCCGGGCCGCAAGTTCGAAGGCAAGATCACGACCATCGAACCGCAGATCGCCACCGACACGCGCAACATCCGCGTTCAGGCGACGATCGCCAATCCCGATCGTATCCTGAAGCCCGGCATGTTCGCGACCACCACCATCGTATTGCCGGACAAGCCGGCGGTCGTCACCGTTCCTGAAACGGCGGTCGACTACACGCTGTACGGAGATTCGGTGTACCTGCTGACCGAGAAAAAAGAGGACGATGGCAAGACCAGCCTGAGCGCGGTGCGCACCTTCGTGCAGGTTGGCAACCGGGTGGACGGCCGGGCCGAGATCCTGAAGGGATTGAAGGCCGGAGACCGCGTCGTCGCGGTCGGCCAGCTCAAGCTGCAGTCCGGATCGGCCGTCACCATCTCCACCGATCCGGTGCCCCCGATGCCCGCGCAGCCGCCGCGCTACTGACAAGCGAGACCATCGCAATGGCCTTAACCGATATCTTCATCAAGCGGCCGGTCCTGTCGGTCGTCGTCAGCCTGCTGATCCTCCTGATCGGCTTCCGCGCGGCGACCAGCCTGCCGATCCGACAGTATCCGAAGCTGTCGAATACGGTGGTCAACATCACGACCGTCTATCCCGGCGCGTCGGCGGATTTGATCCAGGGCTTCATCACCACGCCGATCGAGCAGGCGGTGGCCTCCGCCGAAGGCGTCGACTACATCACCTCGTCCTCGGTGCAGGGCACCAGCACGATTCAGGTCTTCATCAAGCTGAATTTCGACCCGAACCAGGCGCTGACCGAAGTGCTCGCCAAGGTGAACTCGGTCAAATACCTGATCCCGAAGGAATCGAACGACCCGATCGTCACCAAGACCACCGGCCAGACCACGGCCGTGATGTATCTCGGCTTCTCCAGCGAGGAATTGTCGGGATCGGCGATCTCGGACTACCTCACGCGCGTCGTGCAGCCCGTGCTGTCGACGGTCGACGGCGTGGCGTCCGCCGATATCCTCGGCGGACAGACCTTTGCGATGCGGCTGTGGCTCGATCCGGTCAAGATGGCGGGCCGCAACATCTCGCCGAGCGACGTTTCGCTGGCGATCGCCGCCAACAACTTCCAGGCCGCGGCCGGACAGGCCAAGGGTTACTTCATCGTATCCAACGTTACGACCAATACCGATCTGCGCAGTCTCGACCAGTTCAAGAACATGATCGTCAAGTCGAGGGACGGCGGTATCGTGCGGCTGGAGGATATTGCGACCGTCGAACTGGCGGCGCAGAGTTCGGATGCGAGCGTTGCCTTCAACGGCGAACACGCGATCTTCATCGGCGTACAGGCGACCCCGCAGGGCAACCCGCTGACGCTGGTCAAGGGCGTCCGCGCACTGTTTCCGGAACTCGAGCGCAACTTGCCGCCATCGATGAAGATGAAGGTGGCCTACGATTCCACCCGGTTCATCCAGTCGTCGATCGACGAGGTCGCGAAGACCCTGGGCGAGGCGGTGCTGATCGTCGTGGTGGTGATCTTCCTGTTCCTGGCCTCGTTCCGCTCGGTCGTGATTCCGGTGGTGACGATCCCGCTGTCGCTGGTCGGCGTCTGCAGCCTGATGCTGGTGATGGGCTTCAGTATCAATCTTCTGACGCTGCTGGCGATGGTGCTGGCGATCGGACTCGTGGTCGACGACGCCATCGTGGTGGTGGAGAACATCCATCGCCATCTCGAGGAGGGCAAGACGCCGGTGCAGGCGTCGCTGCAGGGCGCGCGCGAAATCGTCGGCCCCGTGATCTCGATGACGATCACGCTGGCTGCGGTCTATGCGCCGATCGGATTCCTCGGCGGTCTTACCGGTTCGCTGTTCCGCGAATTCGCCTTTACCCTGGCGGGCTCGGTGATCGTGTCCGGCGTGATCGCGCTGACGTTGTCGCCGATGATGTGCTCGGTCTTCCTGAAGAGCGCCGAAGAGGGACGCTTCGCCAAGCAGGTGAACCGGGTGTTCGGCGCGATGACGCGCTGGTACGGCCGCAAGCTCGACCGTTCGCTCGACTATCGCCCGATCACCGGGCTGTTCGCGCTGACGATCCTCGGGCTGGTCGGGTTCCTCTACGCGAACACCTCGAAGGAACTGGCGCCGGAGGAGGATCAGGGCATCGTGTTCGCGGTGACCAAGGCGCCGAAATACGCCAACATCGACTATACGGATTTCTACGGCGAGAAGCTCGACAAGGTGTTCGCGAGCTTCCCGGAGACCGATCTTCGCTTCGTGCTGAACGGAATCAACGGCCCGCAAGGCGGCATCGCCGGCATGCTCTTGAAGCCGTGGGACGAGCGCGAGCGCTCCTCGATCAAGCTGAAACCGCTGGTGCAGGCGCAATTGAGCAAGATCGAAGGCGTCAACGCCTTTGCGTTCAACCTGCCGCCGTTGCCGGGCGGACCGGGCGGCCTGCCGATCCAGATGGTGATCAACACCACCGCCGGCTTCCAGACCGTCTATGAACAGATGGCGAAGCTGAAGGACGCCGCGCGCAAGAGCGGCCTGTTCATCGTCTCCGACAGCGATCTCGACTTCAATCAACCGACGGTGCGGATCAAGATCGACCGCTCGAAGGCGAGCAATCTCGGCATCAACATGCAGCAGGTCGGCAATACGCTGTCGACCCTGCTTGGCGGCAATTACGTCAACCGCTTCAATCTCGAAGGGCGTTCCTATCAGGTGATCCCGCAGGTGCCGCGCGGCCTGCGGCTGTCGCCGGAATCGCTCGGCGGTTTCTACGTGCCGACCAACACCGGTCAGTTGGTCCCGCTGTCGACCATCGTGTCGATCGAGACCGCCACCACGCCCAACTCGCTGACGCATTACAACCAGCTGAATTCCTCGACCTTCCAGGCGGTGCCGATGCCGGGGGTGACGGTCGGGCAGGCCGTGGACTTCCTCGAGGGTGAGGCGAAGAAGCTGCCGGCCGGCTTCAGCCACGCCTTCCTCGCCGATAGCCGCCAATATGTGCAGGAAGGCAATCAGCTTGCGATCACCTTCGGTTTCGCGCTGATCATCATCTTCCTGGTGCTGGCAGCGCAGTTCGAGAGCCTGCGGGATCCGCTGGTGATCATGATCAGCGTGCCCATGGCGATCGTCGGCGCGCTGATCCCGCTGTTCTTCGGGATGGCGACCATGAACATCTACACCCAGGTCGGATTGCTCACTCTGGTCGGCCTGATTACCAAGCACGGCATCCTGATGGTCGAGTTCGCCAACGAGCTGCAGCTCAATGAGGGCCTCGACCGGCGCTCCGCCATTGAAATGTCGGCCCGCATTCGGCTGCGGCCGATCCTGATGACGACGGCGGCGATGGTGACCGGCTTGATCCCGCTCCTGACTGCCACCGGCGCGGGGGCGGCGAGCCGGTTCTCGATCGGTCTGGTGGTCGTCGCGGGCATGTCGATCGGCACGCTGTTCACCCTGTTCGTGCTGCCGGCGGTCTATGTGTCGCTCGCCACCGACCACAGGGCCAAGGCCGACTCGCAGCGGACCAAGGAGATCGCAGATTTCGATGTCGGTTCGAAGGCGCTGAAGGCGACCTGAGCGAAGGTCATGGGTTGTTGTGCGACAGCGGACCTGACGGCCGCTGTCGCTTTCGTTTTACCTCGTGCTATTTTCCCTGCTCAACGGCGCCAAGGGCGTCCGCATGCAACCAGAATAAGAAAATCGGGGAGCTGACATGACGCGTGACTTTCCGGCCGGCAATTACCGGTTCATTCCGGCGGTGTTTCAATATTCGAGCGGCGCCGCGGCCAACCCCGGCTTTGAGGTCGAGCGCGTGCGCTTCGACAAGATGCCGCCGCTGGCCGAAGGCTTTGCGCTGATCAAAAAGTATATCGAGGCGGCGGGAAGGCCGCTGACATCGTTTTGCGCCTGCGAGTTGCGCTCGCCGGCGGCATTTACCGAAGACGGATTCCTGAAATTCAACCAGCACTATGTCAAGACGCTGGGGGAGTGGGGTCTGTTCGACGGGTCAACCAATCCGGTGGCGCGCAGCAATGTCTGTCCGGAAATCGATCCGCCGGCCGAGCCGTCATTCTATGCCTTCTCCTTCACGCGCCCGAGCAAGACAACCACGCCGACCTTCGTCATCGCCGGCGGCGCCGAATCGCGCGACGGGCCCGGAACCTATTCCGAACGCACCGTGCGCTACCGTGACCTCAGCCCGGATGGCTTGAAGGAAAAAGTCCGCTTCACCGTGGGATCGATGGAGAGCCGACTCGCCGCCTTCGGGTTCGGCTGGAAGGACACCACCGCAGCACAGGCTTACACCGTGCACGACTTCCATCCGGTGATCGCTGACGAACTGGTCCGCCGCGGCGTGATGCGCTCCGGCCTGATCTGGCACTTTGCCAGGCCGCCGGTGGTCGACCTCGAATACGAGATGGACTGCCGCCGCGTGATGCGGGAGATCGTGATTTAGCCGCCTGCAAGGGCACGGGCTTTCACCTCTCCCGGTCGGCAATTATCTCTCCCGTGGGTCGAGCGCGTCGCGCAGGCCGTCGCCGACCAGGTTGAACGACAGTACCACCAGGAAGATCGCCAGTCCCGGCCACAGCGCCATCCACGGCGCATTGGTCAGGAAGCGCTGCGCTGAATTCAGCATGCTGCCCCAGGACGGCGCCGGCGGCTGCTGGCCGAGTCCGAGGAACGACAGTGCGGCTTCCGCTATAATGGCGGCGGCGATCGACAATGTCGCCTGCACCAGCAGCGCCGGCATGATGTTCGGAAGGATGTGGAACAGCGCGATCCGCCAGCGCGGATTGCCCATCGCGCGGGCGGCCTCGACATAGTCCTCGACCTTGACGCTCAGGACCTGGCCGCGGGTCAGGCGCACGAAGATGGGTGTCGTCGAAATGCCGATCGCGATCATGGCGTTGCCGAGGCTCGGGCCGAGAAACGCCGCCAGCGCAATGGCGAGGATCAGGAACGGGCAGGCCAGCATGGCGTCGGTGATCCGGCTGATCAGGCCGTCGATGAAGCCGCCGCGATAGCCCGACAGCAGCCCGAAGGGAACGCCGATTCCGAGCGCGATGCCGACCGAGATCGCGCCCGCCATCAGCGAGGCGCGCGCGCCATGGATCACGCGGGAGAAGATGTCGCGGCCGAGGTCGTCGGTGCCGAACCAGTGCAGCGCCGAGGGTGCCTTGCGCACGGCCGTCCAGCTGGTCGCGATCGGATCATAGGGCACGATCCAGGGCGCGAACACCGCGAGCACGATGAAGGCTGCGATCACGGCGAGCCCGACCACCGCGCCCTTGCGCCGGAACAGCCGGCGTAGCGCGCGCCGTGCCGGACTTTCCAGCTCGTCGGAGGCGATGGGGATGGCGCCGAGTGTTGCGTCGGTCATGCGGCTCATGCCCTCAGCCGCGGATTGACGAGGATATAGGCGATGTCGGCGATCAGGTTCAGCGTGATGTAGATGGTCGCCGTTACCAGGACGACGCCCTGCACGACGGCGTAATCGCGGTTGAACACGGCGTCGACGATCAGCTTGCCGAAGCCGGGTATGGAAAAAATCTGCTCGGTGAGCACCGCGCCCGACAGCAGCGTGCCGAGTTCCAACGCGCCGAGCGTGATCACCGGCGTCAGCGCGTTGCGCATGGCGTGCTTGAGGATCACCGAGCGCTCGGAAAGGCCCTTGGCGCGGGCGGTGCGGACATAATCGCTTTCCAGCACCTGCAGCATGGCGCTGCGGGTGTGCCGCATCAGGATCGCGGCGATGGCGTTGCCGAGCACGAAGGCCGGCATGATGGTGGAGGCGAGGCTGGCGCGCCAGTTTTCGGACAGCGACACATAGCCGGAGGCCGGCAGCCAGCCGAGTTCGATCGAGAACAGAAAGATCAGCATGATGCCGAGCCAGAAATTCGGCGTCGAAATGCCCCACAGCGCGAACAGATTGGCGCCGTAGTCCCAGGCCGTGCCCTTCTTGACCGCCGACACGATCCCGGCGGGAATGCCGATCAAAAAGGCGATCACGATCGCCATCGATGCCAGTTGCAGCGTCACCGGAAGCTTCTGCCTGATCAGGCTGAGCACTGGCACCTTGATGCGCAGGGACTCGCCGAAGTCGCCCGACAGCACGCCCTTGACCCAGTAGACATACTGCACCGGGACCGGCTGATCGAGCCGGTACTGCGCGCGGATCTGTGCGATCACGTTGGGGTCGCGTTCCTCGCCGGCCATCACCAGCGCCGGATCCCCCGGCAGCAATTGCTGCAGCGAGAAGATCAGGATCGACACGAAGAACAGCGTCGGGATCAGCTGCAGGATGCGCTTGCCGAGGAAGTTCAGCATGGGCTTTGTTTTCCGGGCGCGGTTGCTCTCACTTCAGCTTCAGCCCGATCACGCGCACCAGACCGTCCGGCATCTGTTTGTAGCCCTCGAGCCTGATGCTGTGTGCGATCAAGATCCTGCGGTGGTAGATGTAGAGCAGCGGCTCTTCGTCGAGCGCGAGCTTGGTCAGCTTTTCATAGATAGCCTTGCGCTGCGCCTGATCGGTGACGAGGCGGGCGTCGTCGAGCGCCTTGTCGGCATCGGGATTGGACCAGGCGCTGTAATTTTGCGGCGCGCCGGTCTTCAGGAAGACGTAGGAATTTCCGTCCGGATCGATCCGTCCGCTCCATGCCAGCATGAAGGCCTGGTATTCGCCGGCCTCGGCCTGCTTCAGCGAGGTCGCGAATTCGGTGACCCTGATCTTCATGTCGAAGCCGGCTTCCGCCGCCATCGACTGGATCACCTGCGCGACAGCTTCGGTTTCGGCGCCCTTCGGCACCATGAAATCGACGGGGATCGGCGCGGCGACGCCGGCTTCCTTGATCAGCGCCTTGGCCTTGGCGATGTTGCGGGGTCGGACCGGGAAAGCCTTCTGGTAATAGGGATGATCCGGATTGACCCATTGATTGCCAGGTTTGAACTCGCCGTTGAACACGACCTGGTTGATCGCCTCGCGATCGATCGAGAGGTCGAGCGCCTGGCGCACCTTGGCGGATTGGCTGAGCGGCCCCTTGGCCTTGTCCTTGCCGATGTTCAGCGTCACGCCCTGATAGCCGAGCTCGATCGCGGTCGACAGCTTCAGCTTCGGGTCCGCCTGCACCTCCTTGAGGTCGGTGGCCAGCAGGCGTTCGATCAGGTCGAGCCCGCCGGACTTGAGGTTGGCGAGGCGGACCGTGGCATCCACCAGCGGCAGGTAGACGATGCGGTCGATGAAAATCTTGTCCTTGTCCCAGTAGTCGGCGAACTTCTCGAACACGATGCGGTCCTGCTGCACGCGTTCGACGAATTTGTAGGGGCCGGCGCAGACCGGTTTCAATCCGAACTTGTCGCCGGCTTCCCTGGCCGCCCTGGGCGACACCATCATCCCGGCGCGATCGGTGAGCTGGGCGATCAGCGGCGAGAACGGCGCCTTCAGCACCAGCTTGATGGTGAGGGGATCGACGACGTCGACATGGTTGAGCTGGGCCAGCTCCGGCTTGCGGAACGAGCTCGGCAGGGTGAGGTGGCGGTCGAGCGAGAATTTCGCCGCCTCGGCGTCGAACGGTTCGCCGTCGTGGAATTTGACGCCCGGCCGCAGCTTGATCGTGACCTCCTTGCCGTCGGTGGAGGTCTCGTGCGACAGCGCGAGCTGCGGCGCGATGTTGAGCTTTTCGTCGATGTCGAACAGCTTGTCGCAAAACGACGCGAACACGATGCGGCCGACATAGGTCCGCGCCAGCGTCGGATCGAGAATGTCGGGATCTTCGGCCAGGCCGATGCGCAGCGTGGTCTGGGCCTGAACGCCCGCCACCAGCGACAGCAACAACGCCGCCGAAGCGGCCGCCAAACGCAGGATTCTCATCGTACTGGTCTCCATCTCTGACGAATTCAAACTGGTGCCGGCGGCGCAGCCCCGACTATAGCAACCCCGGAGACGCCTGCACCTTCCGTGCCGCCGCTGAATGCCGCCACCAGGCGTTCCAGCGCCGGCGAAAACCCGCCGTCGGCGGGGACCACGGCATCGGCCGGCGGCAGTTCCGCCGTGCGGTGGCAGGCGGTGAAATGGCCGGCGCCGTCGGCGAGCAGTTGCGGCGGCTCGACGCGGCAGCGCTCGACCACGTAGGGGCAGCGGGTGTGGAAGCGGCAGCCCGGGGGCGGATCGAGCGCGCTCGGCATCTCCCCCTGCAGCAGGATGCGGGCGCGCTTGGCCCGCGGTTTCGGCACCGGGATCGCCGACAGCAGCGCCCGGCTGTAGGGGTGGCGAGGGGCCGCAAACAGCGCCTGCGCGTCCGCGGTCTCGACGATCACGCCGAGATTCATCACCGCGACGCGGTCGGCGATGTGTTTCACCACCGCAAGGTCGTGGCTGACGAAGATGTAGGCGAGGCCGAGCCGGTCCTGCAGGTCGCGCAGCAGATTGAGAATTTGCGAGCGGATCGAGACGTCGAGCGCCGATACCGGCTCGTCGCAGATGATCAGCCTGGGCTCGACCGCCAGCGCCCGGGCGATCGCGATGCGCTGGCGCTGGCCGCCGGAAAACTCGTGCGGATAGCGGCGTGCGAAGCGGGGCTCGAGGCCCACCAGCCGCAGCAGTTCCTCGACCCGTTCGCGGCGGCGTGCGGAGGGCACCAGATCATGCAGCGCCAGCGGTTCAGTCAGGATCTGGCTGACAGTCATGCGCGGATTGAGCGAGGCATAGGGATCCTGGAAGATGATCTGCGCGTCCCGGCGGAAAGCGCGCAACTGGTCGGCGTCCAGCGCCAGCAGGTCGCGGCCCTCGAAGCGGATGCTGCCGGCGTCCGGCTCGATTAATCGCAATACCAGCCGGCTCACGGTGGACTTGCCGCAACCGGATTCGCCGACCAGTGCCAGCGTCTTGCCGGCTTCGACGCGGAAGCTGACGCCGTCGACCGCCTTGATCCAAGCGGTCGGCCGTCCAAGCAGCGACCGGTCGGCGACGAAATGTTTTACCAGACCTTCGACCTCGAGCAGGGCGGTCATGACACCAGGCCCTCCAGCGGCGTCCTGATGCAGCGCGACCAGTGCGAATGGCTCACCGCGACCATCGGCGGCGGCGCCGCCATGCAGCCTTCGACGGCGAACGGACAGCGCGCGGCGAAGCGGCAGCCGGACGGCGGGTTCGCCATGTTCGGAACCATGCCCTCGATGGTGGCGAGATGCGACGCGCGGCGGTCGAGCCGCGGGATCGAGCCGAGCAGGCCGACGGTGTAGGGGTGCTGCGGACTGGCGAACAGCTCATCGACCGGGGCGCGCTCGACGATCTCGCCGGCATACATCACCGCGACCTCGTCGCAGACTTCGGCAACCACACCGAGATCGTGGGTGATCAGGATGATCGCAGCCCCGCTCGCCGCCTTCAATTCCCGCATCAGATCCAGGATCTGCGCCTGCAAGGTGACGTCGAGGGCGGTGGTCGGCTCGTCGGCGATCAGAAGCCGGGGATCGCAGGCCAGCGCCATCGCGATCATAACGCGCTGGCGCATGCCGCCCGAAAGCTTGTGCGGATATTCGTCGATGCGGCGTTCCGGCGAAGGAATGTGAACCCGGCGGAGCAGTTCGATGGCGCGCTCGCGGGCCTGACGCCGCGATCCGCCGCGATGGCGCAGGATGGTCTCGATGATCTGGTCGCCGATGGTGAAGCTCGGATTGAGCGAGGTCATCGGCTCCTGAAAGATCATTGCGAGGCGATTGCCGCGCAGATCGCGCAGGGTCTGGTCAGGCACGTCGAGCAGATCGAAGCCGTCGAAGCGGATCGAGCCCGAGACCTCGGCCGAGTGTTTCGACAACAGGCCCATGATCGCGAGCGAGGTGACGCTCTTGCCGCAGCCGGATTCGCCGACCAGGCCGAGCGTCGCGCCATTGGCGACGTCAAGGTCGACGCGGTCGACAGCGTGGGTGGTGCGGCCGCCGTCGCCATGGAAAATGACCCGCAAATCCCTGATTTCGATCAGCGGGTCCTCGGTCATTTCCGGCCTGCAATCGCCGCTTCGATCCCGGCGTCGATGGTCGCGCGATCAGTGATCCCGGCGGGATTCTCGCGGGTGGGGAGGAACGGGCGAAAATGCACCCAGCGCTCGCGGCTAACCGCTTCCAGCCGCTCGAGCTCGGCCAGCGGATCGGCATGGTCGTCGACGCGCAGGTCGAGCGCGGACCATTCTTCCCCGGCGTGGATCAAAAGCGCCGCCGACTGCCTGCCGCGCTTGTCGCCGCCGGCGGCTTCGCCCGCGCGCATCGCCGCGATCAGGCGTTCCGCGAACGGCAGGGATTGGTGGGCGAGATAGGCTTGCGCGGTGTCGTCCAGCACGCGGGCGCCGGCCAGCATGTTGCCGGCAATCGAAAAGCCGTCACCCGCGACGTGCCCGCACCAGTCGACGCAATCGCGGCCGGTATGGGAAGCGATACGCCCCTTCGCATCCATGATGTGAACCTGCCGGCTCTCGCGGCCGTTGTCGACCGCAATCAGGGCGTCGACGACCTCGCGGGGCTCGCGTCCCTCGCGCAGCAACCTCACGCCATCGATGCCGTAATAGGGATTGACCAGCGCCTGGGTGGCGACGCCGCCGATGCCGGCAGCGATATGCGGCACGCGCGCGCCGACGGCGAAGAATTTCGTCGCCACCGCGATGCCGAACTGGCTGGTGGCGCTGTCGCGGGCGATGATTGACCAGGTCATTTGACTCACCGTCCGGCCGCGTAGCCCTGCATGCCCCGCGGATTGGCAGCGGCGCGGCGGCGGCGGCCGACCTTCGAAGCCGCGGTGAGGCGGCCCTCCGACCAGTCGGGGCCGGTCTCCACGATATGGCCGCGGTTCTTCAAGGTATTGACGGTCGCCGTCGGCACGCGGTTCTCGACCACAAGTACGCCGGGCCGCGAGGTGCGCGGCCAGAACGAAATCGGGAAATGCTCGGAATGCCAGGCCGGCGCGTCGATCGCTTCCTGCAGGTTCATGTTGGCGTGAACGTGCCGCAGGAAGAACTGCGTGGTCCACTGGTCCTGCTGGTCGCCGCCGGGCGAACCCCAGGCCATGTACGGCTCGCCGTCGCGCAAGCACATGGTCGGGCTGAGGGTGGTGCGCGGGCGCTTGCCCGGCGCCAATGCGGCCGGGTGATCTTCCTCGAGCCAGAACATCTGCGCGCGGCTACCGAGGCAGAAGCCGAGTTCGGGAATCACCGGCGACGACTGCAGCCAGCCGCCGGACGGCGTCGCCGAAATCATGTTGCCGGCCTGGTCGATGATGTCGAAATGCACGGTGTCGCCGCGCACTTCGCCGAAGCGGCCGACCGTCGGTTCGCCCGCGCCCATGGCGCCGACTGCCTCGCGATGGCCTTCCGCCCGGCGCAGCTTGACCACCGAGCCAAAACCTTCGACCGAGCCGGGGACGAAGTCGAGTGAGGCCTTATCCCTGGAGATCAGCTTGCGGCGCTCGTCGTTGTAGGCGTCCGACAGCAATGTAGAGATCGGGATTTCGTTGAAGTCCGGATCGCCATAAAACTTCTCGCGGTCGGCAAAGGCGAGTTTCGCCGCTTCGATCTGCAGGTGGATGAATTCGGGCCCCGCGGGATCAAGCCCGTCGAGTTCGAACCCCTTGAGCAGCGCAAGCTGCTGCAGCATGACCGGGCCCTGGCTCCAGACGCCGGGCTTGCAGACGGTGTAGCGGCCATAGTCGTAGGTCAGCGGCGCTTCGACCGTTGCCTGCCAGCGCGCCATGTCGTCGGCGCGCAGGACGCCGCGATGCGGCGAGCCGCTGACGTCCATGATGTCTTGCGTGCGGCAGAATTTGTCGATCGCTTCCGCGACGAAGCCATGCGACCACGCCCTTCGCGCCGCCTCGATTTGCGCAACGCGATCGGAGCCGGCGCTTTCGGCCTCTTTCAGTATGCGGGCGTAGGTCTCCGAAAGCGTCTTGTTGGTGAAGAGCGTGCCGGGGACCGGCACTTCATTGTTGGGCAGATAGACCGCAGCCGATGTGGTCCAATGCTTCCTGAACAATTGCTCGACCGTCTTGATCGTTGCCGATGCCCGCTCCACCAGCGGGTAGCCGTCACGGGCGTAGGCGATCGCCGGCTCCAACACGTCGCGCAGCCGCAACGTGCCGTAATCGCGCAGCAGCAGCATCCAGGATTCGAAGGTGCCGGGTACACAGGCGGCCAGCAGCCCGGTGCCGGGCACCATTTCGAGGCCCTCGCTGCGATAATGCGCGATGGTGGCGCCTGCTGGAGCGGGACCCTGGCCGCAGATCACCTCGGTGCGGCCGCGCCTGGTGTCGTGCACGATAACAGGAACGTCGCCGCCCGGACCGTTCAGATGCGGTTCCACCACCTGCAGGGTGAACGCGGTGGCGACGCCGGCGTCGAACGCATTGCCGCCCTTCTCAAGCGTGGCCATCCCGACCGCGGTGGCGATCCAGTGGGTGGATGTCACGACCCCGAAAGTGCCTTCGATTTCCGGCCGGGTGGTGAAGGGATCGGGATTGATTTTGCTCATGGGTATCCATCATTGCGGCGACGCCGCGCGCACTTGATCACAGCTACGGCAGCCTGCCAACCGGCGTCCGACGCAGTGCTGCCGCCTGCGATCAGGCCGATACGGCGGCATCGGCCGGCTTGTTGACGGCATGGCAGGCGACGCCGTCGATCAGCGCGGGGGCCTGTTTGCGGCAGAGGTCGAACACCAGCGGACAGCGCGGGTTGAAGGCGCAGCCGGGCGGCGGGTCGATCGGGTTGGGGATTTCGCCCTGGACCGGAATGCGCTGGCGGCCGGACATCGCCAGATCCGGCACCGCGCCCAGCAGCATTCTGGTATAGGGCATGCGCGGGTTGCTGAACAGTTCGCGGCCCTCCGCGATCTCGACGATGCGGCCGAGATACATCACGCCGATGCGGCTCGCCATGTGCCGGACCACGGCGAGGTTGTGGCTGATGAAGAGGTAGGTGAGGCCGAACTTGTCCTGCAGGTCGCGCATCAGGTTGAGGATCTGCGCCTGCACGGAGACGTCGAGCGCAGAGGTCGGCTCGTCGCAGACGATGAATTCGGCCTCCGACGCCAGCGCGCGCGCGATCGCGATCCGCTGCCGCTGCCCGCCGGAAAATTCGTGCGGATATTTCCAGCCGTCGTCGGCGTGCAGGCCGACCAGACTTAACAACTCGCCGACGCGCGCCTGGATGTTGCGTTCGCCCTGGATCAGGTCGAAGGCGCGGATCGGCTCGGCGACGATGGCGTCGACCCGGAAGCGCGGGTTCAGGCTCGCATAGGGGTCCTGGAAGATCATCTGGATGCGCCGGCGAAGCTGCTGGCGCGCCTGCAATTGCCTCGCATCGCTCATCGAGACGCCGTCGATGATCACTTCGCCCGAGCTCGGCGGCAGCAAACCGACCACCATCCGGGCGACCGTGGTCTTGCCGGAGCCGGACTCGCCGACGAGGGCAAAAGTCTCGCCGCGCTTGATATCGAAGGTGACGCCGTCGACCGCTTTCAGGAATTCCAGATGGCCGCCTTCGAGCACCCGGTTGAGCCATGGTTTCGAGACGTCGAACGTCCGGCGCAGATTCCTGACATCGATGAAGGGCGCTGAGGTCATGCCGCGGAATCCTTCGCGGCGGCGTCGTAGAGATGGCAGGCCACGGCCTGCGTGCCATGCTTGATCGGTTCCGGCCGCTCGATCCGGCAGCGGTCGAACGCGAACGCGCAGCGCGGGTTGAACGAGCAGCCCGGCGGGATCGCCGACAACCGCGGCATCGAGCCGGGGATCTGCACCAGCCGCGCGGCGTCGCCCGCGAGCGTCGGGATCGCGCCCATCAGGCCCTTGGCATAGGGATGCAGCGGGTCCTGCACGACATCGCGCACCGGACCGATCTCGGCGACGCGGCCGGAATACATTACCGCGACGCGGTCGGAGGTTTCGGCGATCACGCCCATGTCGTGGGTCACCAGCATCACCGCGGTGCCGTGGTCGCGTCCGAGGCGTTTGATCAGGGAGATGATCTGAGCCTGCACCGAGACGTCGAGCGCCGTGGTCGGCTCGTCGGCGATGATCAGCTCGGGCTCGGCGCAGATCGCCAGCGCGATGACGACGCGCTGGCGCATGCCGCCGGAGAACTCGTGCGGATAGGCGTCAATGCGCTTTTCCGGGGCGGGAATGCCGACCTCGGCCAACAGGTCGATGGCGCGCTTGCGCGCGGCCTGTTCCGACAGGTTGGTGTGGGTCTTGATCGTTTCGACGATCTGGTCGCCGATCCGGTACAGCGGGTTGAGGCTGGTGAGGGGGTCCTGAAAGATCATGCCGATCCGCTTGCCGCGGATCCGGCGCATTTCTTCCGGCGGCAGGTTGTCGATCCGCATGCCCGACAGATAGATCTCGCCGCCACTGATGCGGCCGGGCGGATCGATCAGGCCGATCACCGCAAGACCGGTGACGGATTTTCCGGCGCCGGATTCGCCGACCACGCCCAGCACCTCGCCCTTGGCGATGTCGAACGACACCCCGTCGATGGCGCGCAGCGTGCTGCGGCGGGTGACGAATTCCACCTGAAGGTTACGCACGGAAAGAACGGGTTCGGTCATGCGGTCGGATACTTGGGGGTTACAGCGCCAATCATCGGAGTTTCGGATTGAGCGCGTCGCGCAGCCAGTCGCCCAGCAGATTGATCGAGAGAATCAGCGACGCCAGCGCGAGGCCAGGAAAGGCCACGATCCACCATTCGCCGGCAAACAGATAATTGTTGCCGATCCGGATCAGGGTGCCGAGCGAGGGCATGGTGTCGGGCATGCCGGCGCCCAGAAACGACAGCGTCGCCTCGGTGATCACGGCGAGCGCGAGGTTGATGGTGGCGATCACCAGGATCGGTCCCATCGCGTTGGGCAGCACGTGGCGCAGCATGATCACGGGCGCGGGCAGCCCGATCAACTGCGCCGCCGCGACGTAATCCTTGTTCTTTTCCACCATCACCGAGCCGCGCACGGTGCGCGCATATTGCACCCAGAAGCTCAGTCCGATCGCGAATACCAATACCGCCAGCGTGCTCATGGCGTCGAGGCGATTGCCGAACACCGATTTGACGACGCCGTTGATCAGGAGCGCGATCAGGATCGCCGGGAAGGTCAGCTGCACGTCGGCGATCCGCATGATCAGGCCGTCGACGGCGCCGCCGACATAGCCGGCGATCAATCCGAGGACGATGCCGAGCGTGCCGGAGAACAGCACGCCGAGAATGCCGACCGTCAGCGAAATGCGCAGGCCGTAGAGAATGGCGGAAAACACGTCGCGGCCCTGTTCGTCGGTACCGAGCAGGAACGGGCTTTGGCCGTCGGCGGTCCACAGCGGCGAAATCCGCGAATTCATCAATTGAAGCTGTGCCGGGTCGAACGGGTTCTGTACGGCCAGCAGCGGCGCCAGGATCGCCAGCAGGAAGAACAGCAAGGTGACGGCGGCCGCGACCATCGTCATCCTGGAGCGCCGGAACGAATAGAACACGTCGCTTTCGAGGGCGCGCCGAAGCCAGCCGCCGCCGGAATGCGCGCGCGGTGCGCTCGGTTCGGCCTGGTGCGGGATGACGGCGTCGGACATCGGGGGATCTCGTTCAGGCCGGACGGCTGATGGTGGAGCGCAGCCGCGGATCGACGACCGTATAGAGAATATCCACCACCAGATTGATGGTGACGAAAATCAGGGACACCATCAGCAGGTAGGCGGCCATGATCGGGATATCGACGTTCTGCACCGCTTGCACGAACAACAGTCCCATGCCCGGCCACTGGAATACGGTTTCGGTGATGATTGCAAATGCAATAACCGAGCCAAATTGCAGGCCGGCGACCGTGATCACGGGTACGAGCGTGTTCTTGAGCGCGTGCCCGAAATGGATAGCCCGTGTCGTCAGCCCGCGCGCCCGCGCAAAGCGGATATAGTCGGTGCGCAGCACCTCGAGCATTTCGGCCCGCACCAGCCGCATGATCAGCGTCATCTGGAACAGGCCGAGCGTGACCGAAGGCATGATCAGGGCCTTGAGGCCGGACACCGTGAGCAGGCCGGTGGTCCACCAGCCGATCCGCACCACGTCGCCGCGGCCGAACGACGGCAGCCAGCCCAGCACCACGGCGAACAGATAGATCAGGAGAATGCCGATCAGGAAGGTCGGCAGCGAGATTCCGATCAGCGACACCGCCTGGAATATTTTGGCCAGAACCGTGTCGCGTTTCAGTGCCGAATAGACCCCCATCAGGATGCCGAACACCATCGCGAAAATGGTGGCGCAGATGGCGAGTTCCAGCGTCGCCGGCATCCGCTCCATCAGCAGACTCGAGACCGGTTGGCGAAACTGATAGGAGACGCCGAATTTGAACTGCGCGGCGTTGGCGAAATAGCGGGCAAACTGCAGCGGCACCGGATCGTCGAGACCGAGCGACTTGCGCACGGCTTCGCGTTCGGCGGCCGGCGTATCCAGCGAGACGATCTGGTTGACCGGATCGCCCGCGAAGCGGAACATCGAGAACGAGATGATCCCGACCGCGATCATGACGCCAATGGCCTGGATGGCCCGGCGAAGTGTGAAAGCGAGCATGTGATCCTTTCACTGTGGCCTTGCGACGCCGCGGACGCGGCGGCCAGCCCAAAAAAGAACGGTCCCGGGAGCGTCAAGCCACCGGGACCCTGAGCCTCGAAGCTGCCTACTCCTGTTTGGTCGCCCAATACAGCAGCACCTGATTGTCAGCGCGCTGCGTCAGTTTCACCTTCTTCGACACACCCCACGCCAGCGCCTGCTGATGCAGCGGGATATAACCAAATTCCTTGGCGACGATTCCGAACGCTTCCTTGATCAGCAGATCGCGCTTGGCCGTATCGGTCTCCAGCAGCACTTTCTGGGCGATTTCGTCCACCTTCTTGCTGCAGTAGCCGCCGAGATTGGCTTCGCCACGCGCGACTTTCGGGTCGTCGCGGCAGCCCATGATGTCGTAGAGCACGTTATGGGCATCGGAGGTTCCCGGTGTCCAGCCCAGCAAATAGAACGACGTCTGGTAACCGCCGGGCTTCAGCACCTTGGCGAAATACTGCGCCTTGGGCTGCGCCAGCAGGTTCACCTTGACCCCGATGCGCGCCAGCATGCCGACCACCGCCTGGCAGATCGCCGCGTCGTTGACGTAGCGATCGTTCGGGCAGTCCATCGTGACTTCGAAGCCGTCGGGATAGCCCGCCTCGGTCAAGAGCTTCTTGGCGCCGTCGGGATCGAACTTCGGACGCGTAAAATCACCCGAGAGCCTGAACAGCTGCGGCGCGATCATCAGCGCCGACGGCGTCGAGAGGCCGCGCATCACGCGGTTCTTGATCAGCTCGACATCGATGGCCTTGAAGAACGCCTCGCGGACCTTGACGTCCTTGAACGGATTCTTGCCCTTGACGTTCGAAAACAGCAATTCGTCGCGGACCTGGTCCATGCCGAGGAAGATCGTTCGCAGTTCCGGGCCCTTCAAGACCTGCGCATTGGGGCTGGAGTCCACGCGCGAAATATCCTGGAGCGGAACCGGCTCGATGACGTCGACTTCGCCCGAAAGCAAGGCCGCCACGCGCGTGGCGTCGGAACTGATCGGTGTGAAGATGATCTCCTTGAGATTGTGCTCGGGCTTGCGCCACCAGTTCGGGTTCGCCTTGAACACGGTTTTGACGCCGGGCTGATGGCTCTCGATCATGAAGGCGCCGGTGCCGTTGGCGTGGAGCGAGGCAAAACTCGGCGAGGTCGCCGCTGCCGGCGTCGGGGCCACGGCGTTGTTCGCCTCGGCCCATTTCTTGCTCATGATGTACCAGGTATCCCATTGCGAATTCAGAATGGGATTGGGCGACGTCAGGATGAAATCGACGGTGTAGTCGTCGATCTTGACGACCTTCGCATCCTTGGCAATGCGGGTCTGCAGGTTGGAGCCGGCGGCCCGGACGCGGTCGGCCGAGAACACCACGTCGTCGGCGGTGAAGGGGTCGCCGTTCTGGAACTTGACGTTCTTGCGCAGGTGGAAGCGCCAGCGCGTCGGCTCCGGCGTTTCCCAGCTTTCGGCAAGGCCGGGAATGATCTTCAGATCCTTGTCGCGCGCGATCAGCCCTTCAAAGACCTGTCCGAGATGGCCATGGGTGGTGCTTTCGTTGAGCGTATAGGGATCGAGCGATTTGAGGTCGCCCTGGTTGGCGTAGCGCAGGGTCTGGGCCGATGCCGGGGTCATCGCAAGGGCGACGAGGGTGACGGTGGTCGCTGCGAACAAGGTTTGACGTACCGACATTTGTTAAGGTTCTCCGCTGTGGCGCGTTGTTCATCGCTGCAATGACGGCAGCCATGGTTGATCCATTGTTGCCAGAGTTTGGCCGCCGCGCAAGCGCGATTTCCGCGGGGGCAGGTCGGTTTGCGCGCCGCTACCGCAATAACCAGCTTCACTGTAAGCAGCGGGAACAGGAACGTAACATTCAACTATTGGAGCGCCGGGATGGCGGATCTCAAGGCCGATGTTCTCGTATTGGGGGCGGGCATGGTCGGCGTCGGCGCCGCCCTGCACCTGCAGCAGCGGGGACGCGACGTCATCCTGGTCGACCGGAACGAACTGGCCGGCGAAGGGACCAGCTTCGGCAACGCCGGCCTGATCGAATGCGCGTCGGTCTTTCCCTACATGTTTCCCCGGGATTTCGGCCAGATCCTGCGATACGCCATGAACCGCGCGCCGCAGGTGCGCTACAGCCTCGCCGACCTGCCGGCCTTCCTGCCGTGGATCTTGCGCTATTATCTGGCGTCCTCGCCGGAGCGGGCGCTGCACAGCGCGATGGCCGAATTGCCCCTGATCCGGGCCAGCCTCATCGAACACGAGGCGCTGATTGCCGAGGCCGGGGTTCCGGAATTGTTGCGGCGCGACGGCTGGATCAAGCTCTATCGCTCGGATGCGACGCTGGCCAATGCGTTGAGCGATTTCGAACGGGCCAGGCAGTATGGCGTCGCAGGCCATGTTCTCGACGGCAAGGCCATCGCGGCGCGCGAGCCCAATCTGAGCGGGGAGTTTTCAGGCGCCATCCATTTTCCTGCGCCCGGATTCGTTCCCGATCCAGGCGGACTGGCCAAGGCCTATGCGGCGCTGTTCGAGCGCAAGGGAGGCCGCTTTCTCGTCGCCGATGCCAGGACCCTCGAACAATCCGCCGGCAGTTGGCGCATTGGCGGCTCCAATGGTGCTGCCGTCGCGCGCGAAGTCGTGGTGGCGATGGGACCATGGTCCGATCTGGTATTTCGCCCGCTCGGTTATGCGATCCCGCTCAGCGTCAAGCGCGGCTATCATTTGCATATGGCGGCGCGCGGCAATGCCGTGCTCAATCATCCCGTGCTCGATGCGGATCAGGGTTTCGTGCTGGCGCCGATGAACCGCGGCATCCGGCTCACCACCGGGGTGGAGTTCGCCCGCCGCGATGCGCCGCCGACCCCCATTCAGCTGCAGCGCGCGCTGCCGCAGGCCCATGCGCTGTTTCCGCTGGGGGAGGCGATCGACGCGAAACCCTGGATCGGCGCGCGGCCGTGTTTGCCGGACATGCTGCCGGTGATCGGGAAGGCGCCTCGCCATGCCGGGCTGTGGTTCGATTTCGGACACCAGCACCACGGTCTCACGCTCGGCCCCGCGACCGGCCGCCTCCTGGCGGAGATGATGACCGGCGAGACCCCGTTCGCCGATCCCGCGCCCTTTGCGGTCGAGCGGTTCGGTTGACCATATCCGCCGAATGAAGGCTGAAGACGCGGTTCGGTCCGGTCAGGCCGCTTGCTTCGCCCGGCCTGTCGCGGCGATACTGCGACAAGCTGTCAAGAAGCAGTCAGGAGCCGACATGAAGATAAACGTTGAGATAGACTGCACGCCGCTCGAAGCCCGGCAGTTTTTCGGACTTCCGGACGTGCAGCCGATGCAGACGGCCGTCATGGAGAATCTCCAGAAGCAGATGATGGCCAACATCGAAAAGGTTTCGCCGGAAGCGCTGGTGCAGAGCTGGTTCACCTTCGATCCGAAAATCGCCGAGCGGTTTCAGGACATGTTCGTGACCATGGCCGGCCTCGGCGGTGTGCGCGGCGCCGACAAGAAGTCCGGCGACAAGTAGTAGCGATGCCGGCTGACCGCAGCGAATCCCAGCCCACCGGCCGGCTTCGTCCGCCGTCGCTCGGCCTGCTGCTGGCCGAGGCGAGAGGGATCTTTGAACTCAACGCCAGCCTGATACTGTCGCCGCTGTTGATGCGCGCGCCACGGGGCGACGGCCATCCGGTGTTGCTGCTGCCGGGGTTCCTCGCCAGCGATCTGTCGATGGCGCCGATGCGGCGATATCTCAGGGAACTCGGCTACGACGCCCATGCTTGGCGGATGGGCCGTAACCTCGGCGGCGTGTCGCGGATGCGAACCGCGCTGCGCAGCCGGCTCGCCGAAATTCATGCCGCCACCGGCCGCAAGGTCAGCATCGTCGGGTGGAGCCTTGGCGGCGTCTATGCGCGCGATCTGGCGCTGCAGGTCCCCGAGATGGTGCGATCGGTCGTGACGCTGGGAAGCCCGTTTGCAAACGACGTGACAGCGACCAACGCCACGCGGCTCTATGAGGCGTTGTCAGGGGAGGGGGTCGAGGACGACCCGGAGCTTCGCGCCGCGATATCAGGCGATCTTCCGGTTCCGGCCACGTCGATCTATTCGCGCACCGACGGCATCGTGAACTGGCGAACCTGCCTGCTGCGTCCCTCCGGCACCGCCGAGAACATCGAGGTCCATTTCGCCAGCCATATCGGACTCGGCGTCAATCCGGCGGCGCTATGGGCAGTCGCGGATCGTTTGGCCCAGGCCGAGGGCGAATTCAAGCAATTTGACCGATCGGGGCCGTTTGCCATTGCATATGCGCCTCCGGAAAATGCACAATCACAATCCTGACTAGCGTCCCGGCAACAGGGACCGCCTGAACGGCAAGAAGCGCCAAGAAAGGCGCCGCGTGATCTGCGGGAGGGAAACATGAGTGACGCCAAGAAACTGTCGTCGATGGACGCGTCGTTTCTGTATCTGGAAACGCCGGAAATGCCGATGCATGTCGGGAGCATGGCGATCTTCCGCCTGCCCGACGACTACAAGGGCGACTTCTTCGAGGACTTCAAGGCGATGATCGCCTCGCGGCTGCATATCGCGCCGATCCTCAAGGCCCGCCTGGAAAAGGCGCCGCTGGACATCGATCACCCTTCCTGGGTCGAGGACGACCAGTTCGACATCGACCGCCACATCTTCCGCGGCAGCCTGCCGGCACCGCACGATCGCGCGACGCTGGAACGGATCGTCGGCTGGATGCACGCCAAGCTGCTCAACCGCGCCCGTCCGCTCTGGGAATTCTATGTCTTCGAAGGCATGAAGGACAACGAGATCGGGCTCTATTCCAAGATGCATCACGCCTGCATCGACGGCGGCGCCGGTGCGGCGCTGACCAACATGATCTACGACGTGACGCCGATCCCGCGGACGATCGAGCCGCCGACGGCGCGCGCCAAGGTCGGGCAGGAGCCGCGCGACATCGCCGCCAACCTGATCGATTCCTATCAGCAACTCTGGCGCCAGCCGTTCGACGGTGCGACGGCGCCGAAGAGCATCGACCTGCCGCGCTCGGGAAAAAGCGATCTCGGCTCAATCCTGTTCGACAATGCGATGTTCCAGATCGAAAGCGCGGTGAAGTTCGCCGGCAGCATTCCCACCATGCTGAAGAGCGTCTCCGATGTGGCAGGCAAGATTTCCGATCCGAAATCGCGCGACAGCATCGCCAGCATGGTGTCGCCGTCGACCGTCCTGAACAAGGCGATTTCGTCGGAGCGCAGCTTTGCCGGCGTTTCGATCTCGCTCTCGCGCGCCAAGGCGCTGGCCAAGCAGTCCGGCGGCAAGCTCAACGACGTGGTGCTGGCGCTCGCCTCCGGCGTGGTCCGGCGCTATCTGCTCGAGCAGGGCGCGCTGCCGACCAAATCGATGACGGCCGCGGTGCCGATCTCGCTGCGCGAAGAGGGCAATACCGACGCCAACAACCAGGTGTTCGGCATGATCTGCTCGATCGCCACCAATATCGAGGATCCCAAGGCGCGGCTGGAGGCGATCATCGCGCAATCAACCAAGTCGAAGGAGATGTCGCATCCGCTGCGGGCCCTGATGCCGCAGGTCTCCAACATCTCGATGCTGGGCGCGCCGATCCTGGTCCAGATCCTGGCGCTGCTGTACAGCCGCTCCAACCTGTCGGACGTGCTGCCGCCGGCGGCGAACGTCACGGTGTCCAACGTGCCGGGGCCGCGGCAGACGCTGTATGCGGCGGGTGCCGAATTGCTGCACATCTTCCCGGTGTCGATCTCGACCCACGGGATGGCGCTCAACATCACCGTGCAGAGCTATCGCGACCAGCTCGATTTCGGATTCATCGCCGGCGCCAACATCATTCCGCATGTGCAGGTTCTGTGCGACATGCTGCCGGGGGAATTCGCGGCACTGGAAGCCGCCTACGCGCCCCCGGCCGATCTGGCGAGCGCGGCAAGCTGAGGCCCAGGACGAGAGTGAGATACCTGCGATGATAGAAATGCCGCCGCTGCAGTTCGCCCAGACCAACGGCATTCGCATGGGCTATTACGAAGCCGGTCCCAAAACCGACAAGCCGCCGGTGATCCTGTGCCACGGCTGGCCGGAGATCGCGTTTTCCTGGCGTCACCAGATCAAGGCGCTGAGCGAAGCCGGCATCCGGGTGATCGCGCCGGATCAGCGCGGCTATGGCGCGACCGACCGGCCCGAACCCGTCGAAGACTACGACATCGAGCACCTCACCGGCGATCTCGTCGGCCTGCTCGACCATCTCAAGATCGACAAGGCAATCTTCGTCGGTCACGACTGGGGCGGCTTCATCGTCTGGCAGATGCCGCTGCGCCACATCGATCGCGTCGCCGGTGTGGTCGGGATCAATACGCCGCACACCAATCGTGCGCCGGCCGATCCGATCGAGCTGTTCCGGCAGCGCTTCGGCGAGCACATGTATATCGTGCAGTTCCAGGACCCGGCGCGCGAGCCGGACAAAATATTCGGCAGCCGTGTCGAGCAGACCTTTGATGCCTTCATGCGCAAGCCGGTGCCGCGCAGCGATACGGCGCCGGCGGAGCAGGTGGTCGCCGGCGTCGGAGCTTCACCGCGGCTCAATCTGGCATTTCCGCAAATGATTGCCGCCTACGACGCCAGGCATGACCCGCGGACGCCGATCCTGTCGCCGGAAGAGAAAAAGGTTTTCGTCGACACGTTCACAAAATCCGGCTTCACCGGCGGCATCAACTGGTACCGCAACATGTCGCGCAACTGGCAGCGCTCCGCCGGGATCGACCACACCGTGCGGGTGCCGTCGCTGATGATCATGGCCGAAAACGATCACGTGCTGCCGCCGTCCGCGGCCGACGGCATGGAGAAGATCATCCCCGATCTGGAGAAATATCTGGTCCGGGACAGCGGCCATTGGACGCAGCAGGAAAAACCGGACGAGGTCAGCGCCAAGCTGATCGAATGGCGTAGAAGGCGGTTTGGGTGACGAACGTGCACTGTCGTCATTGCGAGCGAAGCGACTCGAAACGTCATTCCGGGGCGATGCGAAGCATCGAACCCGGAATCTCGAGATTCCCCGATGTGCAGTGCACATCTGAGGTCTGGTCCTTCGGACCATCCCGGAATGACGAGTCGTGGATTGCTTCGTCGCAAGGGCTCCTCGCAATGACGGGGTAAGAGCAGGGCTCGTTGCTGGGATTAAGACTAGGCAGGAGACATTCAAGCGATGGCGTCCACGAACCGACTGAGCCCGATCCCACATCCGCCGACCAAACCGGTGGTCGGCAACATGCTGTCGCTGGATTCCTCCGCGCCGGTGCAGAATCTGGCGCGGCTTGCCAAGGAGCTGGGGCCGATCTTCTGGCTCGACATGATGGGCGCGCCGATCGTCATCGTTTCCGGCCACGCTCTGGTCAATGAGCTCAGCAACGAAAAACGCTTCGACAAGGCGGTGCGCGGACCCTTGCGCCGGGTGCGCGCGATCGGCGGCGACGGCCTGTTCACCGCCGACACCACGGAGCCGAACTGGAGCAAGGCCCACAACATCCTGGTGCAGCCGTTCGGCAACCGCGCCATGCAGTCCTACCACACCAGCATGGTCGATATCGCCGAACAGCTGGTGAAGAAGTGGGAGCGGCTGAACGCCGACGAGGAAATCGACGTCGTCCACGACATGACGGCGCTGACGCTCGACACCATCGGGCTGTGCGGCTTCGACTACCGGTTCAACTCGTTCTACCGGCGCGACTACCATCCGTTCGTGGCGTCGCTGGTGCGCTCGCTCGAGACCATCATGATGATCCGCGGCCTGCCGCTGGAAAATCTCTGGATGCAGAAGCGCCGGCGCGACCTCGCGGGCGACGTCGCCTTCATGAACAAGATGGTCGACGAAATCGTCGCGGAGCGCCGCAGCAACGCCGAGGCCGCCGAGGGTAAGAAGGACATGCTCGGCGCCATGATGACCGGCGTCGACCGCTCGACCGGCGAGCAGCTCGACGACGTCAACATCCGCTACCAGATCAACACCTTCCTGATCGCGGGGCATGAGACCACCAGCGGCCTGTTGTCTTGCGCGCTGTATGCACTGTTGAAGCATCCCGAGGTTCTGAAGAAGGCGTATGAGGAGGTCGACCGGGTGCTCGGGCCGGACGTTGACGCCAGGCCGACCTATCAGCAGGTGACGCAACTCACCTACATCACGCAAATATTGAAGGAAGCGCTGCGGCTGTGGCCGCCGGCGCCGGCCTATGGCATCTCGCCGCTCCAGGATGAGACCATCGGCGGCAAATACAAGCTGAAGAAGAACACTTTCATCACCGTGCTGGTGCTGGCGCTGCATCGCGATCCCAGCGTCTGGGGGCCGAATCCCGATGCCTTCGACCCGGAGAATTTCAGCCGCGAGGCCGAGGCGGCGCGTCCCGTCAACGCCTGGAAGCCGTTCGGCAACGGCCAGCGCGCCTGCATCGGCCGCGGCTTTGCCATGCATGAGGCGGCGCTCGCGATCGGCATGATCCTGCAGCGCTTCAAGCTGGTCGACCACCACCGCTACCAGATGCATCTGAAGGAAACGCTGACGATCAAGCCGGATGGTTTCAAGATCAAGGTTCGGCCGCGGACCGACAAGGAGCGCGGCGCCTTTGCCGGCCGCGCAACGACGACGATGGCGGCTTCGACCGCGGCGTCGCGGCCGACGCGGACGCGCCCGGGACACAACACGCCGCTCTTGGTGCTCTACGGATCGAACCTCGGCACTGCCGAGGAATTGGCGACCCGCGTCGCCGACCTCGCCGAGGTCAACGGGTTTGCGACCAAACTCGCGCCGCTCGACGAGTACGTGGGCAAGCTGCCGGAGCAGGGCGGCGTACTGATTTTCTGCGCCTCGTATAATGGCGCGCCGCCTGACAACGCCGCCCAGTTCGTCAAATGGCTGGGTAGTGATCTGCCGAAGGATGCCTTTGCAAAGCTGCGCTATGCGGTGTTCGGCTGCGGCAACAGCGACTGGTCCGCGACCTATCAGTCGATCCCGCGCCTGATCGACGAGCAACTGGCGGCCCACGGCGCGAAGCCCGTCTATGCGCGCGGCGAGGGCGACGCCCGCAGCGATCTCGACGGCGAATTCGAGGGCTGGTTTGCAAAACTCGCACCGGCGGCGATGAAGGAGTTCGGCGTCGATTCCAGTTTCAGCCGCGCCGACGACACCCCGCTATACGCGATCGAATCGGTGGCGCCGACCACGGTGAATGCGGTCGTGGCACTTGGCGGCGCCGCGCCGATGAAGGTGCTGGCCAACACCGAATTGCAGAACAAATCGGGCGCCAATCCATCCGACAGGTCGACCCGCCACATCGAGGTGGAGCTGCCTCCCGGCGTCAGCTACCGGGTCGGCGATCACTTGAGCGTGGTGCCGCGCAACGATCCGGGGCTGGTGGATTCCATCGCCCGCCGCTTCGGCTTTCTCCCTGCCGATCAGATCCGGCTACAGGTCGCGGAGGGCCGGCGCGCGCAGTTGCCGGTCGGCGACGTCGTGTCGGTCGGCCGGCTGTTGACCGATTTCGTCGAATTGCAGCAGGTCGCGACCCGCAAGCAGATCCAGATTATGGCCGAGCACACGCGCTGCCCGGTGACCAAGCCGAAATTGCTGGCCTATGTCGGCGACGACGACGGCGCCACCGAGCGCTATCGTTCCGACGTTCTCGGCAAGCGCAAATCGGTGTTCGACCTCCTGGAGGAACACCCGGCCTGTGAACTGCCGTTCCACGCCTATCTCGAAATGCTGTCGCTGCTGGCGCCGCGCTATTACTCGATCTCGTCGTCGCCGTCGGTCGATCCCGCGCGCTGCAGCGTCACCATCGGTGTGGTCGAAGGTCCAGCGAGTTCGGGGCGCGGCGTCTACAAGGGCATCTGCTCGAACTACCTCGCCAGCCGCCGGCCCGGCGAAACCGTTCACGCCACGGTGCGCGAGACCAAGGCCGGATTCCGGCTGCCCGACGATCCCAGTGTGCCGATCATCATGATCGGGCCGGGAACGGGGCTGGCGCCGTTCCGCGGCTTCCTGCAGGAGCGCGAGGCGCGCAAAGCCAAGGGCGCCAGCCTCGGCCCGGCGATGCTGTTTTTCGGCTGCCGGCATCCCGACCAGGACTTTCTCTACGCCGACGAGCTGAAGGCGTGCGCCGCTGCTGACATCACCGAGCTGCACACCGCCTTCTCGCGCGCCGACGGTCCGAAGACCTATGTGCAGCACCTGGTGGCGGCGCAGAAGGAACGCGTCTGGAGCTTGATCGAGCAGGGCGCGATCATCTACGTCTGCGGCGACGGCGGCAAGATGGAGCCGGACGTCAAGGCCGCGCTGGTGGCGATCTATCGCGAGCGCAAGGGCGTCGACGCCGATGCGGGGCTGCGCTGGATCGACGAGCTCGGCGCGAAGAATCGCTACGTGCTCGACGTCTGGGCGGGGGGATAGGTTCGGCGGGTGTAAGCGGCGCTTACGCCGCCCTCGCGGCCGCGCCATGGGCATGCTTGTCGATCGCGTCGATGATCTGCGGCCACATCGGGATCGGCAGCGCGTGGCCCATGCCCTCGATCATCAGGAGCCTGGCGCCGTGGATCGAGGCCGCAGTGTCCTTGCCGCCCTCGGGGCGCACCAGGGGATCGACGGTGCCGTGAATGACCAGCGTCGGCGCCTTCACCGCATGTAGCCGTTCCTTGCGGCTGCCGGAGGCCAGGATGGCGCGGAGCTGCCGGCCGACGCCGTTGGGATTGAGGCCGCGGGCGAAGGTGCGTTCGGCGCGTTCGAGGTCCTTGGCCTCGTCGAGCGGGAAGCTGCCGACGCGCAGCACCTTCCAGGTCTGGGCGAAGCGCTTGAGATATTCTTCCTTGGTGGTCGGGGGTGGCGCCATCAGCATCGCCGCGGCCTCGCGGGTCGGCGGTGGCACTTTCGGATTGCCGGTCGTCGACATGATCGATGTGAGCGACCCCACCCGGTGCGGAAACGAGATCGCGATTTCCTGGGCGATCATGCCGCCCATCGACGCGCCGACCAGGTGGGCCGACTTGATGCCGAGCGCATCCATTAGCCCGGTGGTGTCCTCGGCCATGTCGCGGAGCTTGTAGGGCGCCTGAACCGGTATCTTCAGGAACCGTAGCTTGAGCAGCTCGAGCGGGGTCAGGCGCTTGCCGCCCGACAGGTGGCTGGATTTGCCGATGTCGCGGTTGTCGAAGCGGATGACGCGGAATCCGCGGCTTGCAAGCTCACGGCAGAATTCGTCGTCCCACAGGATCATCTGGGCGCCCAGCCCCATGATCAGCAGCATCGGCTCGGCGCCGGCGTCGCCGAAACTCTCGTAGCAAATATCGATGCCGTTGGCCCGGGCGATCTGCGGCGGCTGGTGGGCGAGTGAAGTCACCTGCGTAATCCTCGAATGGCAATGCAATGGGGAACTCTATGGCATGGTTTTTCGCGCCGCAGAAGGCTCCGGTGCGGCAGAAGGACTTACAAATCAGCCTCGCGATGTTGACCGTGCTGTCGCAACAGTGTGGTATGGCCGAAAACAAGCGGGGCGCAAAAGCCCTCGTGATCATGCTGGAGGGCGCCAATGGCAGACAAGAGCAACGATCCGGTCGCGATCTGGCAGAACATGATCGGCGAGATGGAGAAGGGATTCAATTCCTTCGCCAACCAGGCGATGGCGTCGCCGGAATTTTCCAAGGTCGTCAATCAGGTCGGCGGGGTCACGGCGGGGGCGCAGAAGCAGCTCGGCGACCTCATGGAGAAATATCTCGTCAGCATGAACCTGCCGAGCCGGGCGCAGATGGTCAGCATGGCCGAGCGGCTGCAGTCGATCGAAGGCCAGCTCAACGAGATCAAGGCGCTCTTGCACCAGGTCCACAACAATTCCGGCGCGCCGGACAGCGGATATCCGGCGGCGCCCAGGCCGCCGCGCACCAAACGCCCGCCGTCATCAGGCGGAGAGCAGAAATGAACGCCAGTGCTGGCTTGAATGTCGCAGGCCTCGATCTGGCCTCGATCCCGGACCGGATACAGTCCGAGGTGCAGCGCGCGATCCAGCGCAGCATCAAGGGCGTCGAATATATTTCCTCCTCGGGGCCGTCGCTCGGCTCGACGCCGAAGGACATCCTGGCCGTCCGCGGCACCATGAACCTCTATCACTATCGCCCCGTCGCGGACGAGATTTACCGGGTGCCGATCCTGATCGTGATGGCGACCACCAACCGCGGCTACATCCTCGACATGGTGCCGGGCCAGAGCTTCATCGAGTTTCTCCTGAAGCGCGGCTACGACGTCTACATGCTGGACTGGAGCGCGCCGAAGCCGGAAGAGAAAAGCCTGCGGATGGAGGACTACGTCCTCGACTTCATTCCAGACTGCGTCCGCCGCGTGCAGCAGGATTCCGGCGAGACCGACGTCACCGTGATCGGCTATTGTTTCGGCGGCGTGCTGTCGCTGCTGTACGGGTCGATCTTCAACGAAGGGCCGATGAAGAACCTGATCTGCTTCACCACGCCGGTCGACTTCCGCGAGATGAAGCTGTTGCAGAATTTCTCCGACAAGCGCTATTTCGACGTCGACCGGCTGATCGACAGCGCCGGCAACGTTCCGCCCGAGATGATCCTGTCGTCATTCGAGATGCTGCGGCCGGCGTCGCGCGCCGCAAGCCAGGTGCAGTTGTGGGAAAACATCTGGAACGACGAATACGTCAAGTCGTACCGCATGTTCGACCGCTGGGCGACCGATACGCTGCCGCTGGCCGGCGAATATTTCCGTACCATCACCAGGGACCTGATGTGGGACAACAAGCTCTACAACGACGCGATGTCGGTCGGCGGGCGAAAGGCGGATATTTCGAAAATCAAGGTGCCGATCCTGCACGCGGTCGCCGAGCACGATCACATCGTGCCCTATGACGCGGCCAAGCCCCTGATTCAGAAGATCGGCTCGACCGACAAGGAAGAGGTGATCCTGAAGGGCGGCCATGTCAGCCTGGTCGCCGGCGCCAACGCCATCAAGCGGCTGTGGCCGAAACTCGATTCATGGTTATGCGAGAGATCGATATGAGCAGCGATATCAGAACCTATCCGCGCCGCGTGCAGACCGAGGCCGGCGAGATCGAATTCCGCCTGATGGCGCAGGCCGACGAAGCCGCCGTGCTCGACTTTGCGCAGAAGCTGCCGGTGCACGATCTGTTGTTCCTGCCACGCAACATCAGCGAGCCCAAGGTGCTAAGTGCCTGGATCAAGGAGATCGAGCGCGGCGCCATCACCAGCATCCTGGCGGTGAAGGCGGGCAGGGTGGTCGGATGCGGCACCCTGGTGCGCGATCCCTGGTCGTGGTCGCCGCATGTCGGCGAAATCCGCAACGTGGTCTCCTCGGACGTGCGCGGCCGGGGAGTGGGCCGGGCGCTGTCGCAGGAAACCTTTGCGCTGGCGCTGAGCGCCGGCCTGGAGAAGCTGGTGGTGCAGATGACGGTCGACCAGTCCGGCGCCATCGCCATCTTCGAGGGCCTGGGCTTCAAGGCCGAGGCGCTGCTGCGCGACCATGTGAAGGACAAGGATGGCAAGACCCACGACATCGTGGTGCTCGGCCACAACGTTGCCCAGGTCCGGGCCCAGCTGGAGGCCTACGGGCTGCCGGCGGCCGTGCAGCACTAAATACCGCCGGCGAGCCGCTTTGCCGGGCAAGCGCTCCTATCACGAATTCGCGATATCGCACTGCAACATTGATGTTGCGGCGCACCATTAACCGTGTCATACAGACTTTGCCCCGGGCCAAATCCGGACGGGGTGAGCCCATAGCTCAAACCCTGAGGATGGAGAAACCCCATGACCATCGAAACCAATTCCGTGCTGAACACCGTCAAGGAAGCCTTCGCGCCCGTCACCGAGGCGTTCACCAAGCTCCAGAACATGGAAGTTCCGGAAGCCGCCCGTGAGTTCGTGAAGAAGCAGACCGAGACCGCCAAGGAGCGCGCCGCCGACCTTCATGCCGGCTCCGAGAAGGTGACCGCCGCGATCGAGACCGCCGTTGCCGGTTCGGTCTCCGAGGCCGCCAAGATCAGCCGCAACATTCAGGACGCGATCTACCAGGACGCCCAGGAGTTCTTCGCCGGCATCGACAAGCTGGCTTCCGCCAAGTCGCTCAACGAGGCGGTGCAGATCCAGTCCGACATGGTCCGTGCGCGCGGCGAAGTGCTGGTGTCGCGGGCGAAGGCCTCGACCGAATATCTCGGCAAGCTCGTCGCCGACGGCGCCAAGACCGCCCAGGACAACTTCGCCAAGGTCTACAACAAGACCGCCTGATCGCGATCGCGTCAGTAGCGTCAGTTCGAAGGCCCGCTTAGGCGGGCCTTCTTTTTGACGGGCATGTCAATAGATCATCATTGCATCCTCCGTCATTGCGAGGAGCGTTAGCGACGAAGCAATCCAGTTTTCCTTGCTCGGCGAGATGGATTGCTTCGCTTCGCTCGCAATGACGGATGCTGCTATCATCGGGCCCCGACACGCGAAAGCCGCCATGACCGTCCCGGTCACCTTTTCTTTCGACGCTCCCGGCGACGCCGCACGCGCGGCCGAGCTGCGGCGTGTCAAGGCGCTGGCGACGCTGGTGCTGGCGGCCACGCTGGCGCTGTTCATTACGGCGAAGTCGCTGCTGCATGTGCATCCGGTCTTTGGCTTCGTCGCCGCGTTCGCGGAGGCCGCCACCATCGGCGGCCTCGCCGACTGGTACGCGGTGGTGGCGTTGTTCAAGAGGCCGCTGGGACTGCCGATCCCGCACACCGCGATCATCCAGAGCAACCAGCACCGCATCGCCGACAAGCTCGGCGAATTCATCGAGGTGCACTTCCTCGAAGCAGCCCCCGTGGAAGCCAAGCTGCGCCAGATCGATTTCGGCTCGTTCATCGCCGACTGGCTGCGCGACCGCAAGCGCAGCGACGATCTCGCCCGCTTTGCGCTGCGGCTGCTGCCGGAAGCGGTGTCGGCGACGGAGACCTCGGGCCTGATGACATTCATCACCCGGCGCATCACCACCCAGTTGCAGGGGATCGATCTGGCGCCGCTCGCCGCCGGCACGCTGCGCGGCTTCGTGCAGGAGGGCAGGCACCAGGGCCTGCTCGATGACATCCTGCGCGTGGTGCATCAGTCGCTGACCCAGCCGGAAACCATGGCCGTGATCCGCGAGAAGATCCGCGACGAATTGCCGACGCTGCTGAAGCTCTACCGCGCCGACAGGTTCCTGGTGAAGCGAATCGTGGCGTCCGCGACCACGTTTTTCGAGGAAGTGCGCAACGATCCGCAGCATCCGTTCCGCGGCGAATTCAATCACATGCTGCTGTCGTTCGTCGACCGGCTCGGCAGCGACAAGGCCTTTGCCGATCGCCTCGACGGATTGAAGCGCGACCTCCTGGCGCGCCCCGAACTCGGCGACCTCGCGCGCAACATCTGGTTGAACGCGCGATCCTTCATCGAGCGCAGCGCCAGCGGTGAAACCCAGGTGCTGCAGCAGCATCTTGCCGGAATGTTCGTGAAAGCAGGCGAGGCGCTCGCAGCCGATGCCGAGCTGCGCGCCGAGATCAACCAGGGTCTCGTCGCCGTGCTCAGGAGTTTCATCGCCGATCAGAAGAGCGGGGTGTCGAGCTTCATCTCCGATCAGGTCAAGGCCTGGGACATGGGGCAGCTGATTGCGCTGATCGAAATCAACATCGGCAAGGACCTGCAATACATCCGCTTCAACGGCGCGCTGATCGGCGGGCTTGCCGGACTCGGGCTCTACACCGTGGAATTACTGCTTCGCCTGCTGTGACTTTTTGATCACGGCGCCCGTATTAAGTGCGTCGACCCATTGTCCCATCGGCAGGCAGCCGCTTGAATGAAGGAATCGGTGCCATAGCTTCCTTCAAGGGATTGCTGCACTGCGGAACGATTGTGCGTGAGCCGCGTTTTCAATTGACCGATTGGGTCGATTCCGGCCCTGAAGAGGAAACCTGATGTCCGCCACTGCCCAGACGCTGCGCCCGCCGTCCAGAACCCTGATGTTTCTGGAAGGGCGCGCCCTCCATGAGTTCGGTGCGTTTCTCGGCGCATTGCCGCTGCTCAGCCTCGCGCCGAAGGGCGACGGCCATCCGGTGCTGGTGTTGCCCGGCCTGGTCGCCTCGGACACCTCGACGCGGCCCTTGCGCAGCTTCCTGAAGAACCGTGGCTATGCCGTCAGCGGCTGGCGGCAAGGCCGCAATCTCGGCCTGCGCCATGGCGTGCAGCACGCGATGGTCGACCTGGTGCATGAACTGAACGATGCCCACGGCCGCAAGATCAGCCTGGTCGGCTGGAGCCTCGGCGGTCTCTATGCGCGCCAGCTGGCCAAGATGATGCCCGATCGCGTGCGCTCGGTGATCACGCTCGGCAGCCCGTTCGCGGGCAGCCCGAAGGCGACCAACGCCTGGCGGGTCTACGAGATGGCAAGCGGCCGCAGCGCCGAGGAAGAGGATCACCGCTTCGGCGGGGCGCTTTCCGAAACGCCGCCGGTGCCGACCACCGCGATCTTCAGCCGTACCGACGGCATCTGCGCGTGGCAGGGCTGCATGGAAAAGACCTCCGCGACCTCCGAAAGCATCGAGGTCGAAAGCAGCCATTGCGGCATGGGCCATCATCCCGCGGTGGTCTACGCCGTGGCCGATCGTCTGGCCCAGCCCGAAGGCACATGGGCGCCGTTCGACCGCAACGGCTGGCGCAGCCTCGTTTACCCCGATCCGCACCGCTAGAATCGGCGCAAGCGCGAGTGTTTTTCGTCATGGCCGGGCTTGTCCCGGCCATCTACGTCTTTCTTGATTTGATGAAGCCGGGACAAGCCCGGCCATGACGAGCATTGCCAATTTACGCTGTCCCGTAGGCCGCAGATTGACTCAGTCCTATTGACCCTCGTGAGGGAGCGTGGCACCGCCACGCGTCTCGAACCATGAGAGTCCGGGTCGTGAGCGTTGTCGCCACTCCATAAATCGCGCTATGCATCACGCATGCCGCAGCCGCTTGCCCGCATCATCTCTCAGCTCAAGCGCGAACCGTCGCGCACGGGCTCCATCGTCATCACGGTGTTCGGCGATGCCATCGTGCCGCGCGGCGGATCGGTTTGGCTCGGCACGCTGCTGAAATTCTTCGAGGTGCTCGACATCGACAGCGGCGTGGTGCGCACCGCGATGTCGCGGCTCGCCGCCGACGGCTGGCTCGAGCGCCACAAGGTCGGCCGCAACAGCTTTTATCGGCTGGCGCGAAAAGGGCGTCAGACCTTCGACGCCGCGACCCGGCATATCTACGATCCGCAGCCATCCAACTGGACCGGACGCTTCGAGCTGCTCTTGATCGGCAACGGCGAGGATCGCGACGCCTCGCGCGAGGCGCTGAAGAATGCCGGCTTCGGCAGCCCGCTGCCGGGCGTATGGGTCGCGCCGTCGGGCGTTCCCGTTCCGGAGGAAGCCGCAACCGCGATCCGCCTGGAAGTGTCCGCCGAGGATGACAGCGGCCGCCGCCTGCTGAGCGAGAGCTGGCCGCTTGATCGCACCGCCGACGCCTATCTGAAGTTCATCAAGACCTTCGAGCCGCTGCGGAACTGGGCCGGCCGCCGCGAGGCCCTCGCGGAGGCTGACGCCTTCACCGCGCGGATCCTGCTGATCCATCATTACCGGCGGGTGGTGCTGCGCGACCCGCTCTTGCCGACGGCGTTGCTCCCTGCGGACTGGCCGGGCCGGGCCGCCCGAAAGCTCTGCGGCGAGATCTATCGGGGGGTGCTTCCCGCGTCCGAACAATGGCTTGAGCGGAACGGAACCTGCGAGACCGGACCGCTGCCCGGCGCCGGCAAGGATCTGGCGCGCCGCTTTACCGACGTGTAATTATGTTACAAGAATTGCTTGAGTTCCGCATATTCTGATATATGTTAAGTATCTTCCGGGAGACGGCCATGTACACGCAGGCGCTCAACACGTCCGACGCTGATGACCGCAATATCGAGGACGCCGCGCACGCGGCGGCGTTTCAGGCGCGCATCGATGCCGAGGAGCGCATCGAGCCGAACGACTGGATGCCGGCGGCCTATCGCAAGACGCTGACGCGGCAGATTTCCCAACACGCCCATTCCGAAATCGTCGGCATGCTGCCGGAAGGCAACTGGATCACGCGCGCGCCGTCGCTGCGCCGCAAGGCAGCCCTGCTCGCCAAGGTGCAGGACGAATGCGGCCACGGGCTCTATCTCTATGCCGCGGCGGAGACGTTAGGGGCCTCGCGCGAGGAACTGGTCGATCAGATGCTGGCCGGCAAGGCCAAATATTCCTCGATCTTCAACTATCCGACCCTGACCTGGGCCGACATCGGCGTGATCGGCTGGCTGGTCGATGGCGCGGCGATCATGAACCAGATCCCGCTGTGCCGCTGCTCCTACGGTCCCTATGCGCGCGCGATGATCCGCGTCTGCAAGGAGGAATCCTTTCACCAGCGGCAGGGTTACGAAATCATGCTGACGCTGGCGCGCGGCTCCGAGGAGCAGAAGACGATGGCGCAGGACGCGCTGAACCGCTGGTGGTGGCCGGTGCTGATGATGTTCGGGCCGCCCGACCAGGTGAGCCAGCACAGCGACACCTCGACCAGATGGAAGATCAAGCGCTTCTCCAATGACGAGCTGCGCCAGAAATTCGTCGATGCCACCGTGCCGCAGGCGCAGTATCTCGGCCTGACAATTCCCGATCCCGGCATGAAGCAGAACCCGGCGACCGGGCACTGGGAATACAGTGCGATCGACTGGGAAGAATTCAAGCAGGTGCTGGCTGGCAACGGCCCTTGCAACCGCGACCGGATGGCGGCGCGGCGCAAGGCGCATGACGACGGCGCCTGGGTCCGCGAGGCGGCCCAGGCCTATGCCGAGAAACGCAAGCGCCGGCAAGTCGCGCAAGCCGCCGAATAGAGTTGAGGGAGATCGTCATGTCCACGCCGAATACCCCGCTGTGGGAAGTCTTCATTCGCAGCCGCAATGGGCTCGCGCACAAGCATGTCGGCTCGCTGCATGCCTCCGACGCCACGATGGCGGTACAGGCCGCGCGCGACCTCTACACCCGCCGCGGCGAGGGGCTGTCGATCTGGGTGGTGCCGTCGAGCGCGATCACCGCGTCCGATCCGGCCGACAAGGCCATGATGTTCGAGCCGGCGGAATCCAAGATCTACCGCCATCCGACGTTTTACGAGGTGCCCGAGGAAGTCGGGCACATGTGACTTTCGATCCTCATGGTGAGGCGCGTTTTTCGGATTTTGAAGCCGTCATTGCGAGCCAACGGGTCGCGCGAAAGCGCGCCCGATGGCAGGCTCCGCGAAGCAATCCATAGCCCAAGAAAGACTGGATTGCTTCGTCGCTTCGCTCCTCGCAATGACGACAATACTGTCAGCGCAAGCAGGTTAGACAATATGGCAACCGCTTCTATCCAGGTCTCCGAAACCCCGCTGGTGCTGTACACGCTGCGCCGTGCCGACGATGCGCTGATTCTCGGGCACCGGCTGTCGGAATGGTGCGGCCATGCGCCGATCCTCGAGGAGGATATGGCGCTCGCCAATATGGCTCTCGATCTGCTCGGTCAGGCCCGCGAACTCTATTCCTACGCGGCCGAGGTCGAAGGCAAGGGTAACGACGAAGACAAGCTGGCCTACCTGCGCGACGTCAGGCAGTACCGCAATCTGCTGCTGCTGGAGCAGCCGAACGGCGATTTCGCGCGCACCATGGTGCGGCAGCTTTTCTACTCGGCCTTCGCCGACCTCTATTGGCGCGCGATGATGAAGTCGAGCGACGCCACGCTGGCGGCGATCGCGGCAAAGTCCGAGAAGGAAAGCGCCTATCATCTGCGGCATTCGTCGGAATGGATCGTTCGGCTCGGCGACGGCACCGAGGAGAGCCACGCCCGCGCGCAAACCGCCGTCGACGATCTCTGGGCCTTCACCGGCGAAATGTTCGAGGTGGATGCCGGCGAGCGTGCCCTGTTCGATGCCGGCATTGCCGTCGATCCCGCGGGCTTGCGTTCGCAATGGCTCGACACGGTCTCCGGAGTCGTGGGCGAGGCGACGCTGGTTCTGCCCAGCAACGACTGGATGCAGCAGGGCGGCCGCGATGGCCGGCACAGCGAGCATCTCGGGCATTTGCTCAGCGAGCTGCAATCGATGCAGCGGACCTTTCCGGGGGTCGCATGGTGAGCACTGTATTCAGCGATGCCGGGTTGCGGCAACACGCGTGGGATACCGCGGCGACCGTGGTCGATCCCGAAATTCCCGTGCTGACCATCGCCGATCTCGGCGTGCTCCGCGACGTCGCGATCAACGATGGCCAGGTCGAAGTCGCGATCACGCTGACCTATTCCGGCTGCCCCGCGATGAACATGATCACGCTCGAAATCGAGATGGCGCTGGAACGCGAAGGTTTCCGCAATTCGAAAGTGCGCACCGTGCTGTCGCCGGCCTGGACCACCGACTGGATGAGCGAGGACGGCCGCCGCAAGCTCAGGGAGTATGGCATCGCGCCGCCGCAAGCCGCAGGCTCCCGCCGCGCGCTGTTCGGGGTGCAGCAGGTGGCGTGCCCGCAATGCGGCTCCGCAAATACCGAAGTGCTGTCCGAATTCGGCTCGACCTCCTGCAAGGCGCTGTGGCGCTGCAAGAGCTGCCGTGAACCGTTCGACTATTTCAAATGTCACTGATCGTTGAGGCGTCATTGTCCCACGCACCCCGTTTTCACCGTCTCGCCGTCGACGATCTGCGCCGTGAATCGCCGGATGCGGTGTCGCTGACCTTTGCGATTCCGAAGGAGCTCGCCGGCGATTACAGCTTTTCACCGGGCCAGTATCTGACCTTGCGCACGACGATGGACGGCGAGGAGGTGCGCCGCTCCTATTCGATCTGCTCGGGGCCCGACGACGGCGAACTGCGCATCGCGGTGAAGAAGGTCGACGGCGGCGCGTTCTCGAGTTGGGCCGCCGACGAATTGAAGGCCGGTGACGAGCTCGATGTCATGACCCCGACCGGCCGCTTCGGCGTGGCGCCGGCGCCCGGCGAGGCACGGGTCTATGTCGGCTTCGCCGCCGGCTCCGGCATCACGCCGATCCTCTCCATCGTCAAGGGCGTGCTGGCGCGCGAACCGGACAGCCGCTTCTTTCTGTTCTACGGCAACCGCTCGACATCAGGCATGTTGTTTCGCGAGGCGCTGGAGGAGCTGAAAGATCGCTATCTGCAGCGGCTATCGGTGTTCCATGTGATCTCGGGCGAAGAGCAGGACATCCCGATCCTGCACGGCCGGCTCGACGGCGACAAGGTGAGGGTGCTGCTGCGTTCGCTGGTCCCGGCGGCGTCGGTCGATCACGTCTTCATCTGCGGTCCCACCGGCATGAGCGAGGATGTCGAGGCGACCTGCCGCGACATCGGCATTTCAGCCGACCGCATCCACGTCGAGCGTTTCGTCTCCGGACTCGGCGGCAAGCCGCGTCCCAAGACGGTGGTGCCGGCGAGCGCGCCGCCGAAGGCCCATGCTGCACTCATCATCGACGGCAAGCGCCGCGAGGTGCCGGTCGCCGAAGGCGAGGCCATTCTCGACGCCGCCTTGCGCGGCGGCGTGGACCTGCCGTTCGCCTGCAAGGGCGGCATGTGCTCGACCTGCCGCGCCAAGCTGGTCGAGGGCAAGGCCGAGATGGCAGTGAATTACTCGCTGGAGCCGTGGGAGCTCGAGGCAGGGTTCATCCTCACCTGCCAGGCGCGGCCGACCACGGACAAGGTCGTGGTGGATTACGATCACGTTTAGCGTGTGCTCATCCCCGTCATTCCGGGGCGCGCGTTAGCGCGAACCCGGAATCCGGAAGTTATTGCCGCGAGATTCCGGATTCAGCCCTGCGGGCTGCCCCGGAATGACGGCGGTGGGTGGACTAATCCTTCGGCCGCTTGTCGAACACGCGCCTGGCCTTGCCGAGCGAGCGCTCCAGCGTCTCCGGCGGCACGGCGCGGATCCGGGCGGTGATGCCGATGGTGTTCTTGATATAGGCGGTGACGCGCTCGGTGTGCTCGACCAGCCCGCTCTCGTCCCAGAGTTCCGGCCGCGCCTCCGCCACCACCGTCATCTCGTCCATGCGTCCTTCGCGGGTCAGTTCGATGATGAAGTGGCCGCCGCACCAGTCGGTGCCGAGCAGCACTTCCTCGATCTGGGTCGGGAACACATTGACGCCGCGCAGGATGATCATGTCGTCGGAGCGCCCGGTGACCTTCTCCATCCGCCGCATGCCCGGCCGCGCCGTGCCCGGCAGCAGCCGGGTCAGGTCACGGGTGCGATAGCGGATGATCGGGAACGCTTGCTTGGTCAGCGAAGTGAAAACCAGTTCGCCCTTTTCGCCGTCGGGCAATACCGCGCCGGTCTCCGGGTCGATCACTTCCGGGTAGAAATGATCCTCCCAGATGTGCAGGCCGTCCTTGGTCTCGATGCATTCCTGCGCCACGCCGGGGCCGATCACCTCGGACAGTCCGTAGATGTCGGTGGCATCCATGTCGAACGACTGCTCGATCTCGGTGCGCATCGCATTGGTCCAGGGCTCGGCACCGAAAATCCCGATCTTCAGGGATGACTTGCGCGGGTCGAGTCCCTGGCGCTTGAACTCGTCCAGGATCGCAAGCATGTAGCTCGGCGTCACCGTGATGATGTCGGGCCGGAAATCGTTGATCAGCTGCACCTGCCGTTCGGTCATGCCGCCGGACACCGGCACCACGGTACAGCCGAGTTTTTCCGCGCCGTAGTGCACGCCAAGGCCGCCGGTGAACAGGCCATAGCCATAGGCGTTGTGGATGATCATGCCGCTGCGGCCGCCCGCGGCGCGGATCGAGCGCGCCATCACGTCCGCCCACATGTCGATGTCGGCCTGGGTATAGCCGACTACGATCGGCTTGCCCGTGGTGCCGGATGAGGCGTGGACGCGGACCAGTTTCTCGCGCGGTACCGCAAACATGTTGAACGGGTAATTGTCGCGCAGGTCGGTCTTCACCGTGAACGGGAAATTCTTCAAGTCCGACAATTGCCGGAAATCGGCCGGCTTCACCCCGGCCTCGTCGAAGGCGCGTCTGTAATGCGCGACATTATCGTAGGCATGCGCCAGCGACCACGCCATGCGCCCGGTCTGCAGCGCGGTGATCTCGTCGCGCGATGCCCGCTCGGCCTGGTCCAGCTCGGCGCTATAACTTCCCCTGGATTGAAGGTTCGTCGAAGCCATCGAATTGTTCCTGGGAGTTGTGCCTGGCAGGTTTCCTGAAATCGGCGCTCTATCGCGCCTTGGCGTCCGTGGCGGCGGCCGGCACCCAGGCGCCGCCGATGGTGCGGGAATGGCCGCGCAACTCGGCAATCGCTGTGTCATCGACGGTGACGCGCACGTCGTAGATCCCGGAACGGCCGGTTCGCGAGATCTCCCGCGCTGTCGCCACCAGCCGGTCGCCGAGCTTGCCCGGCCGGATGAAGGTGATGTTGCACTGCGCCGCCACGGCGCGCTCGTTGTGGGAGTTGCAGGCAAAGGCGAAGGTCGAATCCGCCAGCAGGAAAATGAAGCCGCCATGGGCGATGCCGTGGCCGTTGACCATATGCGGCTTGACCGTCATCGACATGACGGCTTCGCCGGCCCTGATCCGCAGAATCTCCATGCCGAGACCCTGGCTGGCGTCGTCTTCCTTCCACATCGCGTCCGCGCAGGCGCGCGCGAGATCGTCCGGCGACAGCGTGGCCTTGACGTTCACTGCGGGTTCCCCGCGAGCAGGATCGGATGCAAGAGCGTTCTCCCCAAGGCCGGTTCAAGGCCGCTGCGGGCCTGTTGCAACAAGCCTCTTGAACTCAGCGATCAGTCGGTTAGTCATGATGCGAAGCCACCATGGTGTCAACGATCCCTGCGGGCGTCAAATCGCTGGAAATCGCCACAAATCGGGAAGACCCATGATACCCGCCCCCCCAAAACCAAATGGCCCGCCGGTTGCCGTCGAGGCGCGCTGCGTGCGGCTGCTGGCGAAGGCGGACAATCCGGCCTCGCTGGCGCCGGTGGTCGAGCAGCGTACGCTGTCGCGGGCCTTGAACGAGCTGCTGATCGAGGTCAAGGCGGCGGCGGTCAATCCCTCCGACGTGAAGGCCGCTACCGGCCTGATGGCTTACGCGGTGTTTCCGCGCACGCCCGGCCGCGATTACGCCGGCGTTGTGATCGACGGGCCGGCCGACTGGATCGGGCGCGAAGTATTCGGCTCCTCGGGCGATCTCGGGATCCGGCGCGACGGCACCCATGCCACGCATCTCCAGGTGGAAACCGAGGCCGTGGTCGACAAGCCCCGCAATATCTCGTGGGAGGAGGCGGCCGGGATCGGCGTACCCTTCGTCACCGCGATCGAAGGCTTTCGCCGCGCCGGCATGCCGAAGCAGGGCGATACAGTGCTGGTGATGGGCGTCAACGGCAAGGTCGGCCAGGCCGCAGTGCAGATCGCGAGCTGGCACGGCGCCGATGTGATCGGCGTGGTACGCAAGAGCGAACCGTACGAAGGCCACGCCAACGGCAAGGTCGAAGTGATCGACGCTTCCGCAAGCGACGTTGCCGCGCGCGTCCGCGAGCTGACGGAGGGCAAGGGCGCCGACATCGTCTTCAACACCGTCGGCGATCCCTATTTCCAGGCGGCGCACAAATCGCTGGCCTTGCGCGGACGCCAGATACTGATCGCCGCGGTCGACCGCATCGTGCAGTTCAACATCCTCGAGTTCTATCGCGGCCAGCACACCTATGTCGGCATCGATACGCTGGCGCTGTCATCGATCGCGACCGGGGCGGTGCTGCGGGAGCTCGGTCCCGGTTTCGCCAGCGGGCATCTGAAGCCGTTCCCGATTTTGCCGAGTGCGATCTATCCGCTGGAACAGGCGAAGGCCGCCTATGTCGCGGTGGCCGGCTCCTCGCGCGACCGCGTTATCCTGCGGCCGGCATAAGCTATCCGATCCCTTCATTTCGCGCTTCCGCAGCGGGGACGAAACCATTCGCATTTCGATTGAGAGCGAAGGTTTTATTCTCCCTGTGGCGAGGTACGCGACAGCTTCATTCTTTGTGTTTGCAAGCCGTGGACTGGCCCATGCGGCGGACGCTATAGCACGGCTGATTTTGCAGCTTAATTGAGCCGTGCCGGCCATCTTTGGCCGCGAAAGCCAAGGGAAAAATCCAGTGCAGGGCGTGGACAATATTGTCGTGGTGAGCGGCCTCGCGATCGGTCTCGCCTATGGCGCGGTCGGCCTGTTGAGCGGCTTCTGTCTGCTCAGTAGCCTGCGCGGCTGGTGGGCCGACGGCGACAGCCGCCTGGTCCGGACCTACGCGCTGGCGCTCGGCGTCGCGATCGCGGCAACGCAGCTTCTCGCCGCCGGCGGCGTCGTCGATCTCGGCAAGACGATCTATCTGCAGCCGTCGTTCTCGGCGCCGCTGATGTTCGCCGGCGGTTTGCTGTTCGGTTACGGCATGGTGCTGTCGAACGGCTGCGGCTCGCGCGCGCTGGTGCTGCTCGGGCGCGGCAATCTGCGTTCGTTCGTGGTGGTGATCGTGCTCGGCATCGCCGCACAGATGACGCTGAAAGGCCTGATCGCGCCGCCCCGCGTCGCGGTGCTGCAGATGTCGCAGACCGCGCCGAAGATCATCTCGTTGCCGGCGCTGCTGTCGGCGTTTGGCCTCAGCGAGACGTTCGCCCGCATGCTGGCGGCGTCCGCCATCTCAGGCGCCCTGATCATCTTTGCGTTCGCGCATGCGCCGTTCCAGCGCGCCTGGGGGCAGATCGCGGCCGGGCTCGCGGTCGGCCTGCTGGCCACCGCGGGATGGTTCGCGACCGGCTTTCTCGGCGCCGACGATTTCAATCCCGCCGCGGTGACGTCGCTGACCTTCATCGCGCCGATCGCCGATGGCGTGCAGTACGTCATGCTGTCGACCGGGCTGACGCTGAATTTCGGCGTCGCCATGGTGGCTGGCGTGTTCGCCGGAAGCCTGCTGACGGCGCTGGCGACGCGTCGCTTCCATTGGGAAGGCTTCAATTCGCCGCGCCACATGCTGCGCTCGATTGCCGGCGCGGCGCTGATGGGCGCGGGCGGCGCGATGGCCTATGGCTGCTCGATCGGGCAAGGCCTGACCGGCCTGTCGACGCTGGCGCTGGCGTCGTTCGTCGCAGTCGCCGGGATTCTGTTAGGGACGGCAGCGGGCCTGCGCGGCGCGCTACGCGTGCAGCCGCTGGTGCCGGCGCAGGATGTGAGTTGACGTTCTCTAGTTCGTGGGTGAGTTGCCCCGGACGTTCGTAACGGCTCCTCTTTTACCACGTACCCCCAATCAAATGCATTCCAAACCGGTCCCGCGCTGCCGCGACAAAGCTGTCTAGTGTCGGCTCTGAGAGGGCAACACACGTGTCGTCTCCACAAACGGGGAGCACAAATCCACGATGCCCGGAGCGAAAATAGATGCCGACGCCACGGTGATCCGTATTCGAGGCGAGGAGCGTATAGCCTGAGTGCGGCTCCCAAGGAAAATGAGAAACCTCGACTGCTTGTAAGTATTCAAGGTCTCTTGAGATCCTTGCGTCGACAACCCGAATGACACAACCGCTGATGGCGCCAACAGTCGGATGTTTTCGTCCCACCCTCTCACGTGTCAACGCTTCCAGTGCATTCGAGACAACATCGAATTCTTTTTCTCCCTCGGTAACGGGAACGGCGGCGTCTGATCCCTCTGCGTTCTGCGAGTGACGAACGGGAGGCCCTTCATATGGCCTCCGGATCTCGGAAAATCGATGATACTCATCTTGGTCCCCAATATATGCGCGCTCGCATCGTTGTGCCTGGTGGTCAGCGATCCGAAACAGTTGCTTCTTGTGGGACTCGTTTAACAAGACGAGAAATTCGCACTGATCAAGGCTTGGCCTATCGACGATCCCTTGAACAGGATCGAGGCTCGGAGTGCGCTTGAGGGTTGCGTAAAGGTCGCAGATGGTCCGGTACGCGGATTGAAAATGCCCAGCGTAAGCGACCGCTATCGTTCCGTTCAGTACTTGAATTTTCAGGCCGTGGAATTCGCCATTCACGGGGCCGATATCGTCACGTAACTGGAAGCGCTCGTGGCTCAGAAGGGTGTCACCAACCATAAATCCGATGTCGTCGCACGCATGGGCAATCACGAGTGACATTGGTCGAGCTCAAGCTCGCGCTCGTGATGTCGCCAGACGCATCACCTCGAGATAACCGGGGCGCACTTCCATCCGCTTGATCAGACCCTTCTCGGTCAATAGCCGATGCGCTTCCGGCAGCCGGTAGCACGGCAGGTACATGAACAGATGGTGCTCGGCGTGATAGTTCACCCAATAGGGCGCGATCAGTAACCGCTCGAGCGGACTCGCGAGCGTGGTGCGGGCGTGGCTGAACGGGTCTTCTCCCGTGGAAGTGCAGGCGTGCTCGGCGATGTTGCGGATCCGCGTCACCAGCGGCAGCCAGGTCGCCATCCCGACCACCCACACGGCCCAGTACCAGATGCCGGCGCCCGCCAGCCAGAACAGCGCGAACATCAAGGCGTTCACGCCAAGAAAACGCGCCATCTTGTCGGCACCGCTGGAGACGAAGCTTTCGTGCGACACCTTATCGTCGCCGTCCTTGCGGCGGAACAGCGACAGGAACAACGGCAGCCGCTGTTTGACAAAAGTTTGCCCGGTGAGATCGCGGATCGCCTTGCGAGTGTAGCTCTCCTTCGTGATCGGAAACGGCGCCGACAGCGAGAGGTCGGGGTCTTCCGGCTGCTGGGTGAACTTGTGGTGCTGCAAGTGATACGAGCGGTAGCTGGCGAGGTCGGCCCCGACCGGCACTGCGCACAGCCATTGCCCGACCCATTCATTGATCGCCTTGTTGCCGTGCAGTCCGCCATGCGCGGCCTCATGCATCAGGATGGCGAGGCCCAACTGGCGGGTGCCGACCACCATTACCGCGATCAGCCAGGTCAGTGGATTCGGCCATAGCATCACCAGCGCGATGGTCGCGGCGATGGTGCCCCAGGCGTGGAGCACCAGCCACATGCCGCGCGGCGAACTGCGCGACGTCAGCCGGCTCCACTCCTCCGGCGTAAAGACCGTTTTGGGGTCGACGCGGGCCACCATCGGCATGGGCAGTTCTCTCAATGCAATTTTCGGCTCGGGGGCTTCATCCTTCGAGACGCATCGCTTTCGCGATGCTCCTCAGGATGAGGTCTCTGACCCTCGTGGTGAGGAGCGCGGCAACGCCGCGCGTTTCGAACCACGAGGCCATGGAATTGATGATACGCCCGCTCGACTGTTCGTCAATCCGCCGCTGATGTTACGATACGGATCTCCGAGGTGAGGGTGCGGTGCACCGGGCACTTGTCGGCGATTTCCATCAATTTCTCGCGCTGCTCGGCGTCGAGCGCGCCTTCCATTGATATCACCCGGTCGAACCGGTCGAGCATGCCGGCCCTGGTCTCGCATTCGGCGCAATCTTCCGCATGAATCTTGCTGTGGTTCAGCGTCACCGTGACGCGTTCCAGCGGCAGCGATTTGCGGTCGGCATACATGCGCATGGTCATCGAGGTGCAGGCGCCAAGGCCGGCCAGCACGAGATCATAGGGTCCCGGTCCGGTGTCGTCGCCGCCGGCGGCAATGGGTTCGTCGGCGACCATCCGATGCGGCCCGACCGAAATGGTCTGCTGGAACTTGCCGGTGCCGGTCTCGCGCACCACGACGCTGCGCGGCGTGTTGCCTGAAACGGAAGGCTGCTCGGGCAGGGCGAGATCGACATAGCGTTCCGCCCAGGCGACGATGACGCCGGCGACATAGGACGCGTCGCGCTTGCCGGAAAGCAGGTGATCGGCGCCCGCCAGCGAAACAAAACTCTTGGGATGCCTGGCCGCCACGAAGATATGCGTGGCGTTGTCGATGCCGACGGTGTCGTCGGTCGGCGAATGCATGATCAGCAGCGCCTTGTGCAAATTCGTCACCTCCGCCATCAGGCTGTGCCCGGCGATATCGTCGAGAAACTCGCTGGTGATGTGGAACGGCCGGCCGGCGAGCTGGACTTCCACCTTGCCGTGCTTGCGGATGTCCTCGATGCGATCCCTGAACAGGCCGGTGACGTGGGCGGGGTCGGAAGGTGCTGCGATGGTGACGACCGCTTTCGCGTCGGGAATTTGCCCGGCGGCGGCGAGGATGGCGGCGCCGCCGAGGCTGTGGCCGATCAGGATCGCCGGCGCTTTCCTGGTTTCGCGCAGGTGGTCGGCGGCCCGCACCAGGTCGGCGACGTTCGAGGAGAAGGTCGAGTTGGCAAAATCGCCCTCGCTGGAGCCGAGGCCGGTGAAGTCGAAGCGCAACACCGCGATGCCCTTGGCGGCGAGCGCCGCCGCGATGCGCTTGGCGGCCAGCACGTCCTTGCCGCACGTGAAGCAGTGCGCGAACAGCGCATAGGCGAGCGGCGTTCCTTCCGGCAAATCCAGCGACGCCGCTAACTGATGGCCGCCCTCACTCGTGAATTGGAAACGTTCAGTCGGCACGGTTGGCCTCCATGTGCTGGTCTTCACCTCTCCCGATGGGAGAGGTGTCGTTGAACGCTGGCAGTCGAACTAGTCGCCGGAATAGCGCTCTTCCTTCCAGGGATCGCCGCGGTTGTGGTAGCCGCGGACTTCCCAATAGCCAGGTGCATCCTCGGCCAGCAACTCGATGCTCTGCAGCCACTTCGCGCTTTTCCAGAAATAGAGATGCGGCACCACCAGCCGCACAGGGCCGCCATGTTCGGCTTCCAGCGGCGCGTCGGACCAGCTATGCGCGAGCAGGGCATCCTCGGCGGCGAGATCCTCCAGCGCGAGATTGGTAGTGTAGCCGTCGTGGGAATGCAGCACGACGAAGCGCGCCTCGTCGCGCGGCCGGCAGGCGTCGAGCAGATCGCGGGTCGAAAGCCCCTCCCACCGGTTGTCGTAACGCGACCAGGTCGTCACGCAATGGATGTCGGAAACGAATTTCGCCTGCGGCTGCGCGGTGAATTCCGCAAAATCCCAGAACAGCGGATTCTCGACCGCGCCGTAGACGTCGAGGCGCCAGCGCTCCCTGGAGATATTCGGGGTCAGGCCGAGGTCGAGCGTCGGCCAGTCCCGGGTCAGATGCTGCCCCGGCGGCAGGCGCTGTTCCCCGGGACGGGAAGGCATGCCGGTGAGGAAGCGGCCCTCCTGCGCCCAGCGCTGCTTGCTGCGCGTCAGTTTGCTGTCGGGAGGCGGTTCGTCCTGTTCGGCCATACCGGACCTTCGGCTCCGTTTTGATCGGAACCGAAAGTCTAGCATGGAGCCATGAGGAGAAGCGAACGCCTCAGGCCGATTTCCCGAACAGCACCGGAAGCTGCCGCGGCCCCCGCACGGTGCCTTCCGACCATCTGACCTGACTGGCCGGGTCGAGCCCGAAGTCCGGGATCCGCTTCAGCCATTCCTCGATCGCGACCGTCATTTCCATGCGCGCGAGGTTGGAGCCGACGCAGCGGTGAATGCCGAGTCCGAAGGCGGCGTGGCGGTTCTCCTTGCGATCGATCACGACCTTGTCGGCGTCGGGGAACATGGCGGGGTCGCGGTTGGCAGAGGGGAACGACAGCAGCACCATATTGCCCGATTTGACCGGGCAGCCGCTGATCACGGTATCCTTCATCACCTCGCGCGCCATCGTTACCGGCGCATAGGCGCGCAGCAGTTCCTCGATCGCGGTCGGCATCAGTTCCGGCTCGGCGATGAGACGCTCGCGATCCGCTGGCGTTTTCGCCAGATGCCACAATGAAGCGCCGATCGCGCTCCAGGTAGTGTCGATGCCGGCGATCAATAACAGCCGCAATGAGCCCAGCACGTGTCCGTCCGATAGCGGCTGGCCGCTCTTGTCGCGGGCGTTCATCATCGTCGTGATCAGGTCGTCGGTGGGGTTCTTCTTGCGCGCCTCGATATGGCCGTGGAAATAGCCGGTCATCTCCTGGACCGCGCGCATCATGGTGGCGTCGTCCTTGATGCCGAGCTCGAGAATTTCGTGGATCCACTTGATGAATTGGTCGCTGTCCTTTTCCGGGATGCCGAGCATGTGGGCGATGGCGCGGACCGGAATGTGCTTGGTGTAGCGCGCCGCGGCGTCGCATTTGCCCTCGGCAATGAACTCGTCGATCAGCTCGTTGCAGATCGCGCGAACCCGGGGCTCGAGCTTCTTCATCGCGTCGGGCGTGAACGGCGGCAGCAGCAGCTGCTTGGCGGGCTTGTGCTCCGGCGGATCGGAGGTGATCGGCGGCGCGGTGTTGGTAATCGGCGGCCGGACGTCGCGGACGATGACGCGGCGCGAGGAGAAATGCGTGGTGTCGTGGGCGATCTCCCTCACCGCTTCGTAGGTGGTCGGCATGTAGCAGCCGAGGAAGCGGTCGGTATGAACCACCGGCGATGCCGCCCGCAATTCATCCCAGATCGGATACGGATTTTCCGTCCAGTGCGGATCGGTGTGGTCGAAATCGTGCACCCAATCGGTGACGGGAGGATGCTCGGGCATGGCGGGGGCGGCATCGGGAATGGCGCGGGCGGGATCGGACATCAGGGTAAATTCCTCTGGTTCGTTCGCTGGATCAACGATTGCGCTAAAGATTGGTCAGCAGCTTCAAATCGACGCCACAGGCGTGAAGCAGTTACTCTTCGGTGACTTCAATCGCGATTTCAGGGCAATTGGCCTTGGCGAGCCATGCCTTGTCCTCTAACCCGGCGGGCACGGAGCCGTCGCCGGTTTCGTGCGCATTGCCGAACTCGTCGAGTTCGAACAGCTCGGGCGCCAGCGCCTTGCAGCGGGCATGGCCCTGACACTTATCCTGATCGATGTGGATTTTGAGTTTTCCGGCCATCTGACGCGCTTCTCCCCAAACTCACCTGCAGCCTTGCTGCCGTGTTGCGTTTCCACTTGCTGTCTTATTATTCTAACGGCGCTGACCGTATTGGCTGCGCCGTTAAATTATAGCATATTACATTCGTGCCGCGGTTGTGGTGTCAAGTGAAAAGTCAGAGATCAGGACGCAGATGCCGCCTCGGTTAGCCCGCAAACCGCTCAATACCTATCACCACGGCGATCTCCGCGACGCCCTGGTTCAGGCCGCACTTGCCGAGGCGGAGCAGGGCGGCCCGGAAGCCATCAGCCTCAAGGCGCTCGCAAAAAAGCTCGGCGTCTCGCAACCGGCGCCGTACCGGCATTTCGCCGACCGCGAGGCCTTGCTGGCGGCGGTCACGGCGGAGGCCTTCCGGCAATTTTCCGCCATGCTGCGGGAGTCGATCAGCGGGCCGTCGAAACAATCGAAGCTGTCGCGCCTCGCGCAGGCCACGCTTTCTTTCGGTCTGCGCCGCAACGGGATCTACCGCTTGATGTTCGCGTCGCGAACCATGGCCTGTGCGTCGAAAGGCAGCGAGCTGCACAACGCAGCCTTTGAAACGTTCGGCCTCGTGCTGGAAGCGCTGGAAGCGCCCGCCGTCGGATTGTTGCGCGAGCGGCAGGCCCTGCAAATCTGGGCCGCGCTGCACGGTGTGGTGATGCTGGCCGAGCAGGGACTGCTCACCGGCCAGGTTGCCCAGATCAGCCGGGAGGAACTGGTCGAGGAGATCGTGGAGCAGAGCAAACTGGCGCTGTCGGTCGCCATCAAGGCCGCCGGTGCTGGCGCGCGCGTGGCGGGCTAGCCTCATCCAGAGGAGCGCGCTCTGCGCGCGTCTCGAAGGATGAGCGGAGGCACTCCGACCTCATGGTTCGAGACGGCGTATCGGACAGCGCAAGAGCGCGCTGCCGGGAGGGCGCCTCCTCACCATGACGGAGATGTTATCTGGGCGGCCGTGGATCGATCGGCGTCGAGCCGCGCACGCCCAGAATATCCTCCAGCACTTTGGCGCCGGCGAGAAGCTTTGCCTCGCCGCGCGGCGGCGCCACCATCTGCAGTCCGACCGGCAGGCCGGACGCGGTGAACCCGCAGGGCAAAGATAGCGCCGGGCAGCACACCAGCGTTATCGCATAGACGATGGCGAGCCATTCGACGTAGTTGTCGAATTTTTTGCCGGCGCATTCGGCGACATAGCGGTTCTCGACCGGAAACGGCGCAACGATGGTCGCCGGCGTCAGCAGGAGATCGTAGCTGTTGAAAAATTCCAGCGTGCGCGCGGTCATCGCCACGCGCTGGGCCTCCGCACGCTCGAGCTGCTCGACCGTGAGCTTGAGGCCTTCCTCGATGTTCCAGATTACCTCGGGCTTGAGCTGATCGCGCTTTTCGCGTAGCAGCGCCGCCTTGCTGAGCGCGAAGTCGAAGGCGCGCAGCACGTGGAAGCATTCATGGGCCTCGCGCAGGTCCGGATGCGCTTCCTCGACGATGGCGCCGGCTTCGGCAAAACGCTGCGCCGCTTTGCGGGTGATGGCAGCAACCTCGGGATCGACAGGGGTGATGCCGAGATCGGGCGAATAGGCGATGCGCTTCGGCTTGTTGCCGGAACGGGCGGCCGACAGGAACGAGATCGGCAGCACCGGCAGCGACAGCGGGTCGGCCGGGTGCTCGCCGCTCATGGCGTCGAGCAGCAGCGCGAGATCCTCGACATTGCGCGCCATCGGGCCCTGCACACCGAGATTGCGGTCGATCGCGGCCGCGGGCGTATGCGCGACGCGGCCGATGCTCGGCCTCAAGCCGACGATGCCGCAGAAGCTGGCGGGATTGCGCAGCGAGCCGCCCATGTCGGAACCATGCGCCAGCCAGGCCATGCCGGTGGCGAGCGCCACCGCAGCCCCCCCGGAGGAGCCGGCGGCCGATCGCGACGTATCCCAGGGATTGCGGGTCGCGCCGAACACTTCGTTGAACGTGTTGGCGCCGGCGCCGAATTCCGGCGTGTTGGATTTGGCGTAGATCACCCCGCCATTGGCTTCGAGATGTTCGACCAGGATATCGGAACGCGCGGGGACATAGTCCTTGTAGATCGGGGAGCCCTGCGTCGTCAGCACGCCGGCGACGTTGGTGAGGTCCTTGATCGGAACCGGCATGCCGGCCAGCAGGCCGCGGCTCCCGGCCGGCTTCTTCATCAGTTCTTTGGCATGCGCCCGGGCGCGGTCGAAGCACAGCGTCGGCAGCGCGTTCACCCTGCCGTCGACCTCGGCGATCCGCTTCTCCAGCACGTCGAGCAGATCGAGCGGCGTGACTTCGCCCTTGTTGAGTTTGTCGACGATGGCGCACGCCGTCGCTTTTACCAGTCCCTGATCAGCCACTCGTATTTCTCCCGTTCATTCCGGCTCGAAGCCACGGATTGCCTAGTGCTGTAAAACATTTTCCGGCAAAGTGGAAATACCCGCCGCCGTCCCGGAGATTCCCGCATGTTGACGCCTTCAGATACGCCCGACTGGCGCAAGATGAGCCAGGAGGAGCGCGACCTCGGCCTCAACAACGGCGTTGCGGTAGCCGGCAGCGCCGAGATGGTCGCCGGCTGGGAGCAGCGTTCCGCCGAAATGCGCAAGCGGCACCCCTCGCATCTCGACCTCCGCTACGGTCCGCGCGAACGCAACCGGATCGATTTCCTCAAGGCCGCGGAGAAGGCGCCGACGCTGCTGTTCATCCACGGCGGCTATTGGCAGAACCGGGCGAAGGAAGTCTTTTCGCTGTTTGCCGAAGGCCCGATGGCGCATGGCATCAATGTCGCGCTGATCGGTTACACGCTGGCGCCCGATGCGACGCTCGACCAGATCGTCGGCGAAATCCATCAGGGGATCGATTATCTCGCCGGGCAGTTGCCCGCGCTTGGCGGCGACGGGCGCGGGATCGTGGTGTCGGGCTGGTCGGCCGGAGGGCACCTGACCTCGATGGCGCTGTCGAATCCGAATGTAAGCGCGGGCATGGCGATATCAGGCGTCTACGATCTTGAGCCGATCCGGCACTCCTATCTCAACGTCAAGCTCGGGCTCGATGAAGCGACGTCGCGCCGCAACTCGCCCATGATGCAGTCCGGCGGCGCGCTAAAACCGCTGTCGCTGGTGGTGGGCGACGCCGAACTGCCGCTGCTGCGCCAGCAAACTTCGGACTTCGCCGGGCACCGCGTCAAATACGGATTGCCGGTGACCTATGAGGAAATCCCCGGCGCCAATCACTTTACGATCATGAACGAAATGCTGTCGCCCAAGGGGAGGGTGACGACGCTGATCAGGCAATTGTTCGAAAGGACGGCGGTTTAAGTCCCGTCATTGCGAGCGAAGCGAAGATTCCATGGCGCCGCAAAGAGAGTGGATTGCTTCGCTTCGCTCGCAATGACGGTGGCGACGGCCGCGGCTATCCCCAACCCGACGTATGCCCGCCATCGACGGTGAAGATCACGCCCGAGGTATAGCCGGAGCGGTCGGAGGCGAGGAAGGCCATGAGGTCGCCGATCTCACGGGCATGCGCGGGGCGGCCGAGCGGCATGCTCTTCTGAAATTCCTTGTAGCGGTTTTCGTCGCCGAACTGGTTCCTGGCGCGGGTCTTCAAGAGCGTGACGTGGCGGTCGGTGCCGACCGGCCCGGGATTGATGCCGACCACGCGGATGTTGTCGGCAAGGCTCTTGCCCCCGAGCGCGCGGGTCAATGCCATCAGCGCCGCATTGCCGGCGCTGCCGCAGATGTAATTGGCGTCGATTTTTTCGCCGGCGGCGCCGATGTCGTTGATGATGACGCCGTGGCCGCGCGCTTTCATCTGCGCGTAGATGGCGCGGGTGAGGTTGATGTAGCCGAACACCTTCAACTCCCAGGCATGGCGCCAGGTCGCTTCGTCGATCTTGTCGATCGAGCCGCCGGGAATGTCGCCGGCATTGTTGACGAGGATGTCGATATCGGCGGCGTCCTTCACCAGTTTCGCAATGTCCTCCGGTTTGCGCAGGTCGACGACGGCAGTGGCGGCGTCGATCTGATGCGCCGAGCGCAGCCGCTCGGCCAGCGCCTTCAACTGATCGCCGCTGCGGGCCGCAAGCAGCAGGTGGCAGCCTTCTTCGGCGAAGGCTTCGGCGGCGGCCGCACCGATGCCCTTCGATGCACCGGTGATCAGGACGCGCTTGCCGCGCAAATGCAGGTCCATGGGGATTGCTCTCTGTGATGGGGGAACATCTGGCCGATCATCGGGTGGGACCGGATTGTTAGGCCGCCGCCGCTGAGACGGTCAACATTGCACTGCAGCGTTGCACCGCAGCCGACTTTGGTCCATTGCAATCCGATCCAGCAAACGGCGCTACCGGCCCTTCAAGACCATAAGGAAATTCCCGATGAGCAACGAGAAAAAGCAATACCGGATCGCGGTCATTCCCGGCGACGGTATCGGCAAGGAAGTGGCGCCGGAAGGGCTGCGGGTGCTGGAGCAGGCTGCGAAGAAGCACGGGGTATCGGTGCATTTCGATCATTTCGATTTCGCCTCCTGGGACTATTACGAGAAGCACGGCGAGATGATGCCGGAGGACTGGAAGGCCAGGATCGGCAAGCATGACGCGATCTATTTCGGCGCGGTCGGCTGGCCCGCGAAGATCCCCGATCACGTTTCCCTGTGGGGATCGCTGATTAAATTCCGCCGGGAGTTCGACCAGTATGTCAACCTGCGTCCGGTGCGGCTGATGCCGGGGGTGCCGTCGCCGCTCGCTAACCGCAAGCCCGGCGATATCGATTTCTGGGTGGTGCGCGAAAACACCGAGGGCGAATATTCATCGGTCGGCGGGCGGATGTTCCCGGACACCGACCGCGAATTCGTCACCCAGCAGACCGTGATGACGCGGATCGGCGTCGACCGTATCCTGAAATTCGCCTTCGAGCTGGCGCAGTCGCGGCAGAAGAAGCACCTGACCTCGGCGACCAAATCCAACGGCATTTCCATCACCATGCCGTATTGGGACGAACGCGTGGAGGCGATGGCGAAAAACTATCCCAAGGTGAAGTGGGACAAGTACCACATCGACATTCTCACCGCGAATTTCGTGCTGCATCCGGACTGGTTCGACGTCGTGGTCGGCTCCAATTTGTTCGGCGACATCCTGTCCGATCTCGGCCCGGCCTGCACCGGCACCATCGGCATCGCGCCCTCGGGCAACATCAATCCGGAAGGCCATTTCCCGTCGGTGTTCGAGCCGGTGCACGGCTCGGCGCCCGACATCGCGGGGCAGGGCATCGCCAACCCGATCGGCATGATCTGGTCCGGCGCGATGATGCTGGAGCACCTCGGCGAGAAGCAGGCGGCGGCCTCGATCGTGGCGGCGATCGAACGCACGCTCGGCGAACGGACGCTGCGGACCCGCGATCTCGGCGGCAATGCCGACACGGTGGCGTGCGGCAAGGCGGTCGCCGAGATGGTGGAATAGCGAAGCCGGACCCTCATGGTGAGGAGGCGCGATAGCGCCGTCTCGAACCATGAGGCCGGGCAATATCCTCATCCTTTATCCTCATCCTTCGAGATGCGGCCAAGTGGCCGCACCTCGGGATGAGGCACCGTGTGCGGCGGTCTCGGTTGTCCCGCGATCCGGTTGCAATGCTTCCACGCAGCCGCGATTTGGTTCTTGCTTGCTTCGTCGGAGCGCAACGCCGAATGCAGCCAACTGCGTTGACTATTCATAATAGTTCTCACTCGAACGCGCTCTCCTGCAGATGGCAGTCATTCGCGGACGTGCGATTCACTTGCATTAGTGAGTGCCGTGGCGGCGCGGCAACAGTCGCGCGCGGTTTGTGCGGAGCACACACGATTTGACGCAGATCAATTTTTCGGATCGCGCGAAGGCATTTTGTGAAGGTCAGTCGATGCGGAATCATTCGTACCGGCAAATATTGGGGATTTTCATGAAGACAAGAACAAGAACTGCGATCTCGTCGCTCGCTTTGGCTGCCGGGATCTTTGGACTCGCGACAGCCGCTTCAGCCGCTGATTTGCCGGTCTACACCAAGGCGCCGGCGGTCGAAGCCTGGAATCCCTGGATGATCCGCCTGCGCGCGCTCGGCGTCGTCACCCGTGATTCGGGCTGGGTCGACCAGGTTCCGGGATCGGGCCTGAAGACCTCGGATGCGATCGTTCCGGAGCTGGACATCTCCTACTTCTTCACCCGCAACATCGCCGCCGAACTCATTCTCGGCGTCACCCGTCATGAAGTGACCGGCACCGGCGTTCCCGCCACGGCCGGCCTCGACGTGGGCAGGGCCTGGCTGCTGCCGCCGACGCTGACGCTGCAATATCACTTCACCGATCTCGGCGCGTTCAAGCCCTATATCGGCGCCGGCGTGAACTATACGGTGTTCTACAACCAGTCGGCCGGCAACACCTTCAACAATGCGGGCGTGATCGTCACCAACAGCCACCTGCAGAATACGTGGGCGCCGGCCGCGCAGATCGGCTTCGACTACATGATCAACAAGCATGTCGGCCTGAACGTCGACGTCAAGAAGATCTGGCTGCGCCCGAACTGGGACGGCACGCTTGGCGGCGGTGTGCCGGTCACTGGCAAGGTCAATCTCGATCCGTGGCTGATCGGAACCGGTCTGACCTACAAGTTCTGATCTCCGACCGGATCTCGGCGGGGGCCGATGCGGCGGGGGAGACTGAGCGAAGCCGCTCAGGCTCCCGCCGCGATCCTCCTGCAATGCTCCCACGCGGCGCCAATCAGGTTCTCGCTCGCCTCCGGCGTGCGGAATGCCGAATGCGCCGACAGCGTCACGTTGCGCAGTTTTGTCAGCGGGTGATCCTTCGGCAGCGGCTCGGTGTTGAAGACGTCGAGCCCGGCATGCCGGATCTGGCCCGACTTCAGCGCGTCGATCATCGCTTGCTCATCCACCATCGCGCCGCGCGCGGTGTTGACGAGGATCACGCCCGGCTTCATCGCCGCGATGCGTTTTGCCGAGAGAAAGCCGCGGGTTTCGTCGTTCAGCAAGAGGTGCAGCGAGACCACGTCGCTTTCGGTCAGCAACTTTTCCAGCGTGACGAAGTCGACGCCGGGATGCTCTTTCGGAGTCCGGTTCCAGGCGATCACGCGCATGCCGCTGCCGCGCGCGATCCGCGCCACTTCCGCGGCAATGCCGCCGAAGCCGATCAGGCCGAGCGTCTTGCCGGTCAGCTGCATGCCGTCCTCGCGCAGCCAGTTGCCGGCGCGCATTTCGCGGTCCATCTCGGCGATGCCGCGCGCCGCCGCCCACATCAGCGCGATGGCGCATTCGGCCACCGCGGTGTCGCCATAACCCTTGATCAAGTGCACTTCGATGCCGAGCCCGGCGAGTTCCTCCGGATTCATGTAACTGCGCGCGCCGGTGCCCAGAAACACCACGTGCTTCAAGCCCGTGCATTTCCTGGCGATTTCGGTCGGCAGCGCAGTGTGATCGACGATAGCGATCTCGGCGTCGCCGAGCACCTCGGGGTATTGCTCCGGGGTGATGTCGGGGTCGCGATGGATGCGGACCTTGGGATCGCCCGGTCTTTCCAGCCGCTCGAAGATGACGGCGAGCGATTCGTTGGCGTCGACAAAAACTCCGCGCACTGAATTCTCCGGTTGTTGGCTGACGATCAGGAAGCGACGCCGGCAAGCGCCAGCACGGTATGCATCAACACATTGGCGCCCGCGGTGCAATCGGCCTGCGTGGCGTCCTCGAGTTCGTTGTGGCTGACGCCATCCTTGCAAGGCACGAACACCATCGCGGTGGGAATGCGGGTGTTGAGGTTGCAGGCATCATGGCCCGCGCCCGAGGTGATGCGCCGGTTGGAATAGCCGAGCGCCTGGGCCGCGTTCTCCACCGCATCGACCAGTTTGGGGTCGAAATGGGTCGGAGGCTTGCGCCAGACCAGATCGAGCTTGACGTCGACCTTGCGGCGGGCGGCGATCTCGGCCACCGCCGCGCGCAAGTCCCTGTCGAGCGCGTCCATGATCGCGGCGTCGGCGCTGCGGCAATCGACCGTGAAGGCGATTTCGCCGGGAATGACATTGCGGGAGGGGTTGGCGATCACGGCTTCGCCGATGGTGCCGACCGCCTTGGGTCCGTGTTTCCGGGCGACGCTCTCCATCGCCAGCACGATTTCCGACAGGGTGGCGAGCGCGTCGCGGCGCAGCGGCATCGGCGTCGAGCCGGCATGGCTTTCGAAGCCGGTGATCTTGCCGTCGTACCACAGCACGCCCTGGCCGGAATCGACCACGCCGATGGTCTTGTGCTCGGCTTCCAGAATCGGGCCCTGTTCGATGTGCAGCTCGACGAAGCTTGCGAATTTCTGCGTGCCGACCGGGGCTTCGCCGCGATAGCCGATGCTGTCCAGCGCCTCCGCCACGGTGACGCCGTCGGCGTCCTTGCGCGACAGGATATCGTCGGTGGTGAAGTCGCCAACATAGGCCGCCGAGGCCATCATCGCGGGGGCAAAGCGCGAGCCTTCCTCATTGGTCCAGTTGACGATGCAGATCGGCGCCTCGGTCTCGATCCCGGCATCGTTGAGGGTACGCACCACTTCGAGCGCCGCCAGCGTGCCGAGCACGCCGTCGAACTTGCCCCCCGTGGGCTGGGTATCGAGATGCGAGCCGAGACCAACCGGCGGCTTCGACATGTCGCGGCCCTTGCGCAGGCCAAACATCGAGCCGAGCGCATCGACATGCACGTCGAGGCCTGCGGCCTCGCACGCCCTGCGGAACCAGTCGCGCACCTGTTTGTCCTCGGGGCCCAGCGTCAGCCGCCGCACCCCGCCCTTGGGCGTGCCGCCGAATTTCGCGGTTTCGTGAATCGTGTCCCAGAGCCGGGCGGAGTCGATCTGCAGGTTGGAGGCGATCTTGGTCATGGAGCTATTTCCGGAATTCAGGAGCCGCGCATATTCGAGGGTTTTCAATGACGCGCCTGCAGCGGCGCGTCAATGACAGCGCTGCCCTGCGCGAGGTTGGCGGCGAGTTCGGCCACGCGTTCGACCGCGACGGTGTCGGGGGAAGTGAGCCAGCTGGCCGCAAATGTCAGCTGCGGCATCTGCAGATTGGTCGACAGCAGTTGCAGGCGCCCGTCCGCCATTTCGTTTTCGACGATCGCGGTGGGAATGACCGCAATGCCGAGGCCTTCGATGGCCATGTGTACGACGGTGGCGATCGAAGCGCTGGCGTGCAGGCGCATCGGCGGCAAGTCCGGGCGATTGAACAGCGAGCGCACCAGTTCATAGGGCGGGGTCTTGCGCGGAAACGTGATCATGGGGAATTTCGCCAGATCGTGCACCGTCAGCCTGCGCTGGCCCAGCCCAAGCGAAGGGCTGGCGAGAAAGCCCACGGGATAGTCGCACAGCACCCGGTTGCTGACGGTCGGCGCCGTTATCGGCCCGAGCAGGAAGGCGAGTTCGATTTCCTGCGCCAGCAACCGTGTCCGCAGGTTCGAGGTGATGTCGACCTCGATTTCGAGCGAGAGATTGGGATAGGCGCGATTGACGCTCTTGACCAGTTGCGACAGCCAGGTGTGAACGATGGTCTCGGCGACGCCGAGCCGCAGCACGCCACGCATCGCCGAGCGATCGCCGACCGCGGCCAGCATCTCCGAGCGCAGCCCGATCAGCTTCTCGGCATACACCATCATCTGCCGCCCGCTCGGTGTCGGCAGCACCATGCGCCGGTCGCGCTGCAGGAGCCTGACCCCCACCTCGTGCTCGAGCTGCGCGATCCGCTGCGAGATCGCAGGCTGGGTGGTGTTGAGCTTTTGCGCGGCGCCGCGAAAGCTGCCGAGCGTCACCACCCACATGAAGGTCTCGATTGCCTTGAAATCAACCATGCTTCCAAAGCTCCCAAATCGATAAATACAATTTATCGATTTTGATCAAAAACAACGATTAGACATTATGTTAGCTCTATGGCCCATTGCTGTCGAGCTAATTTGGGCGGGATCGACGATGACCGGCTTGGCAGGATCGGAACGGCTGTTGGACGACAAGGCGGCCGATCTGTCGCCAAGCGTGGCGGCCCGGCGGGCCTGCCGCACCGGCACCGTCACCAGCACCGCCGGCCTGGCCAATGGTTTCGTGCAGGGCAATCTGGTGATCCTGCCGGAGAAGCTCGCGGCTTCGTTTCACCGGTTCTGCCAGCTCAATCCGAAACCCTGCCCGATCATCGGCATGTCCGACGTCGGCGACCCCCATATTCCCTCGCTCGGGATCGATCTCGACATCCGCACCGATCTGCCGCGCTACCGGGTCTGGCACGACGGCGAGGTGGTGGAAGAGCCGGCCGAGATCATGGCGCATTGGCGCGACGATCTGGTCGCCTTCGTGATCGGCTGCTCATTCTCGTTCGAAGAGGCGCTGATGGCGGACGATCTGCCGATCCGTCACATCGAGCGCAAGGTGCGCGTGCCGATGTATCGCACCAACATTGCATGCCGCCCGGCAGGGCCGTTCGCGGGTCCGATGGTGGTGTCGATGCGGCCGTTCAAGCCGGCGGATGCGATCCGCGCGGTGCAGATCACCTCGCGGTTTCCTTCCGTGCATGGCGCGCCGGTTCATCTCGGCCATCCGCATTCGATCGGGATCGCCGATATCGCAAGGCCCGACTACGGCGATCCGGTGCCGGTGGAAGCCGATGAGATTCCGGTGTTCTGGGCCTGCGGCGTCACGCCGCAAGCGGTGATCGCAGCGGCGAAGCTGCCGTTCGCGATCACGCATGCGCCGGGATTGATGCTGGTGACCGATCTCAAGAACAAGCAATTGGCTGTGCTTTGATGGGCAGCCTTTGCCGCTCATTGAGGCTTTACCGCAACGTTCTGCCGTTTCATCGATAACCGCGATCAACAGGGGGTATTTGCAATGACCATCACTCGCCGCAACGTATTGCTTGGAGCCACCGCTGCCGCCGCCCTCGCGCCGATCGCGGGTCGCGCGCAAGCGCCCGAAGTGGTGATCGGTGTCACTTATCCGCTGTCCGGCTCCAACGCGCAGATCGGCGTCGATGCGCAGCATGCCTACGGGACGGCGGCGGACGTCATCAACAGCAAATATGATTTCGATCTGCCGCTGGCAAAGAGCGTTGGGTTGCCCGGCCTCGGCGGCGCCAAGGTTCGGCTCGTATTCGCCGACCACCAGGGCGATCCCCAGAAGGGCCGCGCCGAGGCCGAGCGCCTGATCACGCAGGAAAAGGTCTGCGCCGTCATCGGCACCTACCAGAGTTCGGTGGCTGTCACCGTCAGCCAGATCTGCGAGCGTTACCAGGTTCCTTTCATTTCGGCCGACAATTCCTCGCCCAGCCTGCATCGCCGCGGCCTCAAGTTCTACTTCCGCCCCGCGGCCCATGACGAAATGTTCTCGGCCGCGATGTTCGACTTCTTCGACGCCCTGAAGAAGAAGGGCACCAAGATCGAGACATTGTCGCTGTTCCATGAGGATACCATTTTCGGCACCGATTCCGGCAACGCCCAGCTCAAGCTCGCCAAGGAGCGCGGCTACAAGATCGTCGCCGACATCAAATACCGCTCCAACTCGCCGTCATTGTCCGCGGAAGTGCAGCAGCTCAAGGCCGCCAACGCCGACGTGCTGATGCCCTCGAGCTACACCACCGACGGCATCCTCCTGGTGAAGACCATGGCGGAGCTCGGCTACAAGCCGAAGGCGATCGTCGCGCAGGACGCCGGCTTCTCCGAAAAGGCGCTGTACGACGCGGTCGGCGACAAGCTCGAAGGCGTGATCTCGCGCGGCAGCTTCTCGCTCGATCTCGCGAAGAAGCGGCCGGTCGTCGGCACCATCAACACCATGTACAAGGCAAAGTCGGGCAAGGATTTCAACGATCTGACGTCGCGGCAGTTCATGGGCCTGATCGTGATGGCCGACGCCATCAACCGCGCCAAGTCCACCGATGGCGAAAAGATCCGTGCGGCGCTGGCGGCCACCGACATGCCGGGCGAGCAGACCATCATGCCGTGGAAGCGCGTCAAGTTCGACGACATGGGCCAGAACAACGACGCCGATCCGGTGCTGCTGCAATATGTCGGCGGCAAGTTCGTCACCGTCTTCCCGGCGCAGGCGGCTATCGCCGAAGCCCTCTGGCCGATGAAGTAAGCCATCTTCTTGGGAGGCTTATCACAAACGCATCGTCGTCCCTGCGAACGCAGGGACCCATACGCCCAGGAGTATCTTTTTCATCGTGGCCTCACGTCCTTCATTCAAACGCGATTCCGGTGGTTATGGGTCCCTGCGTTCGCAGGGACGACATAGGATGGGGACATCCCGGTGACAGCCGAGACCATCATCCAGAGTCTTGCCAGCGGCCTGCTGATGGGGCTGCTCTACGGCCTGATCGCCGTGGGGCTGGCGCTGATCTTCGGCCTGATGGACGTGGTGAATTTCGCCCACGGCGAGTTCCTCATGATCGCGATGTATGCGACGTTCTTCCTGTTCGCGTTCTTCGCGATAGACCCCTTGCTGTCGGCGCCGCTGGTCGCGGCCGCCCTGTTCGTATTCGGGGCGGTGGTCTACCTCGTGATCGTCCGCTTTGCGGTCAGGGCGAAAGCCAATGCCGGCATGGTGCAGATTTTCTCCACCTTCGGCCTTGCCATCGTCATGCGGGGCCTGGCGCAGTTCTTCTTCACGCCGGACTATCGCAGCGTCACCCATTCATGGTTCGGCGGCAAAACCATATCGGTCGGCGGCATTTTCCTGCCTCAGCCGCAACTGATCGGCGCGCTGGTGGCGATCGCCGCGTTCGTCGCGCTGTATTTCTTCATCAACCGCACCGATTTCGGCCGGGCCCTCGAGGCGACGCGTGAGGACGCCGGCGCGGTGGCGCTGGTCGGCATCGACAAGAACAGGGTGTTCGCGCTGGGCTGGGGCCTCGGCGCGGCGCTGGTCGGCCTGGCCGGCGCTGTCATGGCGATGTTCTTCTACATCTATCCCGACGTTGGCGCCTCGTTCGCGCTGATCGCCTATGTCACGGTGGCATTGGGCGGTTTCGGCAGCGTGTTCGGCGCCTTTGCCGGCGGCATCATCGTCGGCCTCGTTGAGGCCACCACCGCGTTGATCATGCCGCCGTCACTGAAATCGGTCGGCATCTACGCGGTCTACCTGCTGGTGGTCTTTGTCCGGCCGCGCGGCCTGTTCGGATCGATGTGATGGATACGGCCTTCGCCCAGCGCCGCCGCCGCGACCTGATCGTCGCCGCCTGTCTCGCCTTCGTCGCGGCGCTGGTGCCGCTGTTCGTCAAGGACGTCTACGTCCAGAACATCATGGTTCTGACGCTGATGTATGCGGCGCTGTCGCAGAGCTGGAATATCCTTTCCGGCTATTGCGGGCAGATCTCGCTCGGCCACGCGCTGTATTTCGGGCTCGGCGCCTACACGACCGCGATCCTCTTCACCAAATTTGGCGTGCTGCCGTGGTTCGGAATGATCGGCGGCGGGCTGATCTCGGCCGTGATCGCGATGGCGCTCGGCTATCCCTGTTTCCGCCTGCGCGGCCATTACTTCGTCATCGCCACCATCGTCATCGCCGAGATCGCGCTGTTGCTGATTCAGAACTGGGATTGGGCCGGCGCCGCGCTCGGCATCGATATTCCCGTCCGCACGGATAGCTGGCTGACGTTCCAATTCACCCGCAGCAAGCTGCCTTACTTCTACTTCGCGCTGGCGCTGGCCTGCATCGCCTGGTTTGTCACCTGGTGGCTGGAAGATTCCAAATGGGGCTATTGGTGGCGCGCGGTAAAGGACAATCCGGACGCCGCCGAAAGCCTCGGCGTGGTGGTGTTCAATTCCAAGATGGGCGCCGCGGCGGTCTCGGCATTCCTGACCGCGGTCGGCGGCAGCTTCTACGCACAGTTCGTATCCTACATCGATCCCGAGAGCGTGATGGGTTTCCAGTTCTCGCTGCTGATGGCGCTGCCTGCGGTGCTAGGCGGCATCGGTACGCTGTGGGGACCGGCGCTCGGCGCCGTGATCCTGATCCCGCTCACCGAGCTGACGCGTTCCTTCATCGGCGGCTCCGGCCGCGGCGTCGATCTGATCGTCTACGGCACCCTGATCGTGCTGATCTCGCTGGCGCGGCCGGAGGGCCTGGTCGGACTGTTCTCGCGCCGTCGCAAGGGAGCGGTCCGATGACAGCCTTGCTGGAAACCCGCGGTGTCTGGCAACGGTTCAGCGGCCTGATCGCCAACAGCGACATTTCGATTTCCGTCGGGCGCGGCGAGATCGTCGGACTGATCGGTCCCAATGGCGCCGGCAAGTCGACACTGTTCAACCTGATCGCGGGCGTGCTGCCGCCCACCCAGGGCTCGATCTGGTTTGACGGCGAGGACGTCACCAGGCTGCCGGCAGCCGAGCGCTGCGTGCGCGGCATCGGCCGCACCTTCCAGGTCGTCAAGAGCTTCGAGACCATGACCGTGATCGACAACGTCATCGTCGGCGCGCTGGTCCGCACCACGGTGATGCGCGAGGCGCGCCGCAAAGCCCATGAGGTCCTGGAATTCGCCGGCCTCTCCGCCCGCGCCGATGTGATGGCCAGCGAGTTGATCCCGTCGGAAAAACGCCGGCTCGAGGTCGCGCGTGCGCTGGCGACCGAGCCCAAATTGCTGCTGCTGGACGAAGTGCTCACGGGCCTGACCCCGATCGAAGCGCAAACCGGCGTCGAACTGGTGCGCCGGGTACGCGACACCGGCGTCACCGTGTTGATGGTCGAGCACGTCATGGAGATCGTGATGCCGCTGGTCGACCGTGCCATCGTGCTCGATCTCGGCAAGGTGCTGGTCGAAGGCAAGCCTGCCGACATCGTTCGCGATCCGAAAGTCATCAGCGCCTACCTTGGGGATCGTCATGCTGTCGGTGCATGAAGTCACCACCGCGTATCAGGGACTCGTCGCCATCTCGGCCGTCAGCCTCGATGTCGCCAAGGGCGAAATCGTCTGCGTCGCCGGCGCCAACGGTGCCGGCAAATCGACGCTGCTGAAGTCCATCGCCGGCGACGAACGTCCGCGCTCCGGCGCCGTCACCTTCGATGGCGCGCGTATCGACGGCCTGGCGCAGCATGCGATCACCGCGCGCGGCATCGCCTATGTGCCGGAAAACCGCCGGCTGTTTCCGCGGCTATCGGTGCGCGACAATTTGCGGCTCGGCAGCTATCTCTATCGCCACGAGGCGGACCGCGACCAACCGCTGGCGCTGGTGTTCCAGCTGTTTCCGCGGCTGTCGGAGCGACTGGAGCAGCGCGCCGAAACGCTCTCCGGCGGCGAGCAGCAGATGCTGGCGATCGGCCGCGCGCTGATGACGCGGCCGCGGCTGCTGATGCTGGACGAGCCGTCGCAGGGCATCATGCCGAAACTGGTTGATGAGATCTTTGCCGCGGTGAAACGAATCCGCGACGCCGGCATGACCGTGCTGATCGTCGAGCAGCGCATGGCCGAATGCCTCGACATCGCCGACCGCGCCTACATCCTGCAGACCGGCCGCGTGCTGATGCAGGGCACGGCCAGCGACATCAAGGGCAATCCCGACGTGCGCAAGGCGTATCTGGGGCTGTAGCCAGAGGTCGTCATTGCGAGGAGCGTAGCGACGAAGCAATCCACCCTTTTTTCCGTTGTGCCAATGGATTGCTTCGCTTCGCTCGCAATGACGTGGAGGGAGCGTTCATTCGCAATGGCGACCGGCCAGGTGTGGTCGTGAATATCCGGCAGTCCGTAGGCGGAATAACGTAGCGTATTTCCGCCATCCTTTTCGCTGTCACGGTGGGTTTTCCGCGTCATGCCCGGCCTTGTGCCGGGCATCCACGTCTTACGTTCTTTCGTTGTGCGCAACATAGACGTGGATGGCCGGGACAAGCCCGGCCATGACAAGGAGAGTTACTCGTGCCCGTGCTCCGGTAGCGTCAGCCCGAAGGTCTTTGACAGATCGGCGATCTGCGCCGGCGTCAGGAAACGCGGGTTCAGCCCGCGCAGCAGCAGATAGAGCTTTGCGGTTTCTTCCAGTTCTTCCATCGCATAGACCGCGGCTTCCAGCGTTTCGCCCGCGACCACCGGGCCGTGATTGGCCAAGAGCACCGACGAATACTTTCCGGCGAGCCCCTTGATCGCGTCGGCCACCGCCGGATCGCCCGGCCGATAATACGGCACGAGGGCGGTTAAGCCGCACTTCATCAGGTAATAGGCCGTCATCGGCGGCAGCGCGGCGCGGGGGTCGATCTCCGGCAGCATCGACAGCGCCACCGAATGGGTCGAATGCAGGTGCACCACCGCGCGCGCGGTGCGGCGGGTCTGGTACAGCGCGGTATGCAGCGGCACTTCCTTGGTCGGCGCATCGCCGGAGGCGAGCCGGCCGTCGGCATCGAGCCGCGACAGCCGCGCCGGGTCCAGGGAGCCGAGCGAGGCATTGGTCGGCGTCACCAGCCAGCCGCCGTCGTCAAGCCGCACGCTGATATTGCCAGAGGAGCCCGGCGTCAGCCCGCGCTCGAACAGCGAGCGCCCAAGGCGGCAGATTTCCTCGCGAACCCTGGTTTCGGTCATGGCAGCACCTCTTTGCCGCCTTGTCTCATGCTTTGGCAGCGCGGCCAAGCCGTGATACGCAGAGGCCAAGCCGGCCAACGATGCCGGCCAAAGAGGAAGCCGAGGGGACTGCCGCATGCCTGAAACCGCAAAACCGCGTATCGCCGTCATCGGGCTCGGCTCGATGGGGTTTGGCATGGCGACCTCGCTGCGGCGCGCGGGTTTGGATGTGACCGGCTGCGACGTCTCGCCGGACAGCGTGGCGCGGTTCGTCGCCGACGGCGGCAAGGGCGCGAAGACGCCAGCCGAGGCCGCCAAATCCGCCGACATCGCCGTCAGCGTCGTCGTCAACGCCGCCCAGACCGAGGCCATCCTGTTCGGCAAGGACGGCGTCGCCGAGACGCTGGCCAAAGGTGGCGTGTTCATCTCCTCCGCCACCATGGACCCGGATGTCGCGCGGCGGCTGGCCAAGCTGTTGGAAGCCAGCGGCCGGCACTATCTCGACGCACCGATCTCGGGCGGCGCGCAGCGCGCGGCGCAGGGCGAACTCACGATTCTGGCATCGGGCAGTCCCGCCGCCTTCGCCAAAGCAAGGCCGGCGCTCGATGCGATGGCGGCCAAGCTCTACGAACTCGGCGATGCCGCCGGCCAGGGCGCCGCGTTCAAGATGATCAACCAGCTCTTGGCCGGCGTGCATATCGCCGCCGCCTCGGAGGCGATCGCATTCGCGGCCAAGCAGGGCCTCGATATCCGCAAGGTCTATGAAGTGATCACGGCGTCGGCCGGAAATTCCTGGATGTTCGAGAACCGCATGCCGCATGTGCTCGACGGCGATTACACCCCGCGCAGTGCGGTCGACATCTTCGTCAAGGACCTCGGCATCATCCAGGACATGGCGCGCACGGCGAAATTTCCGGTGCCGGTATCGGCCGCCGCGCTGCAGATGTTCCTGATGACATCGGCTTCCGGCATGGGCCGCGACGACGACGCTTCGGTGGCGCGGATGTATGCCCGCGTTACCGGCACGCATTTGCCGGGCGAGCCGAAGTAGAATTCAACAAGAGGACAGTCGATGCCCCGCTTCGCCGCCAATCTCTCGATGATGTTCAACGAAGTCCCGTTCCTCGACCGCTTCGAGGCGGCGGCGAAAGCGGGATTTACCGCCGTCGAATTCCTGTTCCCCTATGACCATCCGGCCGAAGAGGTCGGCAAGCGGCTGCGTGCCAATGGCCTGACCCAGGCGCTGTTCAATCTGCCGCCGGGCAACTGGGACGCCGGCGAAAAAGGTTTTGCGGCGCTGCCGGATCGGTTCGACGATCTGCAGCAGAGCCTGCGCGCCGCGCTGCCCTACGCCCAGGCGACCGGTGTCAAGCGGCTGCATCTGATGGCGGGCATTGCCAGCCGCAGCAATGCCAAGGCGGTGGAGGCGTTCTACAAATCCGTGGCCTGGACCGCGGAGTTCTTCGCGCCGCATGGCCTCGATGTGGTGATCGAGCCGATCAATTCGCGCAACGTGCCCGGCTATTTCCTCAACGATTTCTCGTTCGCGCGCGACCTGATCAACGAGCTGAAGATTCCCAATCTGAAACTGCAGTTCGATATCTATCACTGCCAGATCATCCATGGCGACGTCACCATGCGGCTGCGCGAGATGATGCCGATCATCGGCCATGTCCAGATCGCCAGCATCCCGTCGCGCAACGAACCCGATGGCGAGGAGTTGAACTATCCGTTCCTGTTCGCCGAGCTCGACCGGCTCGGTTATGGCGGTTTTGTCGGTTGCGAATACAACCCGCGGGCCAAGACGACGGATGGCCTCGGCTGGTTCAGGCTTTACGCCGGAGCAAAGCCGTGACCCTGGCGCTGGGCTGCATTGCCGACGACTACACCGGCGCTTCCGATCTCGCCAACACGCTGACCCGCTGCGGCCTGCGTACGGTGCAGACCATCGGCGTCCCGTCCGACGATCTGGCATTGCCCGAGGTCGACGCGGTGGTGGTGTCGCTGAAGAGCCGCTCGATCGAGGCCGGGCTTGCGGTGTCGCGCTCGCGCGCCGCCGAAAAATGGCTGCGCGACCGGGGCGCTGGTCATGTGCTGTTCAAGATCTGCTCGACCTTCGATTCCACCGACGCCGGCAACATCGGCCCGGTCATGGACGCGCTGCGTGCCGATTCCGGCGACGCGATCGTGCTGGTGACGCCGGCGTTTCCCGAGACCGGCCGCACCGTCTATCAGGGCAATCTGTTCGTGGGCTCCGTGCCGCTGAACGAAAGCCCGCTCAAGGACCATCCGCTCAACCCGATGCATGATTCCAACCTGGTGCGGGTGCTGGCGCGGCAGAGCAGGACCAGGATCGGCCTGGTCGAATTGGCGGTGCTGACGCGTGGTCCCGATGCGGTCCGGGCGCGGCTGGCCGATCTTGCCGGCAAGGGCCTCGGGGCTGTCATCGTCGATGCCGTATTCGACCGCGACCTCGAAACCATCGGCGCGGTGGCGCTGGACCACCGGCTCTCCGTCGGCGCGTCCGGCATCGGGCTCGGCCTCGCCCGCGCGCTGGTCGCCTCGGGCCGCGTCAAGTCGAACGCGCCGAATGCGGTTGCCGGTGCACCGGTCGGCGGACCGGCGGCGTGCCTTGCCGGCAGTTGTTCGCAGGCGACCCTGCAGCAGATCGCAAGCGCCGAAGCTATCATGCCGGTGCTGCGCCTCGATCCCGGTCAGGTGGTCGCGGGCAAGGATGAAGTCCGGCGCGCGCTGGCCTGGGCCGGCGAGCGTCTCGCTCGCGGCCCGGTCCTGATCGCCAGCAGCTCGACGCCGGATCAGGTTGCGGCTCTGCAGTCTCGTCATGGCCGCGATGCAACTGGACATGCCATCGAGCAGGCCATGGCCGACCTTGCGGAAGGACTGGTCCAGTCCGGCGTGCGGCGACTGGTCGTTGCCGGTGGCGAAACTTCAGGCGCCGTGGTCGATCGCTTGCGGATTCCCGGCTTCCTGGTTGGCGAGGAAATCGCTGCAGGAGTGCCGGTTTTGCGCGCTGTAGGCGCCGTGGGCGGCGACATGCTGCTTGCGCTCAAATCGGGCAATTTCGGCGGTACGGAATTTTTCTCCGACGCGCTCAAGCTGATGCGTTAGGCGCTGACATGAAGCTCCGCGCGCGGTTCGCCCCGATCAGGCGAGGCTCGATCGGATGGTCCCTAGTTTCACGGAAATTTAAATTAACCGGACCTAACAACCTTGAGCGGTATTCGCGTCACAGCGCCGGCCGCGCGCGGGATTTGATTCGCCAGGGCAAATCCCGATTCCAAGAAGAAAAAGAAGGTTGGATGAAATGATCAAGCTCAATCGCATCGGCAACAAGCTCGGTCTCGCCGGCGCTATCGGCGTCTTGCTGGCGATCGGCATGGTCGCCAATCAGATGGTGACGGAGTCCACGGTGGCCGGAGCGAGCGATCGCGCTGATCGATCCCAACGCGTGGCCGAAAGCACCCTCGCGGCGCACCTCAACATGCGGCAGGTGCAACTCGCCGCCCGCGGCATCAGGTTGGCAAGCACCCAGTCCGAAGTGGACAGGGGCGTCGCCGAGATGCGCCAGTTTGGCGCGGTCGAAATGAAGGAGATCGAAGCCGCATTGGCGAGCGCGCAAAGGCCCGAGACCAGGCAGCGGTTACAGAACATCAAGTCGCTGATGACCGACTACGCCTCCGGCACCGAGGAGCTTGCGAAAGCCCAAGGCGATCTGCTCGCGCAGATCGGCAAGCGGTCGGTGATCTCCAATGAGTGGACCAAGGCGATCGAATCCGAATTGGCATCACCGGCGCTGGCTGACTTGCCGAACCGTCCGGAAATAGAAAAGCTGCTGTATCAGGCGGATGGCAGCGTGAATACGATGCGGGCGGCGGCATGGCGGTTCGGGGGCACTGGTGACGTCGAACAGCTGGGGACGATCGCGATTGCCGAAGGGTCGGTCAAGGATGCCTTGAAAGCCGCGCGCAAGCAGACCGATGACAAGGAATTCCACGGCAGGATCAGCTCGCTGGAATCCGTGATCAAGAAATTTCTTGTCGCCAATGGCGATGTCGTCAAGTCCGAGGAATCGAAGGCCGAGATCACGACCAATCGGACGATCAAGGTCGTCAACGAGGCCGGCGAATTGATGGAAGCTGCCGTTGCGAGCGCGCAGAAGGATATGAATGCCTCAAAGGAGGAAGTCCTGGCAGCGACTGCGCAGGCCAACCGGATCAGCATGGCGATGGCGATCGTGGTGGTGATTTCGCTGATCGCGTCGGTGATCTTCTCCTTCCTCGGCATTGCGCGTCCGATGATGCGGCTGAACGGTGCGCTGGGTGAGATGGCCGGCGGCAATCTTGATGTGATGATTCCCGGCGCCAACCGCGGCGACGAAATCGGCGACCTCGCCAAGACCGTGACCGTCATCCGCGAGAACGCCGAGCAGAAAGCCCGCGACGAGGCGGAAGCCAAGATCGCGCAGGATCAGATCGCAGCGCAACAGCGCAAGGCCGACATGATCAAGCTCGCCGATGAATTCGAAGGCGCGGTCGGCGAGATCGTCGAGACCGTGTCGTCGGCCTCATCCGAACTCGAAGCCTCCGCCGGCACGCTGACCTCGACCGCGGAACGGGCGCAGGAGCTGACTACGGCGGTCGCGGCTGCCTCCGAGGAAGCCTCCACCAATGTGCAGTCGGTGGCTTCCGCGACGGAGGAAATGGCGTCGTCCGTCAACGAGATCAGCCGCCAGGTCCAGGAATCGGCGCGGATGGCCAATGAGGCCGTCGACCAGACGCGCAGGACCAACGACCGCGTCAGCGCGTTGTCGAAGGCCGCGGCCCGGATCGGCGACGTGGTCGAACTGATCAATACCATCGCGGAACAGACCAACCTGCTGGCGCTCAACGCCACCATCGAGGCGGCGCGTGCCGGCGAAGCCGGCCGCGGCTTCGCGGTCGTGGCTTCCGAGGTGAAGGCACTGGCCGAGCAGACTGCGAAGGCGACTGGCGAAATCGGCCAGCAGATCGCCGGCATTCAGGCCGCGACCCAGGAGTCGGTCGGCGCCATCCAGGAAATCAGCAGCACCATCGAGAAGCTGTCGGAGATATCGTCGACCATCGCGGCGGCGGTGGAAGAGCAGGGCGCGGCGACGCAGGAGATTTCCCGCAACGTGCAGCAGGCGGCGCACGGCACCCAGCAGGTCTCGTCGAACATCACCGACGTGCAGCGCGGCGCCAGCGAGACCGGATCGGCGTCCTCGCAGGTTCTTTCCGCGGCGCAGTCGCTGTCCGGCGACTCCAACCGCCTCAAGCTCGAGGTTGGCAAGTTCCTCAATTCGGTGCGGGCGGCCTGACAACAACCGCCGACGGCAATCAAAGAGCCCGGCCCGTGAAGGGACCGGGCTTTTTTATGTCGGGCAAATGTCGCCCGGCCATTCGGTGCATGGCTCCGTGGTCCCACGAAACCCGGAATTAACCAGCCCTAGGTTAAGGCACGGTATCGTTGCTACCTGCATGCGTTGGTCGCTGGTTTCCGTTTGCCATCGCCAATTCCGGATTTCGGCAAACTAGGGGGTCCTTGAGATGATCAAGCTCAATCGCATCGGAAACAAGCTGGGTCTGGCCGGTGCCGTCGGCGTATTGTTGGCGATCGGTATGGCGGCCAACCAGATGATGACCGAATCGATGGTAGCCGGATCAACCGAACGCGCCGACCGGTCGCAACGGGTGGCCGATAACGCGCTCGGGGCGCATCTGGACCTGCGGAAGATGCAACTCACCGCCCGCGATGTCAGGTTGGCAAGGACCTCCGCCGACGTCGAAAAGATCGTCGCCGACCTGCAACGCTTCAAGGCATCCGAAGCGCAGGAACTGGATGCCGCGCTGACGAGCGCTCAGGAGCTGGAAACCAGGGAGCGACTGGGGAAAATCAAGTCCTTGATCGACAGTTTCGCGTCCGCCATGGAAGATATGGCGAAAACCCAAACCACGCTGCTCGCGCAGATTGACAAGCGCTCGGAGATATCCGTCGAATGGACCAAGGCCATCGATGCCCAACTGGCTTCGCCGGCGCTGGCCAAGCTGGACAATCGCACCGAGATCGAAAAGCTGCTGCATAAGGCCGACGCCAAGGTAAACGCGCTGCAGGCCATGGTCTGGCGGCTGGGGGCGACCGGCGATTCAAGCTTGAGCGCCTCAATTGCGAAGACCCAGGCCGCGCTCAAGGCCAATTTCAACGAGCTGCGGGGCGAGGCCGACGACAGGGACTTGCTGAGCGTGATCAGCTCGATGGACAAGATCGTGAAGCGCTTCATGGCCGCCAATGACGAGGTCGTCAAGAGCGAGGAATTGAAGGCCGATATCATTGCAAATCGCACGGTCAAGGTTGTCGCCGACGCCGTTGAGTTGATGGAATCGACGGTCGCCAACGCGCAAAGGGATGCGAAAGCTTCCAAGGACGCGGTCGTTGCCGAGACGGTGCAGGCCAACCGGATCAACCTGATCATGACCGTCGTCGTTGTCCTGTCCCTGATCGCGTCGGTGATCTTCTCCTTCCTCGGCATTGCGCGTCCGATGATGCGGCTGAACGGTGCGCTGGGTGAGATGGCCGGCGGCAATCTTGATGTGGTGATTCCCGGCGCCAATCGCGGCGACGAAATCGGCGACCTCGCCAAGACCGTGACCGTCATCCGCGAGAACGCCGAGCAGAAGGCCCGCGACGAAGCGGAAGCCAAGATCGAGCAGGACCAGATCGCAGCGCAACAGCGCAAGGCCGACATGATCAAGCTCGCCGACGACTTTGAAGGCGCGGTCGGCGAGATCGTCCAGACCGTGTCTTCCGCTTCGACCGAACTCGAAGCTTCCGCCGGCACGCTGACCTCGACCGCGGAACGGGCGCAGGAACTGACCACGGCGGTCGCTGCTGCCTCCGAGGAAGCCTCCACCAATGTTCAGTCGGTGGCTTCCGCGACTGAGGAAATGGCGTCGTCCGTCAACGAGATCAGCCGCCAGGTCCAGGAATCGGCGCGGATGGCCAACGAGGCGGTCGGCCAGGCGCGCACCACGACCGATCGGGTCAGCGAATTGTCGAAGGCGGCCGCGCGGATCGGCGACGTGGTCGAACTGATCAACACCATCGCCGGACAGACCAACCTGCTGGCGCTCAACGCCACCATCGAGGCGGCACGCGCCGGCGAAGCGGGTCGAGGCTTCGCGGTCGTGGCTTCCGAGGTCAAGGCGCTGGCCGAGCAGACCGCGAAGGCGACCGGCGAGATCGGCCAGCAGATCGCCGGCATTCAGGCCGCGACCCAGGACTCGGTCAACGCTATCAAGGAGATCAGCGGCACCATCGAGAAACTGTCGGAGATCTCGTCGACCATCGCGGCGGCGGTGGAAGAGCAGGGCGCGGCGACGCAGGAGATTTCCCGCAACGTGCAGCAGGCGGCGCACGGCACCCAGCAGGTCTCGTCGAACATCACCGACGTGCAGCGCGGCGCCAGCGAGACCGGATCGGCGTCCTCGCAGGTTCTTTCCGCGGCGCAGTCGCTGTCCGGCGACTCCAACCGCCTCAAGCTCGAGGTCGGAAGATTCCTCGACTCGGTGCGGGCGGCCTGACGGAGCTTGCCTCGGTTACGGGTGCCGCCACTCCAGCACGCCGTCTTCGGCCGTGGCGATATCGCCAAGCGAGCCTACCGGCGTGCGGTCCATGTTGGTTAGATGCGCCAGCGTCGCGCCGTCATTGGCGGGCACCCGCGCCAGCGCGCGGCAATCATTGACCGTCCGCATCATCACTACGCCGTGCTCGACTTCGCCGCCGCGGCCATAGAGCACGGTAAAGCTTTCGACCTTACCCTTGCCGCTGGCCTCGGTGACGAATTGGGGCACCTTGCCGCGATGCCGGTCGGCTTCCGCCTGCACGCTGGTATCCTGCGCGAGTGCGTGCCCAAGCGCCTGCCGCGACAGGACCAGCCCGTGATGCTTGGTGACAAAACCGCCCTGGCCGTAGAGCAGGCCGAGTTTGGCGCCGTTACGCAAGCGGCGCACCATCGCGCAGGCCGCATGCGTCATGTAGGTGTTGAGCGGCGCGCCGAAGAAGGTGAGACCGCCGGTCACCGTCGGCTGTACGTCGGGGCCCAGGCCCAACGTCCGCCGCGCCATTTTCGGCACGCAGGGAAAGCAGCTGTAGAGTTCGATCGCGTCGAACGTCCTGCCGTTGCCGCCGACCAGATCCATCACCGCCTTGAGCACGGCATTCTGCGGATGGCTCTCGTAGAACTGATCGCGGATGAGATAATCCCGCGGCTCCTCCGCCGATGCGCCGCCCCAGACGTGAACGATGCGGTCCTCAGCCACGCCCGCGGCCCGCGCCTTGGCAAGGCTGGTCAGGAGAACCGCTCCGCCCATATTGACGGTCGGATTGGCCACCATCAGCTTGTTGTAGGGCCAGGCGATCAGCCGGTTCTCCGGCGTCGGCGTCGTGATCTCCTCAGGGCTGAAACGCCGCTTCAGCCAGGCATTGGGATTTTCCGCCGCCACCTTTGAATAGACCGACCAGAGCGCGCCCGATTCCGCCATCGCTTCGCGCGGAGTCTGGCCCCAATGCGCCGAGGTCGCGGTCTCGTAGAGCGGATAGACGGTGATCGGCCTGAACACGCCGAGCTTCACGGCCATTGGTTTCTGGAACGCGGCGCCGCGCTTCGGCTCTTCCACGTCATGGGCGAAGGGCGTCCACGGCAGTTCGATCTTGGCGCGCTCCGCCTTGGTTGCGGTCGACTGCGCTTCGGCACCGCAGACCGCGGCGACGCTGCATTCGCCGCGTGCGATGCGTTGCGCGGCCTCGTGCAGATAGCGGATCGGGCTTTCGCCGCCGACCGGGCCGTAATAGAGGTGCGCCGGCTTGATGCCGAGACGGCCGGCGAGCTGTTTCTCCGGATCGCGGTAGCGCCAGCTCAGGAAATTGACGACGTCGAGCGAGTCGATGTCGCCGAGCAGTTTGCCGCCTGAGTCCGCTTCCGCGCGCTTCAGCGCTTGTTCCAGCAAAGCGAGCGGCTCGAGGCCATCGGCGATTTCCTTCGGTCGATCGGTGATTTCGCCGACGCCGACAATGACGGGGATGCGGTCGTCGGATTGCGCTGCGTTTGCCATTGTTCTTCTTGATACCTTCCTAAAACGCGGAGCTCATCCAGAGGGGGCGGCTTGGGCGCGTCTTGAGCGACGCTGTTCATTCCAGGTCTGGATGGGTGCATGTTCCGGCGACGCTAGCGCATCGGGGGCATCGAAGCCAAGCGGGTCGGCCTGGTCTTGCGTCGAGGCGCCGGGCAGAGCCGATGCGGCGAAAGCCGTTTGTTGCGTATTCCGTGAGGCAAAATATGCAGCCCGGAACGGCGGTTTTGGCTCTTGCGCTTTCGCGCCGCGGGTAGAATGCTGATCCCAACATAAAGAAAATCTCGAGGGAGTTCGCACCAATGTCCGCCGTGCAATCCATTTCAGGCAAAGGCCAGACCGCAGGCACCGAGGCTTACGACGTCGTCGTGGTCGGCGCGGGTTTTGCCGGCATGTACATGCTGCATAAGCTGCGCGGGCAGGGATTGTCGGCTCGGGTCTACGAGCAGGGCGGCGACGTCGGCGGCACCTGGTACTGGAACCGTTACCCCGGGGCGCGCTGCGATGTCGAAAGCATGCAGTATTCCTATTCGTTCTCGGACGAACTGCAGCAGGAATGGAACTGGAGCGAGCGCTGCGCGCCGCAGCCCGAAATCCTGAAATACGCCAACCACGTCGCCGACCGCTTCAAACTGCGCAGCGATATCCAGCTCAATACCCGCGTCGATCGGGCGGCCTTCGACGAAAGCTCAAACACATGGTCGGTGACGACTTCCGACGGCAAGACGGTGACGGCGAAACACGTCGTGCTCGCCACCGGCTGCCTGTCGAACGCGCGCGTGCCCGATATCAAGGGTCTGTCGGATTTCAAAGGCAAAGTCTATCACACCGGCAACTGGCCGCATGAACGGATAGATTTCGCCGGCCTGCGCGTCGGCGTCATCGGTACGGGATCGTCGGCGATCCAGTCGGTTCCCATCATTGCCGAGCAGGCGAGCCAGCTCACGGTGTTCCAGCGCACGGCCAACTTCAGCGTACCGGCCCGCAACGCCGCGCTGACGGCGGAGGAGCGCGAGGCGTTTCGCGCAAAATACCCGGAAATCAGGCGCTTTGCGCGGGAAGAGGCGCGTAACGGCATCTATACCGACATGCCCGATCGCGGCGCGCTCGACGATGGCGATAGCGAGCGGCGCTCGAAATACGAAACGCGCTGGAGCCGCGGCGGCCTGACCTTCATGATGGCCTACAACAATCTGGCGCTCGACAAGGCCGCCAACGACACCGCCGCCGATTTCGTCCGCGACAAGATCGCCGAGATCGTCAAGGATCCACGAACCGCAAAGCTGCTGCAGCCCGACAACCATCCGATCGGGTCGAAGCGCATCTGCGTTGACACCGATTACTACGCGACCTTCAATCGTCCGAACGTGACGCTGGTCGACATCAGGTCGAATCCGATTCAGGAGATCCTGCCCAACGCGGTGCGGACCGCGGATGAGGATTACGAAGTCGACGCGCTGGTCCTTGCAACCGGCTTCGACGCCATGACGGGTTCAGTTGCAAAGATCGACATCCGCGGACGCAACGGGCAGGCGCTGAACCAGAAATGGGCCGAGGGTCCCAAGACCTATCTCGGCCTGATGAGCGCTGGCTTCCCCAATCTGTTCATCATCACCGGGCCCGGCAGTCCGTCGGTGCTCTCCAACATGATCGTTTCGATCGAGCAGCATGTCGACTGGATCGCCGACTGCCTCGCCCATATGCGCGACCGCGGCCTCGACATCATCGAAGCGAATAAGGCCGCCGAGGACAAGTGGGTAGCGCACGTCAACGAAGTCGCTCAGGGCACGCTCTATCCGCAGGCCAATTCCTGGTACATGGGCGCCAACATCCCCGGCAAGCCGCAGGTCTTCATGCCTTATATCGGCGGCGTCGGGGTTTACCGGCAGATTTGCAACGACGTCGCGGCCAAGGGATACGAGGGCTTTACGATGACGGCGGCAGAGCAACCGCAAAGAGCGGCGGCGCTATCGTAGGGTGCGGTTTGCGCCTCACGCTGCAGGTGTCCCTTCGGCCGGCGGGAACACGATTCGGTCGTCGGTGCGGCAGTAGCGGTCGGCGAACATGCGGCCGACCGGGTGATAGCGGTCCATGTTCACCCGCATCGAAGCGGCATCCCACAATTCGTCGCGGATGTGGAAATGGATGCCTTCACCCATGATCAGCTGGCGGTTGCCGTTCACATCGATCGTCTTCCAGGTCTTGCACTCCATCGCCCACGGCGCGTCGGCCAGTCGCGGCACCGCGACCTTTGTCGACGGCGCCAGTTTCAGGCCGAGGTAATCGGGCTCGCCGACTTCAGGTGGAAAGTCGCCGCTGGAATCGTGCATCGCGCGCGCCAGCGGCTCATCGGCGAGATTGACCACGAACTCGCCGGTGCGCTGGATGTTGACCACCGTGTCCTTGACGCGGCCATCGGGCCGCGGGTTGGCGGCGAACATGCAGAGCGGCGGATCCTCGCAGAACACGTTGAAGAAGCTGAACGGCGCAGCGTTGACCACGCCGGTCGGTCCGATCGTCGTCACCCAGGCGATCGGCCGCGGCAGGACGAACCCCGTCAGCACCTTGTAGCGCTCACGGGACGTCAGATCCTCTGGGGCGTATTCCATCGTGCATTTCCTGTTTGACGGATTTTGCCGTTTGGCCGCCCTCTCCCCGCAAGCGGAGAGAGGGCGAAGGTTGAGCCTACGGCATGCTCAGTTCGTGGCGGCCGACCACCATCCAGTGCACTTCGTCGGGACCGTCGGCGAAGCGGAGGTGGCGCACGTCGGTGTACATTTCGGCCAGCGGCGTCCATTGCGAGATGCCGGTGGCGCCGTGCATCTGGATGGCCTGGTCGATGATCTTTGCCGCGCGCTCCGGCACCATGGCCTTGACCATGCTGACCCAGATGCGCGCGTCCTTGTTGCCGAGCACGTCCATGGCCTTGGCGGCCTTCAGCACCATCAGACGCATCGCCTCGATTTCGCAGCGCGCCTGCGCGATGATCTGCAGATTGCCGCCGAGATGCGCGATCTTCTTGCCGAAGGCTTCGCGCGTCAGGCCGCGTGAAACCATCAGGTCGAGCGCCTTTTCCGCCTTGCCGATCGTCCGCATGCAGTGATGGATGCGGCCGGGGCCGAGGCGGACCTGCGAAATCTCGAAACCGCGGCCTTCGCCGAGCAGCATGTTGTCCTTGGGCACCCTGACATTGTTGAAGCGCAGATGCATATGACCGCGCGGGGCATGGTCGTGGCCGAACACGTGCATCGGCCCGATGATCTCGACGCCGGGCGTGTCCTTCGGCACCAGGATCTGCGATTGCTGCTTGCTCGGCGGTGCATCCGGATTGGTCTTCACCATCACAATCATGATCTTGCAGCGGGGGTCGCCGAGGCCGGAGATGTAATATTTCTCGCCGTTGATCACCCATTCGTCGCCGACGAGCTTTGCGGTGGTCGAGATGTTCTTGGCGTCGGACGACGCGACATTCGGCTCGGTCATCGCATAGGCGGAGCGGATTTCACCGTTCAACAGCGGCTTCAGCCACTTCTCCTTCTGCGCCTTGGTGCCGACACGCTCCAGCACTTCCATGTTGCCGGTGTCCGGCGCCGAGCAGTTCATGGTCTCCGAGGCCAGCGGACTTTTGCCGAGTTCGGCGGCGATATAGGCGTAGTCGAGATTTTTCAGGCCTTCACCGGTCTCCGCATCGGGCAGAAAGAAGTTCCACAGTCCGACTTCCTTGGCCTTGTCCTTGGCTTTTCCCAGCACCTCGAGCTGTTGGGGCGTAAAGCTCCAGCGATCGGTTTTCTTCTCGCCATGCCGGTAGAACTCGACCGACATCGGCTCGACTGTTTCCCGGATGAACTTTCGCACATGGTCGTAAAGCGGCCGGACCCGATCCGACATTCTGAGATCGTTGAGTTCGTCCTCCGGATTGAGGGTGTAGGACGTCATTCGGGGCACGTAGTCATGTTTCATCTGGTGATCCTCCCATTCGTGCAGATCGTTACTGCCCCATTGCCGGGCGATCTGTCTGAAGCGCTCTTGCCGATAGTCTAGACGCCCGCCCGGCCTTTACAAGCAGACGGGGCAGGCGAGTTCTTCAGGTGCCGGGTTTGTCCGCGTCGCGGAAAATCAGAACGCGGTATAGCCGCCGTCGATCACGAAACAGTCGGCGGTGTGGTAGGACGACGCCTTGCTCATGAGATAGACGGCGATGCCGCCGAAATCCGAGGGCTCGCCGAACCGCCGCACCGGGATCCGCGGCATCACATTGGCGACGAACTTGTCGTTGGCCATGATGCCGGCGGTCATGTCGCTCTTGATCCAGCCGGGCAGGATGGCGTTGGCGGTGACGCCGTGGCGCGCCAGCTCGACCGCGAGCGCGCGGCACAGCGCGTTGATGCCGGCCTTGGTCGCGGCGTAGTGCTCGTTGCGCGCGGTGCCGAACAGCGAGGCGAGGCTCGAGGTCGCGACCAGCCGGCCGAAGGCATCGCCCGATGCGGCGCGCTCGGTCATATGCCGGGCGGCGGCCTGAAACACGTGGAATACGCCGTCGAGATTGGTGGCGAACATCGTGCGCCATTCTTCCTCGGTGCGCTCGATGAAGGCGCGCCTGCCGCCGCCGCCGATGCCGGCATTGGCGAAGCAGCCGTCGACCCGGCCGAAGCTGTCCAGCGTCGCGGCCATCGCAGCCTTGACCGAAGCGGCGTCGCTGACATCGCAGACACGCGTATCGATCTTGCCCTTCGCACCCGCCATGGTCGCCGCAGCGGCCTTGTTCTTGTCGGCGTTGCGGCCCCAGATCGAGACGTTGCAGCCGGCGGCGGCCAGCGCCTGCGCGATGCCAAGACCGATGCCGCCGTTACCGCCGGTGATGACAGCCACGCGGCCGGTGAGGTCGAAAATGCTCATGAGAGTTTCCTTTGGGGTGTTTTCATTTGGTCTGGCGCACTTTAGATGTGCGTCCGATGGCGGGCAGGTGTACTGGCCCAACCATGGACAAGGCCGCGCAGAAAATCAAATATGGCCCGAGAGTTCAGATCCGGCCCACCGCGGCTTACAACGCGGGCTACAACGCACGAGGAAACAATGCAATTCAAGCACGTCACGCTCGATTTCGATGGACCGGTCGCGGTTCTCAAGCTCGACCATCAGGAGGTCATGAACGCGGTCTCCATCGATATGCTGGGCGGTCTCGGCGAGGCGCTCGACGCCATCGACGAGAAGAAGGCGGAGGTGCGTTGCCTCGTTCTGACCGGCGCGGGCCGCGCATTCTGCACCGGCGCCAATCTGCAGGGCCGCAACAACCAGAAGCCGGGCAAGAGCAATGCCGGTTCTTCGCTCGAAACCGCATTCCATCCGTTCCTGCGCCGTCTGCGCAACCTGCATTGCCCGATCGTCACCTCGGTCAATGGACCGGCCGCCGGCGCCGGCATGAGCTTCGCGCTGATGGGCGACATCATCCTGTGCGCGCGCTCGTCGTACTTCCTGCAGGCGTTCCGCCGCATCGGCCTGGTGCCGGATTGCGGCTCGACCTGGCTGTTGCCGCGGCTGATCGGCAAGGCGCGCTCGGTGGAGCTTTCGCTGCTGGGCGAACGCCTGCCGGCCGAGAAGGCGCTGGAATGGGGTCTGGTCAACCGGGTCTATGACGACGCGGCCTTGACGGAAGAGACCATGAAGCTTGCTCATGAGCTGGCGAACGGCCCGACCATCGCGCTGTCGCTGATCCGCAAGATGTATTGGGAAAGCCCCGACAACTCGTTCGAGGAGCAGCTCAACCTCGAATTTGAATCGCAGCGGCTGGCGGGTTCGGCGGAAGATTTCAAGGAAGGCGTCACCGCGTTCCTCGAGAAGCGGCCCGCAAAGTTCAAGGGCAAATGATGGAGCAAGCGCTCGGGCGTTGCGTCGCGACGTGGTGTGAGGGCGCGACCGGCGTGATCAACGCGGCCCGGCTCTCCGGCGGCGCCAGCCAGGAGACCTGGTCGTTCGACATTGTCCATCCCGGCGGCAACATAGGCGCGATCCTGCGCCGCGCGCCGCCGGGCTATGGCGCAGCGCCCTCGCGTGCGGCCGGGCTCGATGCCGAGGCCATCCTGATGCAGCGCGCCTACGATGCGGGCGTGCCGTCGCCGCGGGTGCTGCATGTGCTGCAGCCGCAGGACGAACTCGGCACCGGCTTCATCATGGCGCGGGTCGAGGGCGAAACCATCCCGCGCAAGATCCTGCGCGACGCCGAGTTTGCATCGGCGCGTCCGATCCTGGCGCGCCAGATCGGCAAGGTACTGGCCGGCATCCACGGACTGGATCCGGCGCAATTGCCCGAGCTTCGCCGCATGACGGCGGCGAAGGAAATCGACGAGTTCGAACGGGACTACCGCAGCTTTGATTGGCCGCGGCCGGTGTTCGAGCTGGCGCTGCGCTGGCTGCGCGACCACGATCCCGGACCATCCGGGGAAGTGACGCTGGTGCACGGCGATTTCCGCCATGGCAATCTCATCATCGGCCCCGACGGCGTGCGCGCGGTGCTGGACTGGGAGCTTGCGCATCTCGGCGATCCGATGGAGGACCTCGGCTGGATCTGCGTCAATTCGTGGCGCTTCGGCGAGATCGACAAGCCGGTCGGCGGTTTCGGCACGCGCGAGGAACTGTTTGCCGGTTACGAGGCGGCCGGCCGCCGCGTCGATCCCGATCGCGTCAAATTCTGGGAAGTGATGGGCACGCTGCGCTGGGGCATCATGTGCTGCGGCATGATGCAGCGTTTTCGCCTCTCGCCCGAGCACTCCATCGAACGCGCCATGATCGGCCGCCGCTCCTCGGAAACCGAGATCGATCTGTTGCGGTTGCTGGCACCGAGAGAGCGAGGCTGAGATGCAGGACGAACCGACACCGAAAGAACTGATCAAGGCGGTCGCGGATTTCCTGCGCAACGACATCGCACCCCTGATCAGCGGGCACAACGCGTTCAAGCTGCGGGTTTCGATCAACGCGCTCGATCTGGTGACGCGCCAACTCGAGCTCGAAGAGGGCAGCGATACGGCGGAACTCGCCCGGCTGTCGCAATTGCTCGGCCAGCAGGGCTCGCTCGGCGAACTCAACCGCATGCTCGCCGATCGCATCGCCAGCGGCGAAGCCGACCTGCAGACGCCTGGGTTGGCCGAACACCTCTGGCAGACCACGATGGACAAGCTCGCGGTCGATCAGCCGAATTATGCGTCATATAAGAGGGAGTTGGGAAGTAAGGGCGCTTAGTGCGACCGCCTACCCGCATCGTCATTGCGAGGAGCACCTGCGACGAAGCAATCCATCTTTCTTTCTGTTGATCCATGGATTGCTTCGCTTCGCTCGCAATGACAGCGGATAGGGGGATGCGTCCCCTTACTTCCCCACCCATTTCGGCGGGCGCTTCTCCGAAAACGCCTTCGGGCCCTCGATGTAATCCTGCGACGCTGCCATCGCCTTCACCGCAGGATACTCGCGCTGCTCCGATATCGCCTGCTCCAGCGACACCGACAGCCCCTTCTGGATCGCCTGCTTGGAGGCGCGGATCGACATCGGCGAGTTCTTGCAGATCGTCTCCGCCCAGCGCTCGGCCGCCGCCAGCGCTTCACCCTGCGGCACCACCTCGTTGACGAAGCCGAGTTCGAGCCCTTCCTTGGCGCCGACATGGCGCGCGGTCAGGATCATGCCCATGGCGCGCTTCAGCCCGATCTGGCGCGGCAGCCGGTGCACGCCGCCAGCCAACGCAGCTAAGCCGACACGCGGCTCGGGCAACGCGAAGGTGGCATTCTCCGATGCGATGATGAGGTCGCAGGCCAGCGCAATTTCAAAGCCGCCGCCCATCGCGACGCCGTTGACGGCGGCGATGATCGGCTTGTCGCAGTCGAAGCGCGAGGTCAGCCCGGCAAAGCCGCCCTTGTCCCAGCCGCGCTTGCCGCCAGCCGCCTGCCACTTCAGGTCGTTGCCGGCGCAGAACGCCTTGTCGCCGGCGCCGGTGACGATCGCCACCCATTGTTCCGGATCGGCAGAGAAATCGTCGAACACCTTCTGCAGCTCGAAATGGGCGTCGGTATGCAGCGCGTTGTACACTTCGGGGCGCGACAGCGTCACGATCGTGACCGGGCCCTTGCGCGTTACCTTGGAGAATTTCAGGTCCATGTTGGCTCCCATTTCGATTTTCTGCGGCGAAGAATATTGGCCGGGATAGTAGCGTGTGCCCGCCGTCCGATACCATCCAATTACGCAAAGCGCCTGCGCGTGCCAAGCCCCATGCGGTTGCTTGACTTGGCCGTCGTCTTCTCACCTTAATCGATCCGAGCAGCAGCGCCTCGCAGCGCCTAAACGCAAATCGACGATAACGATATCTCCGGGAGAGACCGCCTTGGATTTCAATCTGCCGGCCGATCTGGTCGCCTATCTCGACGAACTCGACCGCTTCATCGCCCGCGAGATCAAGCCGCTCGAAGAGGCCGACGATAACATCCGCTTCTTCGACCATCGCCGCGAATGGGCGCGCACCGATTTCGACAACGGCGGCCTGCCGCGGCATGACTGGGAAGTGCTGCTGCGCAAGGCCAAGAATCTCGCCGATGCCGCCGGCCATCTGCGCTTCGCGATCCCGAAGCGCTATGGCGGCAAGGACGGCTCCAATCTCTGGATGGCCGTGATCCGCGAGCATTTCGCGGCCAAGGGGCTCGGCCTGCACAACGACCTGCAGAACGAGCATTCCATCGTCGGCAACCTGCCGATCGTCACCATGCTCGACCGCTACGGCCGCGACGACCAGAAGGCCATGATCGACGGTTCGATCACCGGCAAATACCGCATCACCTTCGGTCTGACCGAGCCCGAGCACGGTTCGGACGCCACCCACATGGAAACCCGCGCGGTCGAGGCGACCCGCGACGGCGTCAAGGGCTGGGTGATCAACGGCGAGAAGATGTGGACCACCGGCATGCATGTCGCCACCCACTGCGCGCTGTTTGCCCGCACGTCAGGCAATGACGGCGATGCCCGCGGCATCACCTGTTTCCTGGTGCCGGCGAAAGCCAAAGGCGTGAAGGTCGAGGAGTACATGTGGACCTTCAACATGCCGACCGATCATCCGCGCGTCAGCTTTACCGACGTGTTCGTGCCCGACGACGCGCTGTTCGGCGAAATCGGCCGCGGCCTGTCGCTGGCGCAATGCTTCGTCCACGAAAATCGCATCCGGCAGGCGGCGAGTTCGCTGGGCGCTGCGGTCTATTGCATCAATGAAAGCGTGAAATACGCCCGCGAGCGCAAGCCGTTCGGCAAGGCGCTGGCCGAGAACCAGGCGATCCAGTGGCCGCTGGTGGAACTGGCGACGCAAGCCGAGATGCTGCGGCTTCTGATCCGCAAGACCGCCTGGGAGATGGACCAGCTGACCCAGGCCCAGGTCGAGCACACGCTGTCCGACCGGGTCTCGATGTGCAATTTCTGGGCGAACCGGCTGTGCTGCGAGGCCGCCGACCGCGCCATGCAGGTGCATGGCGGCATGGGCTATTCACGCCACAAGCCGTTCGAACACATCTACCGCCATCACCGTCGCTACCGCATCACCGAAGGCAGCGAGGAAATCCAGAAGCGGAAGGTCGCGGGATTCCTGTTCGGATATATGGGGGCGGGGAAGCATTAGAGGGGAGACCGCAACTCCATCACCACGTCGTCCCCGCGAACGCGGGGACCCATAACCCCGGTCGTCTATTGTGGGAGCGTGACGCTTCAACAAGGCCACTTTCACTTCCCGTAGCCACTACGGCACGGCGTATGGGTCCCCGCGTTCGCGGGGACGACGCGAGAATGTGTCGCCTTCGTCGCCGCCTTCCGATTCGAATGTCAAACAGCAGATACGCGTTTGCGTTCTCGCGACGGGATGCGCCCGAGGTTTGCGTTTCGTTGTCCCTCGAAAGAAGAGGGAGCAGGGAATGCCGGATGCGCGCTGCACCCGCGGTCTCGTGTGCAAAATGCACGAGTAAAAAACGCACACGAGCATACAGGGCAGCGGAGGCGATCCGACATTCCCTGCGCAATGGCTTTACGGCTTATAGCGCGCTCTTGTGTCCGCAAAATCTGCCAGAATGTGCGAACGGGCGGTTCTCACCAACCGCCCGTCGCTGGATCTGAGCCCGTTCGTGCTCGAAGGCCGTTAGAGCCTGCCGGGGAGCGTGGGACAGATCCGGTGTCTTCCTCAACCCGAACAGTTGCATGGGCTTAGAGCCCGGACCGAGCAAGGAAGGGAGCTGGATGATGGCACAAAATGATCTCGTTGTCGCGGGGATCGATGTCGCTAAAGACAAGGTGGATGGTTGCATTCGTTCGCTGTCGTTGAGGCGCACGTTCGCAAACACGGCGGAGGGCCGGCGCGAGTTGGCCTCGTGGCTCCGCCGGAAGAAGGTCGGCAAGGCGGTGATGGAGGCGAGCGGCGGCTACGAGCGCGAGTGGGCCAAGGTGCTGCGTGACGCCCGGATCGAGGTTCGGATCGTCGATCCGAAGCGGGTTCGCAGCTTCGCTCAATCGGCCGGGCGGCTCGCCAAGAATGACACGATCGATGCCGAGATGATTGCCTGGTTCGCCGAGACCTTCGACGAAGCTCGGGGCCAGGCCTACGATGCGACGTGCGAGCAGCTTCACCAGATGGTCAATGCGCGCCAGGCACTGAAGGATATGCAAACCAAGCTGGCAAGCCAGGGCGAGCATGCGTTACCGGCTGCGGTGCAGCGGATTCACGCCCGGATATCGAAGACGATCGCCGTCGAGTTGGTCAAGATCGAGGCTGAGATCTCAGCCATGATCCAGGCCACGCCGCGTTTTACCGAACTCGCCGAGATCATCGAAAGCGTTCCGGGACTCGGCCGTGTCACCTCTGCTGCGCTCATTGCCGCCATGCCGGAGCTGGGCCAGGCCAACAACAAGATCGTGGCCTCCTTGTTGGGTGTAGCTCCTTACGATGACGACAGTGGCCGACGTCGAGGCGAACGGCACATCAAGGGCGGACGGCGCCGGACCCGCAACATGTTCTATATGGCCTGCCTTGGGGCGGCGACACAGCACAATCCAGTGTTGAAGGCCTTTTACGACCGCCTGGTGGCGAAGGGAAAACTGAAGAAGGTGGCGCTCACTGCCTGCATGCGCAAGCTGATCAGCATTCTCAACATCATGATCGAGCGGCGCCAGAAGTGGGACGCCAAACGCTACGCGGTCAGCTGATCGAGCGAACCCTGCGCTCGGTCCAGGACCGAGCGCATGCAAAGCCAAAAGACCGGTGAGCGGACGGGGTCAAGGCCGTCAGCCGCCGAAGGCGGTGGCGCGCAGCGCCAGCCTTGAGGCCGGCCGATCACAGGTCTACGTAAAATACAGTTGCTCCCCGGCGATCAGGATTTGTTTGTCACCGTCGCCCCGCGGATATGGCTGGCCTGACGCCCGGTTGGGCCGGCTTCGCCTCCGCAAGGACTTGACGCCAACCCAGAGGCTGTCAGGACCACACGACTTCACCGTACGCTGCAGCACCGCTCGTCAGCACGTCCTGTGACCGCTCACGGGCCGTGAAGCCCGCCCTGCCATCCCATCGCGCGCACGATGCCGCCGCGTCCACCGCATCCCATCCCAACGTTCGGTGACGATGGCCAACGCCCCTTCCTCCGGGAGAGGATGGCGGGAGTCGTAGAAGTGATTTGCCCGACAGCGAAAGGGAAATTTTGCCCGACGGGTTATTTTGCCGCAGCAAGCTTAGCGTGGAGGATACGGAATCCATCAACGTCATTGCGAGCTCCGCGACGCAATCCATTTCGACAAAGCAAAGGAAGATGGATTGCTTCGCTACGCTCGCAATGACGGTGTTGGTGAGGCGGTCGACCCCGAGGCCGGTACCGGGCTCGCAATGCGCTCAGCTCTCTCACCACGTCGTCCCCGCGTTCGCGGGGACGACGCCTGCGGGTTCGCTTCAATTCACCTGCCGGTCTTTCCCCGCCCAATACGGATCGCGCAAATGACGCCGCAGAATCTTGCCGGAGGGGTTGCGCGGCAGCGCATCGAGGAAGTCGACCGATTTCGGCGTCTTGAAGCCGGCGATGCGTTCGCGGGTGAAGTTGATGATGTCGGATGAGGTTGCGCTCTTGCCCGGCTTCATCACCACGATCGCCTTGACCGCTTCGCCCCACTTGTCGTCGGGGATGCCGATGACAGCGGCTTCGGCGACGTCGGGATGGTCGCAGATCGCGCTCTCGACCTCGGCGGGGTAGATGTTCTCGCCGCCCGAGATGATCATGTCCTTGATGCGGTCGTGGATGTAGAGGTAGCCGTCCTTGTCCATATAGCCGGCATCGCCGGTGCGCAGCCAGCCGTCGCTGCCGAGCGTCTTGGCGGTGGCCTCCGGCAGATTCCAGTAGCCGGCCATGTTGGAGCCGGAGCGGGTCGCGATCTCGCCGACTTCGCCCGGCGGCAGCTGGTTGCCGTTGGCATCGAGGATCGCAAGTTCAATGCCGGGCAGCGCCTTGCCGGCCGAGCGCATCCGGTCCAGTCCCTCGACATGATCTTCCGGCGGCAGCGCCACGATGGTGCCGGTGGTCTCGGTCATGCCGTACATCTGCACGAAGCCGCATTTGAAGACCTCGATACATTCCTTCAGCAGCGCCGCCGGGATCGGCGATGCGCCATAGAGCATGTATTTCAGCCGCGAGAAATCCACCTGACGTGCGCGCGGCTGCCGCACCACGAACTGCATCGCGGCCGGCACCATGAACAGCTTTGTAATTCCGGACTGCTCGAAGAAATCCAGCACCTTGGTGGGATCGAACTCGCGCGCGATGACGCCCCTGGCGCCGTGATAGAGGCCCATCACGCCCCAGCCGGAGCCGCCGATATGGAAGATCGGCATTGCCACCAGCGAGACGTCGTCAACAGACCATTTGTTCCAGTCGGGCTTCTGGTCGCGGCCGGTTTCCACCAGATTGAGAAAGTTGGCATGCGACAGCATCGCGCCTTTCGGCTTGCCCGTGGTGCCGGAGGTGTAGAGCTGGATCGCGATGTCCTTGCGGTCGATCGGGACCTTCGGGTCGTCGCTGCTCTCAGCGTCGCGCCACGCCGTGAAATCCTGCCATTCCGGCGCGCCGCCTTCGGTGGTGACGACGTGGCGAACGCTCGGCAGCTGCGGCAGGATATTGCGGACCTGGGCGATGAATTCGGGGCCGACGAACAGCACCGGCGCCTTGCAGTCATCGACGATAAAGGCGACTTCCGGCCCCGCCAGCCGCCAGTTCACCGGCGCCATCACCACATTGGCCTTGATCGCGCCCATCAGCAGTTCGAAATAGATGTCGCTGTTCTTGCCGAGATAGGCGATGCGTTCGCCCGGCTTGACCCCGAGCGCGATCAGCGCGTTGGCGACGCGGTTGGTCTTGATGTCGAACTCGGCGAACGAGGTCTGGCGTCCGTCGAATTCATAGGCGATGGCATCGCCGCGGGCCTTCGCCCGCGCCCGCACCATGTCGGCGAGGTTGGCCGGTTCCTGGGTCTCGGACATGTTTCTCCCGTGGGTTTTGTTTTTATTGTCGCGATAGTGGCGTCGTTGCGCGGCAAAGACAATACGGGCCGATATCCCTGACTATTTCTCAGCGATGTCGTCCTCGCGAACGCGAGGACCCATACGCCGGGGCCCATCAATTCAGGCAATGTCGCAAGTTGCCTTTGTAACAACTGCCGGCGGTGGTTATGGGTCCCTGCGTTCGCAGGGACGACATCGAGTGTGGATCACCCCCTTGCAGCGCGGTCCTTTTCGTTCTGCGCCTTGATCGACTCGCGCGCCTGGTTCCAGTCGGCATCCGACCAGTCGCGCAACTGGTAGAAGTTGCCGCCCATCGCCAGCGCCTGGGCGCCGTCCATGGCGATGGTCTCGCCGTTGATCCAGTCGCAGCCGCCGGAAATCAGGAACACCGCAAGATTCTGCAGTTCCTCCATGGTGCCGACGCGGCCCATCGGGTTCTGCGCCTTGGTGCGGGCGCCGGCCTCGTCGCCGGGCTTGATGCGCTTGCTCATGCCCTCGGTCGGGATTTCGCCGGGCGCGATGGTGTTGAGGCGGATGCCGTATTTGCCCCATTCCACCGCGAGCGACATGGTCATGGCGTGGATCGCGGATTTGCTCATCGCCGACGGCACCACATAGGGCGAGCCGTTGCGCACCCAGGTGACGGTGATCGAGACCACATTGCCGCGCTGCCTGGCGGCGATCCAGCGGCGGCCCACCGCATGGGTTACATAGAAGGTGCCGTGCATCACGATGTTGGCGACCGCATCGAAGCCGCGCGGGGTCAGGTCTTCCGAGCGCGAGATGAAATTGCCCGCGGCGTTGTTGATGAGGTCGGTGAGGGGGCCGCTGGTCCAGATCGCCTCGATCATCTCGTCGACGGCCATGGCGTTGCGGATATCGACGCCGTGGCTGACCACACGCCCACCGTGCAGGTCCATCAATTCGGTTGCAGTTTCGTCGCAGACGCTCTTGCGGCGGCCGCAGATATGGACTTCGGCGCCCAATTGAAGGAAGCGCTCGGCCATGGATTTGCCGAGCCCGGTGCCGCCTCCGGTGACGAGGATGCGCCGGCCGGCAAGGAGTTGTTCGCTGAACATGTCTGGCTTCCGCCCAAAGGGATTGTCAGTTAATTGGTTGATTGACTAAATCCGTCCAACGCCTTTCTGTAAAGCCGCAACAAAGAGAAGTGCAGGGGAGAATTCGGATGGAAGATCGCGTCAAGATCACGATTTCGGAGGGCGTCGCCGACGTCCGCCTGATGCGGGCGGACAAGATGAACGCGCTCGATGCCGCGATGTTCGAGGCGCTGGTTGCCGCTTCCTCCCGGCTGGCCCAGGAAAAAGGCGTGCGAGCGGTAGTATTGTCCGGCGAAGGCCGAGCGTTTTGCGCCGGTCTCGATATGGGACGCTTTGCCGCCATGAAGGAAAAGGGCGGCAACGGGATCGCGGGCGGCGAAAAGCGCGACCTTTCCGCGCGCACCCATGGCAAGGCCAATTTCCCGCAAGCTGCGGTCTGGGGCTGGCGGCAGCTGCCGGTGCCGGTGATCGCTGCGATCCAGGGCGTGGCGTTCGGCGGCGGATTTCAGCTCGCGCTCGGCGCCGACATGCGTTTCCTAACCCCCGACGCCCGGATGTCGATCATGGAGATCAAATGGGGGCTGGTGCCTGACATGGCGGGGACGCCGATCCTGGCCAGCCTGGTCCGCGACGATATCCTGCGCGAACTCACCTATACCGGGCGGATTTTCTCGGCGCAGGAGGCCCTGAGTTATGGCCTCGCCACCCGCATCTGCGACGATCCGCGCGCCACCGCCTTCGAACTCGCACGCGAGATCGCGGGCAAGAGCCCGGACGCGATCCGCGCCTGCAAGCGCATGCTGAACAATCTGTCCGTCGATCCCGGTCCGGCGCTGCTCGCCGAATCCGTCGAGCAGATGAAACTGATGGGCAGCCCCAACCAGCTCGAGGCTGTCAGCGCCAACATCGACAAGCGCGCGCCGCGGTTTGCGGACGTTGGATGAATCTTCATCGTCATTCCGGGATGGTCCGAAGGACCAGACCCGGAATCTCGAGATTCCGGGTTCGATGCTTCCGTATCGCCCCGGAATGACCGGATTACTCCATAACCCGACTTCAGATCGGAAAGAGACAATGACAACCCAACAGCTTTTCCTCGGCATCATCAGCGGTCAACGCAAGCGCAGCCACGCCGAGGTCGCCGATCGCGCCGATCGCATCGCCGCCGGATTGCAGAAGCTCGGCGTCAGGCAGGGCGACAGCGTCTGCATCCTGATGCGCAACGACATCGCCTTCATCGAGGCGGCCTATGCCGCGATGCGGCTCGGCGCCTACGGCGTGCCGGTGAACTGGCACTTCAAGCCGGAGGAAATCAATTACATCCTGAAGGATTCCGGAACGCCGGTCTTGATCGGCCACGCCGATATGCTGCACCAACTGCGGGACGCGATTTCCCCAGGCGTCACCGTGCTCAGCGTGCCGACGCCGCCGGAAATCCTTGGCAATTACAAGATCGATCCCGCGCATCTCGCCACGCCCGATTTCGCGACCGATCTGGAATCCTGGCTGAAGCAGCAGGCGCCCTATGACGGACCGGCGCTGCCGCAGCCACAGAACATGATCTACACCTCGGGCACCACGGGTCATCCCAAGGGGGTAAAGCGCAACGCGCCGACGCCGGAGCAGACCGCCAACGCGGAAGCCATGCGGGCGATGATCTATGGCCTGAAGCCGGGCGCGCGGGCGCTGCTGCCGGGCCCGCTGTATCATTCCGCACCGAACTCGTTTGGCTTGCGCGCCGGCCGTCTCGGCGGCGCGCTGGTATTGATGCCGCGGTTCGATCCCGAGGAATTCCTGCGGCTGGTCGAGCGCGAGAAGATCGACACCATCTTCATGGTGCCGACCATGTTCATCCGGCTGATGAAACTGCCGGAAGAGGTGCGCAGGAAATACGACATGTCTTCGCTGCGCCACATCATCCATGCCGCCGCGCCCTGTCCGGCCGACGTCAAGCGCGCGATGATCGAATGGTGGGGGCCGGTGATCTATGAATTCTACGGCTCCACCGAGTCAGGCGCGGTCACCTTCGCCAATTCCGAGGATGCGCTGAAGAAGCCCGGCACCGTCGGCAGGATCGCGCCGGGCGCCGAACTCCGCTTCGTCGGGGAAGACGGGAAAATCCTGCCGCAGGGCGAGATCGGCGAGATCTATTCGAAGATCGAGGGCAATCCGGACTTCACCTATCACAACAAGCCGGAGAAGCGCGCCGAGATCGATCTCGACGGCTTCATTACTTCCGGCGACGTCGGCTATATCGACCAGGATGGTTATGTCTTCATCTGCGACCGCAAGCGCGACATGGTGATCTCGGGCGGGGTCAACATCTATCCCGCCGAGATCGAGGCCGCGCTGCATGCGGTGCCGGGGGTGCACGACTGCGCGGTGTTCGGCATTCCCGACGCCGAATTCGGCGAGGCGCTGATGGCGGTGGTGGAACCGCAGCCCGGCGTCACGCTCGATGCTGGCTCGATCCGCGCGCAGCTCAAGGCCTCGCTGGCCGACTACAAGGTGCCGAAACACGTCGAAATCCACGGCAGCCTGCCGCGCGAGGATTCCGGCAAGATCTTCAAGCGCCGCCTCCGCGATCCCTATTGGGAGCGGGCAGGGCGGAAGATTTAGCTCGCTGTTGCGGGAAAACCAGCAGTTCCTCATGGTGAGGAGCGCGTCTTCCCGGCAGCGCCCTTGCGCTGTCCGGCGCGCGTCTCGAACCATGAAAGGCCCGTGTGGCCCATCCTTCGAGACGGCCGCGTCGCGGCCTCCTCAGGATGAGGTCGGCAGTTCTGGTTGGCATCGCCTCCATCTTTATCTTGCGCTGCGGCAAAAAAATTGCGACTCAATAGAGGCCGGGCAATTTCTGGAGCAGCGTCATGTCGTCCCAGACCATGCCTTCAGAGTCTGACGTGCGTCCCAGCCGTGGCGAGGATATCGCCGCCATCGAGGCGGACGCGCGGCTCCGCGAAGACATCCGTCTGCTCGGGCGCATCCTCGGCGACACCGTGCGCGATCAGGAGGGCGCCGACGTGTTCGACCTGGTCGAACGCATCCGGCAGACCTCGATCCGGTTCCATCGCGATGACGACAAGCCGGCGCGGCACGAGCTCGAACTCATCCTCGACAGCATGTCGACCAGCCAGACCGTGCGCATCGTCCGCGCCTTCAGCTATTTTTCGCATCTCGCCAACATCGCCGAGGATCAGAACAACATCCGGCAGATGCGGGTGCGCGCGACCGCCGGCGGCACCCCGCGCCCGGGAACGCTGGCGCTGACATTGGCGCATGCGCGCACGGCCGGCTTCAGCGCGGCCGACCTGCGCAAGTTCTTTGCTGAAGCGCTGGTCAGTCCGGTTTTGACCGCGCACCCCACCGAGGTTCGCCGCAAGAGCACGATCGACCGCGAGATGGAGATCGCCGCCCTGCTCGACCGGCGCGAACGGGTGCAGCTGACTCCGGAAGAAAACGAGGCGAGCGACGAACAGCTGCGCCGCGCGGTGCTGACGCTGTGGAAGACCAATCTCCTGCGCCGCACCAAGCTCACCGTGCTCGATGAAGTCACCAACGGTCTTTCATTCTACGATTACACCTTCCTGCGCGAGGTGCCGCGGCTGCATTGCGCGCTCGAGGACCGGTTGAACGAGGGCGACAGCGCCGCGCGCGGCGAACTGGCGTCCTTCCTAAGGATGGGAAGCTGGATCGGCGGCGACCGCGACGGCAACCCGTTCGTGACGGCGGAAGTGATGCGGGGAACGCTCGGGCTGCAGTCGAGCCGCGTGCTGCGCTTCTATCTCGAGGAGTTGCACGTACTCGGCTCCGAACTGTCGCTGGCGGCGCATCTTACCGATATCTCGAAGGATTTGCGGGCGCTCGCCGAGCGCTCGCCCGACAAGTCGCCGCATCGAAGCGGCGAGCCGTATCGGCTGGCGGTGTCAGGCATCTACGCGCGGCTCACCGCGACTGCGCTGCGGCTGGATGTCGGAATTACCCGGCGGCCGGTCGGCGAAGCCGCGCCTTATGACGGCGTGAAGGAATTCAAGGCCGATCTCGACATTCTCTATCGCTCGCTGATCTCGAACAATGCCGGCGTGATCGCGCGCGGGCGGCTGCGGCTGCTGCGCCGCGCCGTGGATTGTTTCGGCTTCCACCTCGCCAGCCTCGATATCCGGCAGAACTCCGCCGTGCACGAGCGCACGGTCGCCGAGCTGATCGACGCGGCGATGCCCGGCATGTCCTACCTGGCCTTGAGCGAGGAGGCGCGGATCGCGCTGCTCGCGAAGGAACTGGGCAACGCGCGGCCGCTGACCTCGCCCTTCGTCAAATACGGCGAGGAGACGCTGGGCGAACTCGCCGTCTTCCACGCGGCGGCCGAGGCCCATGCCAAGTTCGGCAGCGATGCCATTCCCCAATGCATCATCTCCATGTGCAAGGGGGTGTCCGACATGCTGGAGGTCGCGCTGCTCCTGAAGGAGGCCGGCCTCGTGCATCCCTCCGGCCGCAGCGCGATCAACATCGTGCCGCTGTTCGAGACCATCGAGGATTTGCAGGCTTCCAGCGGCATCATGGATCGCATGCTGTCGATTCACGACTATCGCAAGCTGGTCGACAGCCGCGGTGCGGTCCAGGAAGTGATGCTGGGTTACTCCGACAGCAACAAGGACGGCGGCTTCGTCACCTCGGGCTGGGAGCTCTACAAGGCCGAGATCGGCCTGATCGAGGTGTTCGAACGCCACCACGTCCGCCTGCGGCTGTTTCACGGCCGCGGCGGCTCGGTCGGCCGCGGCGGCGGACCAAGCTACGACGCCATCATCGCGCAACCCGGCGGCGCGGTGAACGGCCAGATTCGGATCACCGAGCAGGGCGAAATCATCTCCAGCAAATATTCCAACGCTGAAGTCGGCCGCAGCAACCTGGAAATCCTCGCCGCGGCGACGCTGGAGGCAAGCCTGCTGCAGCCCAAGCACAGCGCGCCGCGCGCCGAATATCTGCAGGCGATGGAAGAGCTGTCGTCGCTGGCCTTCAAAGCCTATCGCGGGCTGGTCTATGAGACCGAGGGCTTTGCCGACTACTTCTGGTCCTCCACCGTCATCACCGAAATCGCAACGCTGAACATCGGCAGCCGTCCGGCCTCACGCAAGAAAACCCGCGAGATCGAGGATCTCCGCGCGATCCCGTGGGTGTTCAGCTGGGCGCAATGCCGGCTGATGCTGCCGGGCTGGTACGGCTTCGGCAGCGCGGTCGAGGCCTGGATCGCGGAGCATCCCGACAAGGGCATGCCGTTCCTGAAGGAACTCTACCGCGAGTGGCCGTTCTTCCGCACGCTATTGTCGAACATGGACATGGTGCTGGCAAAAAGCTCGATCGCGATCGCCTCGCGCTATGCCGAGCTGGTGCCGGATGCCGAGCTGCGCGAAAAGATCTTCAGCCGGATCCGGCGCGAATGGCACTCTTCGATTGAAATGCTGCTCGACATCATGGGCCAGGAGCGCCTGCTGCAAAGCAATCCGTTGCTGGAGCGCTCGATCCGCAACCGCTTTCCCTATCTCGATCCGCTCAACCACGTGCAGGTGGAGCTGTTGAAGGAACACCGCGCGCAAAACCCCGACGAAGCGGTGCTGCGCGGCATCCAGATCACCATCAACGGGATTTCGGCGGGGTTGAGAAATAGCGGGTGAGGCAAGATGCGAATAGCGAATGAAAGAACCCTATTCGCTATTCGCCACTGCCCATTCGCACTCTTCTAGATCGCATCCCAGTTGAAGATATCCGCCGAGCGGTCGAGCTTGTAGAACGACGACTTCAGCGCCGGGATGGCGTGCTCGGCGATGGTCTGGGTGGTCCAGCCTTCGCCGCGATGCACCGAGCGTAAGGGGCGCGACTGGCTCATCAGGAAGATTTCGTTCATGCGCACCGCGAAGATCTGCCCGGTGACGTCCTTGGCGGCGTCGCTGAGCAGGAAGGCGCAGATCGGCGCGATCTTTTCCGGGCCCATCTGCTGGATCTTCTTGACGCGCGCTTTTTCCTCCTCGGTCTCGGTCGGAATGGTGCCGATCAGCCGGCTCCAGGCGAAGGGCGAGACGCAATTCGAGCGCACGTTGAAGCGGTTCATGTCGAGCGCGATCGACTTCGACAGGCCGACGATGCCGAGCTTGGCCGCGGCGTAGTTGGCCTGGCCGAAATTGCCGACCAGGCCCGAGGTCGAGGTGAAGTGAACGAACGAGCCGCTTTCCTGCTCGCGGAACAGCCGCGCCGCGGCATGCGAGACGTAGAACGAACCCATCAGATGCACCTTGATGACGGATTCGAAGGCTTCCACGCTCATGCGGTGGAAGATCATGTCGCGCAGGATGCCGGCGTTGTTGACGACGCCGTCGAGCTTGCCGAAGTGATCGGTGGCCATCTTGACGATCTTGCTGGCCGGGATCGCTTCCGCCACCGACTCGAAATTGGCGATCGCGGTGCCGCCGCGCTTCTTGATCTCCTCGACCACTTCCTCGGCCGGCGCGGCGCTGGTGCCCGAGCCGTCGGCGGCGACGCCGGGATCGTTGACCACGACCTTGGCGCCTTCCGCCGCGCAGAGCAGCGCGATCTCGCGGCCGATGCCGCGTCCCGCGCCGGTGACGATGATGACTTTATCCTGCAGTGATTTTGTCATTGGGTTCTCCCGTTGTGCTTCGTCATTCCGGGGCGATGCGAAGCATCGAACCCGGAATCTCGAGATTCCGGGTCTGGTCCTTCGGACCATCCCGGAATGACGAAGGCGATTACCGTTCGTTCGTAAAGATGATGGTGCCGGATGCCGCGAACATGCCGCCGACGCCGTGGCAGACCGAGATCCTGGCGTCCTTGACCTGCGCCGGCGCGATGCCGCGCATCTGCCGCACGCTCTCCTGCAGCGCGTACATGCCGTACATGCCCGAATGCATGTAGCTGAGGCCGCCGCCGTTGGTGTTGAGCGGCAGCTTGCCGCCGGGGCGGGTGTTGCCGTCGGCGATGAACTTGCCGGTCTCTTCGTGCGGCATGAAGCCGAGATCGCCGAGGCCGAACAGCGGCAGATGCGCAAAGGCGTCGTAGATCATCAGGTGGTCGACGTCCTTGTGCGTGATGCCGGCTTCCTTGAACGCGAGGGGACCTGCGGTCCGGAACGCGCGCGAGCTATCAAAAGTCTGCATCTGGCTGACCATCGGGGTTTCCACGCTCTCGCCGGTGCCGAGGATGTACACCGGCTTCCTCGGAAAGTCCTTGGCGCGGTCGGCCGAGGTCAGGATCAGAGCGCCGCCGCCGTCGGTGACGAGGCAGCACTGCAGGATGCGGAACGGATAGGCGATCATCTTCGAGTTCAAGACGTCCTCGACCGTGATCGGCGCCTTCATCATGGCGCGCGGATTCTTTGCGGCCCATTCGCGCTGCACCACCGCGACCATGGCGATCTGCTCATGGGTGATGCCGTGGGTCTTCATGTAGCGCAGCACCGGAATCGGAAACATGCTCGGCGGCCCGAACACGCCGAACGGCGATTCGAACTGGCCGTTCAGGCTGTCCGGCGGCGTGAAACGCGGCTGCTTGCCGATCATCGACTTGCCGCTTTCGGCGTGCGTGATCAGCACGGTCTTGCACAGGCCGGCCTCGATCGCGGCAGCGGCGTGGCGGACATGCAGCATGAACGAGCAGCCGCCGACCGAGGTGCCGTCGACCCAGGTCGGCGTGATGCCGAGGTAATGTGCGATCTGCTGCGGCGTCTCCACCGCGGTGGCGATGCCGTCGATGTCGGACAGCTTCAGTCCGGCGTCGGCAATGGCGTTCAGCGCCGCGTCGGCGTGGAGCTGGATCTGCGACATGTTGGGAATGACGCCGAGCTCGGTGGTCTCGGCGGCGCCGACCACGGCGACCTGATTCTTTCGCATGATGCTCAGCCCTTCGCCGGACGGAATTGGGGAAGGGTGATCTTGTCGTCGAGCTTCTCGAACGCAACTTCCAGCTTCATGTCGAGTTCGAGCGCCTCCGGCGTTTGCGGGCAGTCGATGATGTTGCTCATCATCCGCGGGCCTTCGTCCAGTTCGACGACGGCAATCGCGTAAGGCGGCGTGAAGCCGGGCGCGGCGGGCCGGTGATTGATGACGTAGCTGTAGAGCGTGGCCTTGCCGCTGGCCTTGAAGATGCTGACCTTGCGCGAGGCGCAGGACGGGCAGAACGGGCGCGGCGGGAAATAGACGTTGGCGCAGGCGTCGCAGCGTTGCAGGCGCAGTTCGCCGGCGGCCGTGCCGTCCCAGAAATGCTGGGTTTCCGGAGTCGGTTTCGGTCGCGCGCGCGCTGGCTCTGCCATCCTGTCGTTTCCTCCGTTTCGGGATCGGGCCGCACGGCCCGCTTGTTGCGATCTTGATGCGACATTTGACCATCCGGCGTCAACGGTCCAGCCGCAATGCTGCATAGCCTCATTCCTGCAGCCCAGAGCGCTTGTGTGCCAACGATCTCCCGCGCTAGGGTCCCGGGCGTTGCGAGGAGCGCAGCGACGAAGCAATCCGTTCGCATCGAGCCTGCGGTTGAGTTCGCCGACAAGGGCGCGGCGATGATGGAGGGAAAGAATTAGCGATGCCGAACACCCCGACACTTGCCACCCTGGCCGACGATCTCGACTGCGGCCGTACCAGTGCCCGCAAGCTGGTCGATGAATGTCTCGCCAGGATCGCCGACGCTTCCGGAGAGGGCGCGCGGGCCTTCATTCACGTCGATGCGGAAGCCGCGATCGAGGCCGCCGAAGCGATGGACCGGCTGCGCGAGGTCAAGGCCGCGCCGTCGCGCTTTGCCGGCATTCCCGTCTCGATCAAGGATCTGTTCGACATCAGGGGGCAGGTGACCCGGGCCGGTTCGCGCGCGCTCGACGATTCGCCGCCGGCGGAAGTCGACGCGCCTGCGGTGGCGCGATTGCGCCGCGCCGGCTTCGTCGTGATCGGCCGCACCAACATGACCGAGTTCGCCTATTCCGGGATCGGCATCAATCCACATTACGGCACGCCGAAGGGCGCGTGGGATCGCAAGGCCGGCCATGTGCCCGGCGGGTCGTCGTCGGGTGCTGCGGTTTCCGTCGCCGATGGCATGGCGCATGGCGGGCTCGGCACCGACACCGGCGGCTCCTGCCGGATTCCGGCGGCCTATAACGGCATCGTCGGCTTCAAGCCGACGCAGCGCCGGGTACCGCTCGATGGCGCGGTGCCGCTCTCGTTCACGCTCGACAGCATCGGTCCATTGGCGCGCAGCGTTGCCTGCTGCGCGGCGCTCGACGCCGTGCTCGCCGATGAAACCCTCGTTTCGCTGCAGCCGCGCCCGATCAAGGGCATGCGGCTGGCGGTGCCGACCACGGTGGCGCTCGACGATCTCGACGAGGCGGTCGCGAAAGCATTCGAGCGCGCGCTGGAGACGCTTTCGCGCCAGGGCGCGCTGATCGAGCGGATCGAGGTGCCGGAATTCCTCGATGTCGTGGTGATGATCGCCAAGGGCGGCTTTGTCGCCGCGGAAAGCTATGCCTGGCATCGCTACCTGATTGCCGCCAAGGGCAATGTCTACGATCCCCGGGTGTCGATGCGGATCATGCGCGGCGAAAGCCTGAGCGCGGCCGACTATGTCGATCTTGTCGGCGCCCGGAAGTCGCTGGTCGCGCGCGCCGCCATTCGTCTGGCGCCCTATGACGCGGTGGTCATGCCGACCACCGCCAATACGCCGCCGCGCATCGCCGATCTCGCCGACGACAAGGATTTCGCCAGGGAGAATTTGCGGTCGCTGCGCAATTGCACGCTGATCAACATGATCGACGGCTGCGCGATCTCGCTGCCCGCGCATCGCGAAGGCGAGGTGCCGGTCGGGTTGATGCTGGCGGCAGCGGGCGGATCGGACCGCCGCATCTTCGAACTCGCCGCCGGCATCGAGGAGGCGATCCGTGGTTGATCTCACATTCACCGTCGATGCCCAGGGCACGACAACGCCGCTGACGCTGCCGATCGACAAGGCCGTGATCGCGGGCTGGACCGGTCGCGATCCGGTGGCGCGCGACAAGCACATCGCCGAACTCGAGGCGATCGGCATTGCCCGGCCGGCCTCGACGCCGATCTATTACCGCGTCTCCGCCCGGCGGTTGACGACCACCGACTGCATCGAGGTCTGCGGCGGAGATTCCAGCGGGGAGGTCGAGTTCGTGCTGATCGGCTGGCAGGGCCGCATCCTTGTCGGCCTCGGCTCCGATCATACCGACCGCAAGGTCGAGGCCTACAGCGTCACGGTGTCGAAACAGATGTGCGACAAGGTGATGGCGCCAGTGCTGTGGGAACTCAAGGACGTCATCGGCCACTGGGACCGGCTGATCCTGCGCTCATGGGCGCGGATCGATGGCGAACGCGTCCTGTACCAGGAAGGCACGCTCGACAGCATGTTGCCGGTCAAGGAACTCATCGAGCGCGGTTTCGGCGGCAAGGGGCTGCCTGACGGTTGCGCCATGTTCGGCGGCACCTTTGCAGCCAAGGGCGGCATCCGCCCCGCCGACCGCTTCGAGTATGAACTTGAGGACCCCGTGCTCAAGCGCAGCATCCGGCACGCCTATGACGTGATCGTGCTGCCGGTGCTGGGCTGAGGATTTAGCCGTCATTGCGAGGAGCGTTAGCGACGAAGCAATCCAGCTTGGGTTCCGCTAGTTCCAAAGCTGGATTGCTTCGCTTCGCTCGCAATGACGGAAGGGATAGACCTCCCGGAAATCGGGTGGCGCGAGTTGGGTCAATTTGCGAAACTGCCGTTCATGAAAATAACCGCAAAAGCCATCATCCGTCCCGCACCACCTTCCGACATCGCCGCGCGCGTCGACGCGGTCGACTGGACGCAGGCGGCCACTGATCTCGACGCGCAGGGCTGCGCCGTCCTGAAGGGACTGCTGTCGGCGGAAGAATGCCGCGCACTGGCCGCGCTCTATCCGGACGACAGCCAATTCCGCAGCCGGGTGGTGATGGGACGCCACGGCTTCGGCCGCGGTGAGTACAAGTATTTTTCCTATCCGTTGCCCCCTGTGATCGCGGCGCTGCGCCCGGCGCTCTATGCCCGGCTTCGTGGTATCGCCGATCGCTGGAACGAGGCGATGGGCATCGACATTCGCTACCCCGAAAGCCACGACGCGTTCCTGAAGCGCTGCCATGAAGCCGGCCAGGTCAGGCCGACGCCGCTGCTGCTGCAATACGAAACCGGCGACTACAATTGCCTGCATCAGGATCTCTACGGCGAACACGTGTTTCCGCTGCAGGTCGCGATCCTGTTGTCGGAACCGGGTCGCGACTTCACCGGCGGCGAATTCGTGTTGACCGAGCAGCGGCCGCGGATGCAGTCGCGGCCCGAAGTGGTGCCGCTGGCGCAGGGCGATGCTGTGGCTTTTGCTGTGCATGTCAGGCCGGTGCAGGGGGCGCGCGGGGTCTACCGGGTTAATCTGCGCCATGGCGTGAGCCGGATCCGCTCCGGCCACCGCCACACCGCCGGTGTGATCTTTCACGATGCGAAGTGAGCGCGGGTTTATTGACGGCTGATCTGTTCGAAGGCGTTCCCGATGTCCGCCCGTCGCGGGAGACGATGGCGGAGGGCGCCGTGCTGCTGCGCGGCTTCGCCAGGCCGTTCGCAGTCGAGCTGATCGCTGACATCGGAGGGATCGTCGAGCAGGCGCCGTTTCGCCACATGGTGACGCCGGGCGGCCATCAGATGTCGGTGGCGATGACCAATTGCGGCAGCGCCGGCTGGGTAACCGATCGCGCCGGCTATCGTTACGACGGTGTCGACCCGGAATCCCGGAAGGCATGGCCGGCGATGCCGCCATCGCTTCGCGCAATGGCCGCGCAGGCGGCGGCTGAGGCCGGCTTCGCCGGCTTTTCACCGGATGCCTGCCTGATCAACCGCTACGAGCCGGGCGCGCGGATGTCGCTGCATCAGGACAAGGACGAGCAGGATTTCGGCGCGCCGATCGTCTCGGTCTCGCTGGGGCTGCCCGCGATCTTTCTGTTCGGGGGCTTGCAGCGCAGCGACAAACCGCGCCGGTTTCGGCTGGAGCATGGCGACGTCGTGGTATGGGGCGGGCCGGCGCGGCTGGCATTCCACGGCGTCGCGCCGCTCGCCGACGGCGAGCACGCTGTGCTGGGGCGGCAGCGCATCAACCTGACCTTCCGCAAGGTGCGCTAAGGCTGCTTTCCATCAAAGCCTCCTCCGGTCTATGCTTCCCGCGCTGGGAGGCGACCATGAGCGATACCGCAATGACGGCCGACGCGACCACCAACCGGACCGGCGTTTATCTCGCGGTCCTGCAGCTGGTATTTACGCTGGGCTGGACCACTTACGTGATCTATCTGCCGAAGCTCGCCGCGCAGGTCGGGATCGCGCCGACGGCCGTGATCCTGATCCTGATGCTGGATCAGGCGATCTTCACCATCACCGATACCGCGATGGGAATCGCCGCCGACAGGATCGCGCCGTTCGTCGGCCGGCTCGGCGCGTTCGTCGGCGTCGTCACGGCGGTCTCCTGTGCGGCCTTCGTGGCGCTGCCGTTCGTCGCCGGCACCGGCCCGGGCGCGCAGGTCTGGTTCATCACGCTGATCGTGGTTTGGGTCGTCACTTCGTCGGCGCTGCGCGCGCCGCCGCTTACCTTGCTCGGCAAGCACCGCGCCAAGCCGGCGATTCCGTTTCTGTCGGCGCTGGCGATGCTCGGTTACGGTCTGGCCGGCGCGGTGTCGCCCTATCTCGGCGTGGTGCTGCGCAATCATGACGCTCGGCTTCCCTTCGTGATTTCGGGCGTGGTGTTGCTGCTCACCGCGCTGGCCTTGTCCAGGGTCGAGCGCGATCTGTCGCAGCAGCCGGTATCCGCGCAAAAGCCGGCCGAGTCCGCAAAGCCGCTCGGCCAGATGCCGATGTTTTTCGTCGCATCGATGGTCCTTCTCTCGCTGGGCTATCAATTGCACTTCAGCATCAACAGCGCGCCGTTCTTCCTGCGCTTCGCCAAGCCCGACGATCTGCAGTGGCTGCTGCCGGTGTTCTGGATCGGCTTCAACATCGCGATGTTTCCGGCCAGCGTGGTGGTCAAGCATCGCGGCGGCTTGATCGTGATGGGCGCGGCCGGCCTGCTCGGCGCCCTGGCGGTGCTCGGCGCGGAGTTCGCAGGCAATCTCAACATGCTGATTGCTGCGCAGTTCGTCGCGGGCGCGGCCTGGGGCTGCATGCTGATGAGCGCGGTTGCAGCCGCGCTGGCGATCGGGGACACCGGCGCCGAGGGCAAGGTGGTGGGGCTGGTGTTTTCCGCGCTGGCGCTCGCCACCTTCGCGCGGATGGCGGCGGTCGCGGGCGGCCTGCAGAAGCTGCCGGAATACGCCCCGCTGCTGCAGTGGGCGCCGGTGGCGTGCTGGTCGGTCGCCGGCGCGGGGTTGCTGGTGATCGCGGCGTCGCGGGTGCAGCAGAGCGCGCAGTTGAGAAGGGTCTGACGTCATTCCGGGATGGTCCGAAGGACCAGACCCGGAATCTCGAGATTCCGGGTTCGCTCGCCAATGGCTCGCGCCCCGGAATGACGAAGGGTGGGTTTAAGGCTTCGCCGGGTGAATGAACGTCCACGGTGTGGCTTCCGAATCTCTGGGCACTTCGACGTCGATCAGATAGGGCCCGCCATACGCCAGCGCCTTTTCCAGCGCGGCGCGGAAATGGTCCGGTGAGGTGACGCGGGCGGCGCCGACGCCGAAGGATTCCGCGAGCTTGACGAAATCCGGATTGACCAGGTCGGACGCCACCACGCGCCCCTCGAAACGCTCGCGCTGGTCGCGTCGCACATTGCCATAGGCATTGTTGTTGAACACCAGCGTCACCACGCCGATGTTGAACTGCACGGCCGTCGCCAGCTCCTGCACGCCGAACATGAAGCCGCCGTCGCCCGTTATCGCGACCACCGGGGTATTTGGATTCGCGACCTTGGCGCCGAGTGCGGTCGGAAAGCCCGAGCCGAGCGTGCCCTGATAGCCCGAGGTGATGAAGGTGCGCGGCTCGTAGACCGGAAAGCCGTACCAGGAGGCAAAGCCGACCTGCGACAGCTCGTCGGTGACGATGGCGTTCGACGGCAGCACCTCGCGCAGGATGTTCAGGTAGGCCATCTGCGGCTGTACCGACTGGATCTCACGCAGCGCCGCCGCCGAGGCCTCGCGGATCGCAGCGCGGCGGCCGCTGGTCCTGGTGTAACCAGCCTTTCTCACCGCCGCGAGCAGTTCGCGCGTGCCGGCCTCCGCGTCAGCAACCACAGCGGCGTCCGGCGTCAAGCGGCGCATCTCCGACGGATCGATATCGATACGAATGGATTTCAGGCCGGCCGGCTGAAACGGCCATCGGAACGACGAGGCCGGCAGTTCCATGCGGGTGCCGATCCCGATCATCAGATCGGTCTTTGGCCACAACCGATAGGCCGCCGCCATGGTCAATCCCAGTTCATGGGCGTTGGAGACGATGCCACGGCCGCTGCGGAACGCCACCACGGGCGCGTCGATCAGCTCCGCCAGTTCCAGGATTTCGTCGCGGGCGTGAATGGCGCCGCTGCCGACAAAGATCATCGGCGTCTTGCTGCCGGCGATCAGCGCCGCGGCGGCCTTGATGCGGTCCGGATCGGGCAGCGGCGCCGGCAACGGATCGAGCGGCTTTGACGGGCCGGTTGCCGCGCGCTGGGTGAAGACGTCCCAAGGCATTTCCAGCGCGGCGGGCCCGGGCCGGCCCGACCGCATTTCCTGGAAGGCGCGGCTGACCAGCGCCGGTGCGTTATCGGGATATTCGATGCGGTCGGCCCATTTCACGAAGGTGCGGAGCGTGGCCAGCTGGTCCGGCATCTCGTGCAGATGGCCGCGGCCCCTGCCGAGGAATTGCGTCGGCACCTGTCCGGTGAGACACAGCACCGGTTCGTTGCATCCGAGCGCGGTCAGTAGCGCAGCGCCGGCGTTCAGCACGCCCGGACCGGGCACCACGCTGAACACGCCGGGCCTGCCGGACGATCGCGCATAGCCAAAGGCCATGTAACCGCAAGCCTGCTCGTGCCGTGCGCCGATCACCTTGAGCTGCGCCAGATGAAATCCGTCGAACAGGCCATAGATCTGCGCGCCGGGCAGGCCGAACACGGTGTCGACCCCGTGCGCGACCAGGCCGCTGACAATCGCTTCGCCGCCGGAACTCACTGTCATTGTCTTGTCCAATCGCTCGCAAGAAAGATCATGGGGCCTCGTCGATCACGCCGTTGCGCAGCACGCCGATGTTTTCGGCCTCAACCTCGACGACGTCGCCGGGCTTGAGATAGCGCGGCGGATCGAACCGCGCGCCGGCGCCGGTCGGCGTGCCCGTGACGATGACGTCGCCGGGCACCAGCGTCGTGAAGGTCGAGAGATAGTTGATGAGATAGCGGAAGCCGAAGATCAAGCGGCCGGTGCGGTCGTCCTGCCGCGTCTCGCCGTTGACCCGCGTCGTCAGCCGGATATCCGCGATCTGCTTTTCATCGGTGTAAGGCACCAGCCAGGGGCCGAGGCTGCCGGTAGAGTCAAAGTTCTTGCCTTGCGTGACATTGAACTTGGCATGCCGGACCCAGTCGCGGATGGTGCCCTCGTTGCACAGCGTGACGGCGGCGATGTGATCCAGCGCCGCGCTTTCCGGAATGTGCCGGCCGGCCTTGCCGATCACGAGCACCAGTTCGCCCTCGTAATCGAGCTGTGCCGAGGCGCGCGGCCGCACCAGCGGCGTGTTGTGGCCGACGAAGGAGCGCGGCGTGCGCATGAACATGCTCGGATATTTCGGCGCCTCCTGGCCGTCTTTGTATTCGGCGTTGCGGTCGGGGTAATTCACGCCGATGCAGATGATCTTTTCCGGCGCGGGAATCGGCGGCAGCCAGGTGATGGCGTCCAGCGCATGGTCCGGCTGATGCCGCGCGGCTTCCTCGGCCAGCCTCGTCAACGCGCCCGCGGCGATCACCTCGCGCAACGTCGGGTATTGCTTGGCGAATTTCGCGGAGAGATCGACGATGCCGCCATCGACGACCGCGCCGTATCTGGTCGAGCCGTCGATGGCGTAGGTCGCAAGGCGGGGAAAAGTCATCAGGTGTCCGATACGATCGGGAAATCAGTCGGCAATGGTGACGTCGGCGACGAACAGCGGCTCGCGGACCGTCTGTCCGGTAAACGGCGATCCCTGCTCGAACCAGGAGCGCGGCGCCGGCGCGCCCCACAGCGTCTGCCGCCGCGGATCTTTCAGCGACCAGCGCATCGGCTCATGGTCGTGATCCCCGGTGAAGTAGTCGCTGGTGTAGAGCTCGAGGCGATGGCCGTCGGGGTCGCGGACATAGAGAAAGAAGGCGTTGGAAATGCCGTGACGGCCGGGCCCGCGCTCGATGTTCTTGAGGAAGCCGCTCGAGGCCATCACGTCGCACAGGTGCAGGATGTTCATCGCGGTCGGCACCCAGTACGCGAAATGGTGCAGGCGAGGGCCCTTGCCGTTGGTAATCGCAAAATCGTGCACGTTGCCCTTGCGATGCATCCAGGCCGCGGCGATGCGGCCCTGCGGCCCGTCCTCCTCGCCATACTCGGTGAGGCGGAAGCCCAATCGCGCGTAAAAATCGACGGTGTCCTGAACCTCGGCGGCGAACACGTTGAAGTGGTCGAGCCGCTGCGGATGACAGCCCTTGTAGAGGTCATAGCGCCGCAGCAGATGCGGACGCTTTTCCATCGAGGCATAGAGTTCGATCTGGAAGCCGAAGGGGTCGGTGAAGTGCAGCGTGCGGTCCTGGAACGGCTGCTCGGTGAATGCGTACGTAACACCGTTCTCGGAAAAGAAGGCGGCCGCCTTGTCGAGATCGTTTTCGTTGCCGACCTTGAACCCGAGCCGGTTGCAGGCGGCGGCAGACGCCTTGCGCAGCACCAGCGAGTGATGCTGGTGCTCCTCGCTGCCGCGCAGATAAACCGCTCTGTCGTCGCGATCCTCGACATGCAGCCCGACGGTGGTTTCGTAGAACGCGCTGGAAGCGTTGAGGTCAACCACGTCGAGCACGACGTGGCTGCAGCGGATGATGTTGAACGGCGGATCGAAGACGTGTTGCGGGACGGGCATGCGGGGGCCTTTTTGACGTTGTCACTACGGCGTCATTGCGAGCGAAGCGAAGCAATCCAGCTTCTTTTGAAACAGCGAAGAAAGTGTGGATTGCTTCGTCGCTTCGCTCCTCGCAATGACGGTCATTTTGCGGCGAGGCTGATGTTACACTCCCAGCTTCTGAATCTTGTGCGTGCCCCGTGCCAGCGAGACGTGCTTGGTTTCCATGTAGAAATCGAATGAGTAATCGCCGCCGTCGCGGCCGATGCCGGACGATTTCATGCCGCCGAACGGCGTCGGCAGATGACGGACGTTTTCGGAATTCAGCCAGATCATGCCGGCCTCCAGCGCGTCGGCGACGCGCAGCGCGCGGCCCATGTCGCCGGTCCAGACATAGCCGGTGAGGCCGTATTGCACGCCGTTGGCGATCTCGACGGCGTCCTTCTCGTCGCGGAACGGGATCACGGTGAGGAACGGCCCGAACACCTCTTCCTGCGCCACCCGCATCTTGGCGTGCGCACCGGTGACGAGCGTCGGCTGCACGTAATGTCCGCCGCCGGGGCCGTCATGGGCCTTGCCGCCGACCGCGATCACGGCGCCGTCCTTCCGCGCGACGTCGAAGTAAGAGCAGACTTTGGCGAGATGGCGCTCGTGGATCAGCGGCCCGATTTCGGTTGCGGGATCGAGCGGGTGGCCGACCTTCAGCGCCTTGACGCGCGCGGTGAGCTTCTCGATGAATTTCCCGGCGATGCTGTCCTGGACCAGCAGCCGGCTCGACGAGGTGCAGCGCTCGCCGTTGAGCGAGTAGATCATGAACACGACCGCGTCGAGCGCGCGGTCGAGGTCGGCGTCGTCGAACACGATCACCGGATTCTTGCCGCCGAGTTCGAAATGCACGCGCTTCAAGGTCGGCGCGCCCTGCGCCATGATCGCAGATCCGGTCGCGCTTTCGCCGACGAAGCCGATCGCCTTGATGGCGGGATGCTCGGTCAGCGCCTTGCCGGCTTCCTCGCCGATACCGTGTACGGTGTTGAGCACGCCGTCGGGCACCCCGGCCTGCTTCACCAATTTCGCCAACAGGTCGGCCGTGATTGGCGACCATTCCGCCGGCTTGTGCACCACGGTGCAGCCGGCCGCCAGCGCCGGTGCAATCTTCCAGGTCGACAGCATGAACGGCGTATTCCACGGCGTGATCACGCCGACCGGCCCGATCGGCACGCGCGTCGAAATGTTCCAGTGCTCCTCGCTCGGCGTGTTGAGGCCGTCGCGGGCCTCGGCGCATTTGTCGGCGAAGAAGCGGAAATTCTCCGCAGCCCGAATCGCGGCCTTGGCCATGAACCTGTGGGCCTGGCCGGTGTCGATGCATTCCAGCACCGCGATATCGTCGGCGCGGTCCTCGATCGCGTCGGCGACCCGGTGCAGCAGCTTCTTGCGCATCGCGGGGGCCATGTCGCGCCAGGACTTGAACGCCAGCGCCGCCGCGGTGGCGGCGCGGTCGATGTCCTCAGCTCCGCCGCGGGCGACGGTCGCGAGCACCGCGCCATCGACCGGCGATTTGGTCTCGAAGCTGTCGCCCGAGATCGACGGCACGATTTTGCCGTCGATCATGTGCCCGATGCCGTCGGCCCGCAGTTGCTTGAGCAGGGGGGCGGCGCGGTCGCGATTGGCCTGGAACAGATCTTTCGGCGTGGCTTTATCCATTGGCGGTCTCCACTTTCAGGGCGTCGTGGATGTTGTTGCGCTTCCAGCTGGTTTCCTTGTCGTTGACCTGCATGTCGAACGACAGCGCGAACTTACTTGCCGCGAATACCGGATCGAGATGGGCCGACAGCGCCTTGAAGATGTGTTCGCCGGCCTTCTTGCGGGTGGCGAGGTCGCGGCCCTCGCCGAGCCGCAGCACCATGGCGAGAAAGCCGAGCTGCGGGTTGCCGTCGGCGATGGCGTAGTGCTCGCACCTGACGGCGCGGACGCGGATGCCTCCGAGCGGGAAGATCCCGGTCTCCACCGCGGCCTTGCGGACCACCTCGACGACTTCGGCCATATCGACGCGGCCGTCGAGATTGGCGGAATATTCGATGGTGAAATGCGGCATGTCCTGTTTACTCCAGCGATTTAGCCGATTGCTTCAAGCGAAGTAGCAGCTCACCGTGCCATAGGGACCATAGTCGGCCTGAATCGTGTCGCCTTTGCGGGTCTCGATCGGACGGATGAACGATCCCGCCAGCACCACTTGCCCCGCTTCGAGCGCGAGCCCGTTCGGCGCGATCTTGTTGGCGAGCCAGGCCACGCTGGTGGCGGGATGATTGAGCACGCCGGCGGCAAGGCCGGTCTCTTCCAATTGGCCGTTGCGATAGCACAAGGCACCGATCCAGCGCAGGTCGGCATCCAGCGGGCGCAACGGGCGGCCGCCGAGCACGATGCCGGCGTTGGCCGCGTTGTCGGCGATGGTGTCGAAGATTTTTCGCGTCGACTTGGTCACGGGATCGACCCGCTGGATTCGGGTATCGAGGATTTCCAGCGCGGGGACGACGAAATCCGTCGCATTGAGCACATCGAACATCGTGCAGCCGGGCCCGCTAAGCCGCTGCTTCATGACAAAGGCGAGTTCGGCCTCGACCCGCGTGCCGATGAAACGGTCCGATGGCACGAGGCCGCCATCGGCAAAGAACATGTCGTCGAGCAGGATGCCGGAATCCGGCTCGTCGATATTGAGCGCGCTCTGCATCGCCTTCGAGGTGAGGCCGATTTTGTGGCCCTTGACGACGCGGCCCTGCGCGACCTTGATCGCGACCCACGCCTTCTGGATCGCATAGGCGTCGGCGATGGTGATGCCGGGATGGTCCAGCGAGAGCTGCCGGATCTGTTGCTTCGTCTTCTCCGCCTGATCGAGCCGTTCGGCGGCGCTGCGGATTTCGTCTGCGGAAAGGGCCATGCGGGACCGGTGAAAAAGAGGATGCCGGAATATGATTAACATGTTAAATGTATCGGCGCAAACCGAATGAGACTTGCTGCAGCGCAAACCGAAAGAAGACTGATCGGCCATGGCTCGGAAGAAATCCTCAGGAAATACCGGTTCCGGTCCGGCCGGCGCACCCGCGGCGCGGCGGGTGCCGATGCGCGACTTCTCCCGTTCGCTACCGATGTCGCTGTTGCGCGCCCGTGAGGCCGTGATGCGGCAGTTCCGCCCGTCGCTGCGCCATCACGGGCTCACCGAACAGCAATGGCGGATCCTGCGTGCGCTGGCGGCAGTCGAGACCATCGAGGTCACCGAGCTCGCACGCGTCGCCTTTCTGCTGGGGCCGAGCCTGTCGCGGATTCTGCGCGACCTCGAAGCCCGGCACCTGATCGAGCGCGAGGCCGCGAAGTCGGATCTGCGCCGCGCCGTGGTGTCGATTTCGGCGAAAGGACTCAAGCTGATCGAGGCGGTGGCGCCGTCGTCGGAAGCGATCTATGCCGCCATCACCAAACGTTACGGCGCCCGCAAGCTCGCCGAGCTGCAGGACATGCTCGGGGTGCTGGAGGGTAGCCTCTCGGGAATGGAAGCAGCGGATGAAGCAAGCGCGGAGGCGGACGAGTGAGCGCAAATTTGCATGATGCCACATGATGCTATCGGCATCATGCATAGCGGCCGGGCAAATGATCGCAATCATGCTGCGATCATGGTCGAAGCCATAGACATGCACGCGATTTTTCGTTCAAAGTGGCCTCCAAGCCGGTCATGAAAACCGGCGCGGGAGTTTAAGGGTTCGCCGTCGACGGTGCGGCCGGCCCGGTACAAGGACAGGCGAAAATCCGCACATGGTCACTATCCAGGTTCCAAATCTGATCAATTTCGTTGCTGAAGTCTTCACCCATTCGGAATCTTCGCCCGAAGAAGCCAAGCGCATCGCGACCTATCTGACGACGGCCAATCTCACCGGACACGACAGCCACGGCGTGATCCGGGTGCCGGTCTATATCAGATGGAAGAAGATGGGTTCTGTGGTGCCGAATCAGACCGCCGAGGTCGTGGTCGATACGCCGTCGCTGGCGGTGGTCGACGGCAAATTCGGTTACGGGCAGACCGTCACGCCGCAGGCGGTCAGGATCGGCATCGAGAAATGCAGGAAGGCGGGTCTCGCGGCGGTGGCGTTGCGCAACGCCGGGCATATCGGCCGGGTCGGCGACTGGGCGGAAATGGCGGCAGCCGAAGGACTGGTCTCGGTCCACTTCGTCAACGCCGCGGGCTCGCTGCTGGTCGCGCCTTACGGCGGCGTCGAGAAGCGGCTGTCGACCGCGCCCTACTGCGTCGGCATTCCGCGCAAGGGGCAGGATCCGATCGTGCTCGATTTCGCCACCTCGATCGTTGCCGAAGGCAAGGTGCTGGTCGCCAGCCGCGGCGGCAAGAAGTTGCCCAAGGGCGCGCTGATCGACGCCGACGGCACGCTGAGCGAAGATCCGGCCGTGCTGTACGGACCGCACACGGCCGAGGGGCCGCGCGACCACACCAAGGGGACCGGGGCGATCCGCGCGTTCGGCGAGCACAAGGGCTCGGGGTTGGCGTTCATCTGCGAACTGCTCGGCGGCGCCTTGACCGGCACCGGCGCCACCGCGCCGGACCGGCGTTTCGCCAATGGCATGCTCGCGATCTACATCGATCCCAAGGTGGTCGACACCAGCAATTTCTTCGACGGCGAAATCTCGCGCTACGCCGACTTCATCCGGGCGACCAAACCGGTCGCCGGCGTCGATGCCGTGCTGATCCCGGGCGATCCCGAGCGGAAAATGCGCGCCGACCGCACCAAAAACGGCGTGCCCTTGCCTGATGATACCTGGGCGGCGATCGTCAATACCGCCCGCGAGGTCGGCGTCAGCGAAGTCAGCATCCAGAGGGCCGCGAGTTAGGCGGCTCCGGGAATCTCAATCCGATTGCAACGATCACAAAAGGAAACGCGATCAATGACAACCAACAACGTCAAGAAAGTCTGGGCCTCGGGCAAGGCGGTGGTGAACGCCTGGCTGGCGATCCCGTCGGGTTTTTCCGCCGAAGTGATCGCGCAATGCGGCTTCGACAGCGTCACCGTCGACATGCAGCACGGCGTGCAGGACTACCAGTCGATGGTGCAATGCTTTCAGGCGATGAACGGCCATCCGGTGACGCCGATGGTCCGCGTGCCCTGGAATGAGCCCGGCATCATCGGCAAGGTGCTCGACGGCGGCGCCTACGGCGTGATCTGCCCGATGGTCAACACCAGGCAGGAAGCGGAGAACCTCGTCTCATACGCCAAATATCCGCCGCGCGGCACGCGTTCGAACGGCCCGATCCGTTCCGGCATGTACGGTTCGGCCGGTGCCTATCAGCAGACCGCCAACGACGAGATCGTGCTGCTGCCGATGATGGAGACCAAGACCGCGGTCGGGAACATGGAATCGATCCTCGATGTCGAGGGCATCGACGGCGTCTATATCGGTCCGTCCGATCTCGGCTTCTCCTACGGGCTGGTGCCGAAGCTCGACCGCGACGAGCCGGAAATTCTCAAGATCTACGAGAAGATCGTAAAGGAGTGCGGCAAGCGGGGCCTCCATCCGGGCATTCACTGCTCGGGCGCCGAGGGCGCGGTGCGCGCGATCAATATGGGCTTCAAGTTGGTCACGCTGTCGAACGAAAGCGGGCTGATGATGACCTATGCCAAGATGCAGGTGGCGCAGACTCGGAAAGAGTCGGCCGGCAAAGCTTAGGACTGAAGAAGCGAATAGGGAGTAGGGAGTAGGGAGTAGGGAGTAGCGAGTGGAGTAACACCATTCGCTACTCGCCATTCGCTATTCGCCCCTCATTAAGGAGAACACCCCATGGCCCCGGCTCCCGTCATCCGCCTGCATCCCGATGATGGCGTGCTGATCGCGCGCGCGAGCCTGCCGCCCGGCATGGTGGTGGCCGACGGCGTCACCACGCTCGATCGGATTCCGGCCGGCCACAAGGTGGCGATCCGCGGAATCGCAGTGGGCGAGCCGATCCGCCGCTACGGCCAGATCATCGGCTTTGCCACCGCGCCGATCGCGCCGGGCCAGCACGTTCACACCCAGAATTGCGGCATGGGCGATTTCTCCAAGGACTATGCCTTCGGCGTCGACGTGAAGCCTGTGCCGAACTTCGATCTGCCCGCGACCTTCGAGGGTATCCGCCGTCCCGACGGGCGGGTGGCGACCCGCAACTACATCGGCATTCTCACCTCGGTGAATTGCAGCGCGCATGTCGCCGGCATGGTTGCCGACGTCTTCAAGAAGAATCCGTTCACCGGCGACAATCCGCTGGCCGATTTTCCCAATGTCGACGGTGTGGTCGCGCTGACTCACAAGACTGGCTGCGGCATGACGCAGGACGAGCCGCTGACGCTGCTGCGGCGCACGCTCGGCGGCTATGCCCGGCATGCGAATTTTTCCGCCGTGATCGTGCTGGGGCTGGGCTGCGAGGTCAACCAGATCGGCGGGCTGATGCAGGAGCAGAAACTCGCCGGCCGTTTGCGCGCGATGGACATCCAGGAAGTCGGCGGCACCCGCAAGACCGTGGAAGCCGGCGTCGCCTTCGTGCGCGAGGCGCTCACCGACGCCAACAAGGTGAAGCGCGAACCCGTACCCGCGAGCGAGTTGACGGTGGCGCTACAGTGCGGTGGCTCCGACGGATACTCCGGCGTCTCCGCCAATCCGGCGCTGGGCGCTGCGAGCGATCTTTTGGTGCAGCATGGTGGCACCGTGATCCTGTCGGAAACGCCGGAGACCTACGGCGCCGAACATCTGCTCACGCGCCGCGCGGTCAGCCGGGAGGTCGGCGAGAAGCTGGTCGGGCTGATGCGCTGGTGGGAGGAATATACCGCGCGCGAGGGGGCCGAGATGAACGCCAATCCGAGCCCCGGCAACAAGGCCGGCGGGCTCACCACGATCCTGGAAAAATCGCTCGGCGCGATGGCGAAGGCCGGCACCACCAATCTGGTCGACGTTCTGAATTACGCCGAAGCCGTCACCAAGAAGGGTTTCGTCTTCATGGACACGCCGGGCTACGACCCGGTCGCGGCCACCGGGCAGGTGGCCGGCGGCGCCAACCTCGTCTGCTTCACCACCGGCCGCGGCAGCGTGTTCGGCTGCAAGCCCGCCCCCTCCATCAAGCTCGCCACCAACTCGGCGATGTACAAGCGGATGGAAGACGACATGGACGTCAATTGCGGCACTATTCTCGACGGCGAGGAGACAGTGCAGCAATGCGGCCAGCGCATCTTCGACCTGATGCTGAAGACCGCCTCGGGCCAGCCGACCAAGAGCGAGAGCTTCGATTTCGGCGGCGCGGAGTTTGCGCCATGGGTGCTGGGGGCGACGATGTGATTGCAGGCAAGCTGTCTCAACCGTCATTGCGAGCCAACGGGTCGGCGCAAAGCGCCGCCCGATGATAAACTCCGCGAAGCAATCCGTAGTGCCGCAAGCGGGATGATGGATTGCTTCGTCGCTTCGCTCCTCGCAATGACGGCCAAGGTTGGCCTTCCGCACGTCCCATAGGCACCCGCTGCCCGTTGTTAATGCTTGATCCACACCGGAACCAGTGTTCTGCTTAAAAAAGCTGCTGGAGTAGCCCGCCTGTGTCGATCTTCGTCGCACTACATCACGTCACGCACTACAAATATGATCGACCGATCGACCTCGGCCCGCAAACGATACGCCTGCGCCCGGCGCCGCACACCCGCACGCCGATCCTGAGCTATTCGCTCAAGGTCACGCCTTCAAACCATTTCGTGAACTGGCAGCAGGATCCGCAAGGCAACTGGCTGGCCCGCTTCGTCTTCCCGGAGAAGGCCAGCGAGCTGAAGATCGAGGTCGATTTCACGGCGCAGATGACCGTGATCAATCCGTTCGATTTCTTCGTCGAGCCCTATGCCGACAGTTTTCCATTCGCCTATCCCGCCGATCTCAAGACCGAGCTGGCGCCTTATCTCGCGACCATCGAGCCCGGTCCGCTGTTTGCGAAATACCTGGCGGGCATTCCGCGCGAGGCGGCGAGCACGGTCAATTTCCTGGTCGATCTCAATTCGAAATTGCGCGACCAAGTCAAATACATCATCCGCATGGAGCCGGGCATCCAGACCCCGGAAGAGACGTTGGCGTCCGGCGCGGGATCGTGCCGCGACTCGGCGTGGCTGCTGATTCAAACGCTGCGACATCTCGGGCTCGCCGCGCGCTTCGTCTCCGGCTACCTCATTCAGTTGCGCCCCGATATCGATCCGGTCGAGGGACCGCGCGAGGTCGAGAACGATTTTACCGATTTGCACGCGTGGGCCGAGGTCTATCTGCCCGGTGCGGGGTGGATCGGCTTCGACGTCACCTCGGGCATGCTGACCGGCGAGGGGCACATTCCCGTTGCCGCCACGCCGCATTATCGCTCGGCGGCGCCGATCTCGGGCGCGGTCGGATTCGCCAATGTCGAATTCGGCTTCGACATGAGCGTCAGGCGGATCCGGGAAGCGCCGCGGATTACCCGGCCGTTTTCGGATGAATCATGGGCGCGTCTCGACGCGCTCGGCGAAAAGGTCGATGCCGACCTGAAGGCCGGCGACGTGCGCCTGACCATGGGCGGCGAGCCGACCTTCGTGTCGGTCGAAGACCTGGAATCGCCGGAATGGAATATTGCCGCGGTCGGCCCGACCAAGCGCGGGCTGGCCGACGATCTCATACGCAAGTTGCGGACGCGTTTCGCGCCGGGCGGGCTGCTACATTATGGTCAGGGCAAATGGTATCCCGGCGAAAGCCTGCCGCGCTGGGCGTTCGGGCTCTATTGGCGCAAGGACGGCGTGCCGATCTGGAAGAATCCGGATCTGATCGCGACCATCGAAGGCCCGCACCGGGCCCGGATCCAGGACGCCGAGCGTTTCGCGGAAGGCACGGCGAGAAAACTCGGCGTCGATGCCGAATTCATCCTGCCGGCGTTCGAGGATCCCTCGCACTGGCTGCAGAAGGAAGCAGCCTTGCCGCCCAATGTCGAGCCCAGCGATTCCAAACTGTCCGATCCGGAAGAGCGCTCGCGCATGGCGCGGGTGTTCGATCAGGGGCTGAACACGCCGAAGGGATTCGTGCTGCCGATCCAGCGCTGGAACGCCGAGGCAAGCAAATCTTCCTCGCGCTGGAAGAGCGAGCGCTGGAAACTTCGCCGCGGCAACTTGTTCCTGACCCCGGGCGATTCCCCGCTGGGGTTGCGGCTGCCGATCGCATCATTGCCGCATATCCCGGCCGACGAATATCCCTACATCGTCGAGCAGGATCCACTGGAGCCGCGCGAGGCGCTGCCGGTGTATGACGCCACCCCATCGGCCGGGAGCGCGCCGCATCAGGAGGTGCACGAGCAGCAGCTCAAGGGCGTCGGCGGTGGTGTGCGCACCGCGATGTCGATCGAAATTCGCGACGGCATTCTTTGCGCCTTCATGCCGCCGGTGGAGAAGCTTGAGGATTATCTCGAACTGGTGACTGCGGTGGAGGCCACCGCCGAAGAAATGCAGATGCAGGTCCATGTCGAGGGCTATCCGCCGCCGTTCGACCCGCGCATCGAGGTGATCAAGGTGACGCCCGATCCCGGCGTGATCGAAGTCAATATCCAGCCGGCGTCGAGCTGGCGCGAAGCCGTCGATATCACCTTCGGCCTCTATGAGGATGCGGCCCAGGTCCGGCTCGGGGCCAACAAGTACCTCGTCGACGGCCGCCACACCGGCACTGGCGGCGGCAATCATGTGGTGGTCGGCGGCAGCAAGCCTGCGGACTCGCCATTCCTGCGCCGTCCCGATTTGCTGAAGAGCCTGGTGTTGTACTGGCAGCGGCATCCGTCGCTGTCCTATCTGTTCTCGGGCATGTTCATCGGCCCGACCAGCCAGGCGCCGCGCATCGACGAGGCCCGGCATGACGGCCTCTATGAACTGGAGATCGCGCTTGCCCACGTGCCGCAGCCCGGGACCGCGGCGCCGCTGTGGCTGGTCGATCGCCTGTTCCGGCACATCCTGGTCGATATCACCGGCAACACCCACCGCGCCGAAATCTGCATCGACAAGCTCTATTCACCCGACGGTCCCACCGGCCGGCTCGGGCTGATCGAATTCCGCGCATTGGAAATGCCGCCCGATCCGCGCATGTCGCTGGCCCAGCAATTGCTGATCCGGGCGCTGATCGCAAAGCTCTGGCGCGAACCGCAGGCGGGCAAGTTCGTGCGCTGGGGCACCACGCTGCATGATCGCTTCATGCTGCCGCATTTTCTCTGGGAAGATTTTCTGGACGTGCTCACGGAGCTGAAACAGTCCGGCTACGACTTTTCGCCGGACTGGTACGCCGCGCAACTTGAATTCCGCTTTCCCGTGTTCGGCCGGGTCCACCACGGCGGCGTCGCGCTGGAAGTGCGTCAGGCGCTGGAACCTTGGCACGTTCTCGGCGAAGAGTGGTCAGCCGGCGGCACCGTGCGCTATGTCGATTCGTCGGTCGAGCGGCTGCAGGTCAAGGCATCTGGCTTTGTCGAGGGCCGCCACGTCGTCACCTGCAATGGCCGGCGGCTGCCGATGACCGAAACTGGCCGCTCCGGCGAGGCGGTGGCGGGCGTCCGCTTCAAGGCCTGGCAGCCGGTATCCGGGCTGCACCCGACCATCCCGGTTCACGCTCCGCTGACATTTGACTTAATTGATACCTGGAACGGCAGGTCGCTGGGTGGCTGCGTCTATCACGTGGCGCACCCCGGCGGACGAAATTACGAGACCAAGCCGGTCAATTCCTACGAGGCCGAGGCGCGGAGGCTGGCCCGGTTTCAGGACCATGGCCATACGCCCGGCAAGATCGATCCGCCGCGCGAGGAACGCACAATTGAGTTTCCTTTGACACTCGACTTGAGGACGCCGCTCCTGCATTGAATAGGCCCCTGGGGCGGGAGAGTTGGGATGGCGGGACAGGACGGCCAGGAAAACAGCCGGGCAAACAGTCAGGGAAGCAAGGCCCGCCCGGCCGATCGGCGCGTGGCGCAGTGGATGCGCGACTATGCCCGCCTGCCGGGAATTCCCGATGAGTATATCGGGCCGGACGGGGCGCCACGCGCGGTCTGGACCCGGTTCTTCGATGCCTTCGCCGCGCTGACGCCGGGCGATATCGAGCGGCGTTTCGGCTCCGCCGACCGGCACTTGCGGGAAGCCGGCGTGACCTATCGCGCGCCCGGCGAAACCGCCGACCGGCTGTGGCCGTTGAGCCATCTGCCGCTCCTGGTCGACGACGCCGATTGGCAGCAACTGACTGCCGGCATCGTGCAACGCGCGCAATTGCTGGAACTGGTACTGAGCGATCTCTACGGCGAGGGCCGCCTGGTGGCGGAGGGCGCGATACCTGCGGCAGCCATTGCCGGCAGCAACGAATATCTGCGCGCGGTCTGCGGCGTGAAGCCGCCGGGCGGCCGATACCTCAGTCTGTACGCCGCCGATGTCGGCCGCGGCCCCGACGGGCGCTGGTGGGTGCTGGGCGACCGCACCCAGGCGCCGTCCGGCGCCGGCTACGCGCTGGAAAACCGGCTGGTGCTGTCGCGCGCTTTTGCCTCACTCTACAAGTCGATGAACGTCGAACGGGTGGCGCCGTTCTTCGAAGCCTTCCGCGACTCGCTGCGCGCCAGCGCCGACCGCGACGAGCCGCGCATCGGTCTTTTGACGCCCGGCCAATTCAGCGAAACCTATTTCGAACACGCCACGCTGGCGCGCTATCTCGGATTCCTGCTGGTGGAGGGCGACGATCTCGCCGTCAGCGGCAACCGCGTTCATATCCGCACCGTCGCCGGACTGAAGCGGCTCGACGTGCTGCTGCGCCGGGTCGACTCCAATTCGCTCGATCCGCTGGAGCTCGATGCCTCCTCGCAGCTCGGTGTGCCCGGCCTGATCGACGTGCTGCGCAAGGACGGCGTCGTGGTCGCCAACATGCCGGGCTCGGGTGTGATGGAGGCGCGGGCGCTGCTGGGCTTCCTGCCGAGTCTGAGCCGGCGCTTCTTCGGCGAAGATCTGAAGATGCCGCATATCGCGACCTGGTGGTGCGGCCAGAAATCCGCGCGCGAGGAAGTGTTGTCGCGGCTCGACGAGGTGGCGATCGAGGGAGCCTACGGCCGCGGTGTTCCCGGTTTCCCGGGCAACGGGCCCGTGCTCGCCAACGAGCTCTCGCCGACCGAGCGCGAACGGCTGAAAAGCGCGATCGCCGATCGCGGCATCGACTATGTCGGCCAGGAGCTGGTCCGGCTGTCGACGACGCCGGTGTGGGATAACGGCCGCCTGACGCCGCGACCCTTCGTGCTGCGGGTGTTCGCGGCCGCAACGCCCAATGGCTGGACCATCATGCCCGGCGGCTTCTGCCGGATCGCCGACCAGCCCGATGCCCGCGCGGTCTCGATGGGCGACGGCGCGCGGGCGGCGGACGTCTGGGTGGTGTCCGACAAGGCGGTTTCGCCGTCCACGCTGCTGCCCGCGGTTGATACGGTGCGAATCCGGCGCATTGCCGGCGTGGTGCCGAGCCGCGCCGCCGACAATCTGTTCTGGCTCGGCCGCTATCTCGAGCGCGCGGAGGCGACGCTGCGGCTGATACGCGCGCTCGGAACCTCGCAGCGCGATCCGGGCAAGGGATCGTCGACCGCTCTTCATTCGGTCGAGCGGATTCAGCGGCTGCTCGTGACGTGGGGCGCGACGTCGCAGACCGCGCGGTCGCAGTCGGCGAAGATCGCGGCCGAAGCCTTGCAGAGCGAAGAAAGATTCGGTTCGGCCCTGTCGCTGGTGCGATCGGCCCAGCGAACCGCGACGTCGCTGCGCGAGCGGCTGTCGCCGGACGCCTGGCAGGTCATCACCGAGATGGTGGAACGCCTCGCCCAGGAGGTTGAAGACGACGACGGCATCGTCAGCGCCGCCGAACTGACGCTGCAGGAACTGGCAAGCTTCGCGGGTCTCGCGCAGGAAAACATGAACCGCGCCGCCGGCTGGCGCTTTCTCGAAATGGGCCGCCGCGCCGAGCGCGCCATCAACACCATGCGTTTCGCGCGCCAGTTCGCTTACGACGAAGCCAGCGGCGAGGACCTCGACGTCCTGCTGACGCTGGTGGACTGCCAGATCACCTATCGCTCGCGCTACCTGGTCGGTCCTCTGCTGGCGCCGGTGTGCGATCTCGTGGTGCTCGATCCCTACAATCCCCGCTCGGTTGCGTTTCAGGTCGCCGCGCTGAATGAGCACATTGCGAGCCTGCCGACCCTGAAAGAGGGAGGATTGATCGAGCGGCCGCAGCGGCTCGCCGTCGCCCTGCAGGCGACGCTGACGACGGCGGAGGCCTCGAGCCTCGATACCAAGACGCTGTTCGCGCTGGAGCAGGATCTGCTGACGCTGGCCGACGCCATCGGATTGCACTATTTCCCGCACGGGCCCAACGCGAGCCGGCCCGAAAAGCTGACGGGCCTCGCGTGATCTACGATATCCGTCACGTCACCACCTACTCTTACGAAAGTTCCGTCAGTTTCGCGCGATGCTCGCTGCGGCTGGAACCGAGGAGCGGTGACGGGCAGGAGCTGGTCTCGCACTCCGTCGAGATCAGGCCGCGGCCGGTGGACCGCAACGTGCGGCGCGATTTTTTCGGGACCCATACCGAGAGCATCCTGATCGAAGCCCCGCATCGCACGTTGCGAATCGACTCGCGGTCGCGGGTGTCGGTTTCCCGCCAGGCGCCCGGCCGCGCCGCGCCGAGCCCGGCCTGGGAGAGCGTGCGCGACCTCGCATTCGAGTCCACCAGCCTCGGGCCGGCGTCGCCGATTGGTTACGTCTTTGCCAGTTCGCTGGTGCCGGTGCAGCAGCCGGTCACTTCCTATGCGTCACGAAGCTTTCCGGCGGGAAGCGGGGTCCTGGCCGGCGCGGTCGACCTGATGCACCGGATCCGCACCGAGTTCAGATACGATCCGAAAGCCACCGTGATCTCGACGCCGCTCAAGGAGGTGTTCGAGAAGCGCCACGGCGTCTGTCAGGATTTCGCCCATGTGATGATCGCCGGGCTGCGCGGCCTCGGACTGCCGGCCGCTTATGTCAGCGGCTACCTGCGCACCATCCCGCCGCCGGGCCAACCGCGCCTGCAGGGCGCGGATGCGACCCATGCCTGGGTCTCACTGTGGTGCGGCGAGGGCTTGGGGTGGATCGGCCTCGATCCGACCAACGACATCCTGGTCGAAAACGACCACATCGAGCTCGCCATGGGGCGGGATTTTTCCGACGTCTCGCCGGTCGATGGCATCATCGTGGGATCGCGCAAGCAGAAGCTCGCGGTCGCCGTCGATGTGCTGCTGGTGGAATGACAGAAGCCCGCCATCCGCACCTGATCGTCCATGACGTCATCATATTGGGGGCGGGCGCCGCTGGCCTGATGTGCGCCGGCGTCGCCGGCCAGCGCGGGCGCTCGGTGCTGGTGCTCGAGCAGGCGCGGCATCCGGGCGAGAAGATTCGCATTTCCGGCGGCGGTCGCTGCAATTTCACCAACCTGCACGCGAGCCCCGCCAATTTCCTGTCGGACAATCCGCGGTTTTGCCGTTCGGCGCTGAGCGGCTACACCCAGCACGATTTCATCGCGCTGGTCGAGAGTTACGGCATCGCCTGGCACGAGAAGACCCGCGGCCAATTGTTCTGCGACGGCTCGTCGCGGCAGATCATCGACATGCTCTTGGAGGAGTGCCGCAAGGCCCATGCGCAGCTGCGGCTGGGCGTGCGGATCTCCGCGGTTTCGAAAGGCGAAGACGGCTTTGCCGTCGTCACCGATCAGGGCGAGTTCCGCGGCCGGTCGCTGGTGGTGGCAACTGGCGGTCCCTCGATTCCGAAAATGGGATCGAGCGGATTCGGATACCGGATTGCGGAACAGTTCGGCCTTGCGATCGTGACGCCGCGGCCGGCGCTGGTGCCGTTGACGTTCGAGGCGGCGCTGCTTGCGCATTTCAAGGATCTCGCGGGGGTTTCGGTCGACGCGGTCGTGAGTTGCGGCAAGGCGCGTTTCGACGAGGCGTTGCTGTTCACCCATCGCGGGTTGAGCGGTCCGGCGATCCTGCAGATTTCCTCCTATTGGCGTGAGGGCCAGGACATCGTCATCGACATGGCGCCGGGCATCGACGTGCTGGCCGCGCTGAAAGAGCTGCGCCGCGATCATCCGAAGCAGGAAATGGCCACCGCGCTTTCAGGCTTTCTTCCCAGGCGGCTCGCATCGGTCGTTGCCGGCGGGGTCGGGGGCCCGGACCGCCTCGCCGATTTCTCCGACAAGCTTCTCACCGACGTCGCCGCGGCGGTGCAACGATGGCACATCAGGCCTGCGGGCACCGAGGGCTACCGTACCGCGGAGGTGACGCTGGGCGGTGTCGACACGTCAGGACTTTCCTCGAAAACCCTCGAATCCAGATCCGTCCCCGGGCTTTATTTCATCGGCGAGGTCGTCGACGTCACCGGCCACCTCGGCGGCTTCAATTTTCAATGGGCCTGGTCATCGGGGGCGGCGGCAGGCCGTAGCGCTTAGGGGGTGCGCCCCCCGTTGCTATACGGATAGGCATTTTAACGGATGGTTCGCTCTTTTGTGACAATCATTCCGTGTGCGGTGCTTTGACCGCGTCCCAAATCAGTCGATCCGGAGAGATAACGTGAACAATTGGTCAACCAAGTCGCTCGTTTCTGGCGTGGCTGCCATGCTCATTTTCGTGGGCGCTGCCGCGGCTGCCGATGGTGCCAACAAGGACGAAGCCGTCGCGATGGTCAAGAAAGCCGTAACCTTCATCAAAGGGCAGGGTGCTGAAAAGGCCTATGCCGAATTCACCGGCAAGGCCGCCAACTTCATCGATCGCGATCTGTACGTCGTCGTCTATCAGCTCGACGGCAAGGTGCTGGCCCACGGTTCCAACGCCAAGTTCGTCGGCAAGGACCTGATCGATGCGCAGGACGTCGACGGCAAGCTCTATGTCAAGGAGCGGGTCGAAATGGCCGCCAAGCAGCCCTCGTTCTGGCAGGACTACAAGTTCGTCAATCCGGTGACCAAGAAGGTCGAGCCGAAGCAGATGTACTGCGAGAAGGTGGACAACACGGCTGTGTGTGCCGGCATCTACAAGCTCTGACACGCAACGACCGGCGTCGCCCGGCGATCGTCGCATCGAAGGATTGATATGCTCGGCTGGATCAAGAATATCGGGCTGTCCTGGAAAGTTCAGCTCGCGCCGGCGTTCCTGATCCTGGTCCTGATCGGCGTTGGCGCCTATGCCCTGCAGGCGCTGCGGTCGAACCAGACCGCGGTCGATGCGCTTGTCTCGGGGCCGATGCGGCAATCCGAGCTGGCCAACGAACTCACCACCACGACCTGGATGGCGCATGCCAAGCTGTACCGGCTGGCGGCGACCGCGGCCAATGAAACCGATACCAAGAAGGTTACGGCCATCGCCAAGGAAGCCTCCAGTGCCGCCGCTAAGATCTCGGAGGCATTGAAGGCGGTCGAAAGCACCCAGGGCGGCGTCAAATCGGATGGCCTGGAAAAACTGAAAGCGGCCGTCGCTGGCTATCTCAAGCAATCCAGGAACGCCATCGAGATGGCCGACGGCGATGCCGGATCGGCGCTGTTGTTCATCAAGGGCGCGGAGCGGAATTTCGCCGAGATCGAGAAATTGACCGACGATCTGATCACGCGCAGCAGCGACAGCAAGGATCGCGAAATTGCCCGCGCCGGGATGCGGCTCGAGCAGCAGCAGTTGACGCTGATGGCCGTGCTTCTGGTCGTGGCGTTCGCCGGCATCGTCGTTTCGTTCTTCATCGGCCGGAACATTTCCCGCCCGGTGGTCGCGATGTCGAAGGCGATGCGCGAACTCGCGGTCGGCAATTTCGAAGTCCAGTTGCCGGGGCTGGACCGCAGCGACGAAGTCGGGCAGATGGCCCGCGCGGTCGAGGAATTCAAGGTGCAGGCCATCGCCAAGGCCGAACGCGAGACCGCCGAGCGCGAAGAAAAAACCCGCGAACTGGCGGCGGCCCGCCGCGCCGAGCTGCATAACCTGGCCGATCGTTTCGAGACCGCGGTCGGCAATATCATTGAGAACGTTGGCTCGGCGTCGAGCGAACTGGAAAATTCCGCCGTCATCCTGACCAAGAGCAGCACCGCAACCCAGGAGCTCTCGACCGTGGTCGCCGCGGCTTCGGAAGAGACCTCGACCAACGTGCAGTCGGTGGCGTCGGCGACCGAGGAAATGGCCAGCTCCGTCAACGAAATCGGACGCCAGGTGACGGATTCCAACCGGATCGCCAACGAGGCGGTCGAGCAGGCGCAAAGGACCGACGCGCGGATCGCCGAATTGTCGCTTGCTGCGAGCCGTATCGGCGACGTCACCCAGTTGATCACCACGATCGCCGAGCAGACCAACCTCCTGGCGCTCAACGCGACCATCGAGGCCGCCCGCGCGGGCGAGGCCGGTCGCGGCTTTGCGGTGGTGGCGCAGGAGGTCAAGGCGCTCGCTTCGCAGACCGCCAAGGCCACCAGCGAGATCTCTACCCAGATTGCCGGGATGCAGGCGGCGACGCAGGATTCGGTGGTCGCCATCAAGGAGATCAGCGGCACCATCGGCCGGGTTTCCGAAATCGCCGCGGCGATCGCTGCCGCGATCGAGGAGCAGGGCGCCGCGACCCAGGAGATCGCCCGCAACGTGCAGCAGGCGGCGATCGGCTCCACCCAGGTCGCAACCTCCATTGCCGACGTCAACCGCGGCGCCGGCGATACCGGTTCGGCATCGGCGCAGGTGCTGGCATCGGCGCAATTGCTTTCCGACGAAAACAAGCGCCTCAAGGCCGAGGTGGTCAAATTCCTCGCCACCGTCCGGGCTGCTTAGAATCCCTTCAGGTGATAGTCTGGTACTGGGCCGCCCGCGCATTCAGCGGTGATGGCCGGGAGCCGCCATGGTCTATCGCCACGCCATCGATGCCACCAGCTATGTGTTCGAAGACTTGCGCGATCTCCTGGCCAAGGCCACGCCGCCGCGCTCCGGCGATCGCCTGGCGGGATTGGCCGCCGACAGCGCCGAGCAGATGATCGCAGCGCGGATCGCGCTGGCAGACGTTCCCCTCAGGCAATTCCTGCAGGAGGCCGTCGTTCCCTACGAGGACGATGAAGTCACCCGCCTGATCGTCGATACCCACGATGATGCGGCCTTTGCGGCGATCTCGTCGCTGACGGTCGGCGCGTTCCGCGATTGGCTGCTTTCCGACGCGGCCACCCCCGACGTTCTCGGGAAATTGTCGCGCGGTGTCACGCCGGAGATGGCCGCGGCGGTTTCGAAACTGATGCGCAACCAGGACCTGATCCTGGTGGCGAAGAAATGCGCGGTGACGTCGGCCTTTCGCAACACCATCGGGCTGCGCGGACGGATGAGCGTGCGGCTGCAGCCCAATCATCCCTTCGACGATGCCAAGGGCATCACCGCCTCGATCCTCGACGGCCTCCTGCTCGGATCCGGCGATGCCTGTATCGGCATCAACCCGGCCAGCGACGATCCCGCCGTGATCGGCGGGCTGCTGCGGTTGCTCGACGATATCATCGCCCGGCTGCAGATACCCACGCAGGGCTGCGTTCTGACCCACGTAACGACAACGCTCGGATTGATGGAGCAGGGCTTGCCTGTCGATCTGGTGTTCCAGTCGATCGCGGGCACAGAGGCGGCGAACCGGAGTTTTGGCATCGATCTCGCGCTCTTGAGGGAGGCCCACCAGGCGGGACTGTCGCTGCGGCGCGGAACCGTCGGCAGCAATGTGATGTATTTCGAAACCGGGCAGGGCTCGGCGCTGTCGGCCAACGCCCATCGCGGCGTCGACCAGCAGACCTGCGAGGCGCGCGCCTACGCGGTGGCCCGCGCTTTCGATCCGCTACTGGTGAACAGCGTGGTCGGCTTCATCGGCCCGGAATATCTCTATGACGGCAAGGAGATCATCCGCGCCGGGCTGGAGGACCATTTCTGCGGCAAGCTGCTCGGCCTGCCGCTCGGCGTCGACGTCTGTTACACCAACCACGCCGAGGCCGATCAGGACGATATGGACAATCTCCTGACCCTGCTCGCCGCCGCCGGCGTCACCTTCATCATGGGGGTGCCCGGGGCCGACGACGTCATGCTGAACTACCAGTCCACCTCGTTCCATGACGCGCTCTATATCCGCGACCTGTTCGGCCTGAAGCGGGCGCCGGAATTCGACGACTGGCTGTTCCGCGCAGGCCTTGCCGATGCCGGCTTTCGGCTGGCCGACAACACGGGGTCGCTGCCCGATTTTGCGTCGCGCTTGCTGGTCTGAGCGCCGGAAGCGCCGCCGCCGGGTTCCCCGGCGACCATCAGGCCATCAACAGCTTGAAATGGCTGCCACAATCTTGAAGAATTTGTAGCCCAGCCTCTGTTCGCGTGGTTAAACTTGGCGGCCGGGCAGGTTTTACGAGCGTTCCCAGAGGAAGTTTGATGAGAGCTGTGGGCATCGAGACGGTTCGGCGCATCCTGTGCGTCTTTCCGCGCTACACGTCTTCTTTCGGCACGTTCGAACACGCCTATCCGCTGACCGACGGCGTCAGCGCCTTCATGCCGCCGCAGGGGCTGCTCCTGATCGCAGCCTACCTTCCGGAGCATTGGCCGGTCCGCTTCATCGACGAGAACATCCGCCCGGCCACCCGGGAAGACTTCGAATGGGCGGAGGCGGTGTTTGTCAGCGGCATGCATATCCAGCGCCAGCAGATGAACGACATCTGCCGCCGGGCCCACGCGTTCGATCTTCCCGTTGCCATCGGCGGACCGTCGGTAAGCGCCTGCCCGGATTACTATCCGTCTTTCGATTATCTCCATGTCGGCGAATTGGGCGATGCGACCAACGAGCTGCTGGCGCGGCTGGCGCGCGATCCGTCGCGCCCCGAACAGCAGGTCGTCCTGAAAACCGCCGATCGCATCGACATGAGCGAGTTTCCGATACCGGCCTATGAGCTTGCCGAGACCCGGAAATATTTCCTGGGCAGCATCCAGTATTCGAGCGGCTGTCCGTATCAGTGCGAATTCTGCGACATCCCGGGTCTCTATGGCCGCAATCCGCGCCTCAAGACGCCGCAGCAGATCATCGCCGAGCTCGACAAGTTGCGCGAATGCGGAATGACCGACACGGTGTATTTCGTCGATGACAATTTCATTGGCAACCGCAAGGCGGCGCTGGATCTGCTGCCGCATCTGGTCGAGTGGCAGAAGAAAACCGGCTACATCACGCGGCTCGCCTGCGAGGCGACGCTCAACATCGCCAAGCGGCCGGAGATCCTCGGGCTGATGCGCGAGGCTTTCTTCGTCACCGTGTTTTGCGGCATCGAGACGCCCGATCCCGACGCGCTGAAGGCGATGCACAAGGACCACAACATGATGGTCCCGATCCTGGAGGGCATCCGTACCATCAACTCCTATGGCATCGAGGTTGTCTCCGGCATCATCATGGGTCTCGATACCGACAAGCCCGAGACCCCCGATGCGCTGCTCGCCTTCGTCGAGGAATCCCGGATTCCGCTGCTGACCATCAATCTGTTGCAGGCGCTGCCGAAGACGCCGCTGTGGGATCGGCTGGAGCGCGAAAACCGGCTGATCGACGATGACAGTCGCGACTCCAATGTCGAATTCCTGTTGCCTTACGAGCAGGTAGTCGGTTCGTGGCGCCGGTGCATGGAAGTGGCCTATGAGCCAGAGAAGCTGTTCGCGCGCTACCAGCATCAATGCGATTACACCTATGCCAACCGGCTGAAGGTACCGGTCAGCCCGGAGATGAGGAGCTGGGCCAATATCAGGCGCGGCCTGATCATGCTGCGCAATCTGTTCTGGAAAGTCGGTGTGCTCGGCGACTACAGGAAGGTGTTCTGGAAATTTGCGCTGGGCCGGCTCCGGCGCGGCGATTTCGAGGGCCTGATTGGTTCGGCGATGATCGCCCATCACCTGATCAAGTTCGCGCGCGCGGCGTCAGTCGGTCAACAGAACGCGTCGAATTATTCGATCCGGCTGCGCGAAGCGTCGGTCCCTGCCGAGTAACCGGAGATGACAACGCCGCTGCCGTCCCGCTCGCTGCAGCGTCTGCGGGACCTTACTCCCGCGCGGGTCGGGCTTGGCCGGGCCGGCGCCAGCCTGCCCACCCGGGCTTTGCTCGAGTTCACGCTTGCTCACGCTCGTGCCCGCGACGCCGTTCATGGCGCCTTTGAAGGGCCCGCCCTGATCTCGGGCCTCGAAGGCCTCGGCCTCGAGGCCCTCGCCGTATCCAGCTGTGCGCGCGAGCGCACGGATTATCTCCGCCGTCCGGACCTCGGGCGAAAGCTCGACCAGGCCTCAAGGCAACTGCTGGCAAGCCGCAATGCCGGGCCGTGCCGGCTTGCCATCGTGGTCGGCGATGGCCTGTCGCCGGCGGCCGTCAATGCGCACGCGGTCGCGCTGGTCCGCAACCTCATGCCGCGGCTGGCCGGGGAGCGGATCGAGATCGGCCATGCCGTCGTCGCCTCCGGCGCGCGGGTTGCCCTGGGCGATCAAATCGGCGCCATGCTCGGGGCGCGCATGGTGGTCGTGCTGATCGGCGAGCGGCCGGGCCTGTCCGCGCCCGACAGTCTCGGGGCCTATCTGACCTTCGCGCCGCGACCTGGCATTACCGATGCCGAGCGCAACTGCGTTTCCAACATCCACGGCGCCGGGCTTGGTTACGACGAGGCCGCGTTCAGGATTGCGTGGCTGGTCCGCGAGGGCCTGGCGCGGGGAGTAACCGGCGTCGCGTTGAAGGACGAGAGCGGCGGCCCGATACCTCAGCGCATCGCGACCGATTGATCCGACATGGCGAATCCAAGCCTTGAGAGACATTATCTTCCGCATCCGCGCCGATTCGGCGTTTTTTGTGTGAGCTTGCGAGATGCGGGCAAGAACTGCTACACCTCGCGCGGCTAATTTATCGCATGTTTTCAAGGGCTAGCGTCGATCGGACGTGGCCGATCCAGTCTCATTCGCACCCCACGAATTTCCGCTATAGCGTTTTCGAGCGAAGTGGGCACCGGTTCGCGTAAAGAAAATGCGTCAAAATAAAAGACCAGAGCCCGGTTCTGATTCAATCAGAACCGGGCTCTAGACAGATTGAGCCGATGTGAGAACTGGACAGGGCATGCTCGAAAGAAACACTGTCGACCCGAATGCGAAGAAATCGGAGCAGCGGCCGATGAGCATCGCCTTCGGGCTGGAGCGTCTCGGCCTGATTGCCATCCGCACGCCCGTGCTGTCCTGCATCATTCTGTTCGCGATGGTGATCGGCGCAGTGTTCGGCATCGAGCGCATCAAGATCGACGATTCGCTCAGCCAGCTGTTCCGTTCCAACACCAAGGAATACCGGCAATACGAGGAAGTCACCAAGCGCTTCCCCTCGACCGAATTCGACGTGCTGGTCGTGGTCGAGGGCAAGACCCTGCTCAAACGCGACAACCTGGAAAAGATCCGCGATCTGGTCACGGACCTGCAACTCGTCGACGGCACCCGCGGCCTGATCTCGCTGTTCTCGGCGCGCCAGGCGCCGGCGCCGGGCAAGCTGCCCGCGGCGCTGTTCCCGTCCGATCTGCCGCAGGGCGCCGATTACGACAAGTTCATCGAAACCGTCAAAACCAACGAGATCATCCGCGGCAAGCTGTTGTCGGAAGACGGCACGCTGGCGCTGATCGTACTCTCGCTGGAACCTTCGATCGTCGGCAACAACAAGCTGAAGACCACGGTCGGCGAAATCCGCAAGGTCATGGCCGAGGATCTCGCGGATACCGGGCTCAGCAAGGAGTTGTCGGGCGTTCCGGTCATGCAGCTCGAGATCCGCAACGCGGTCGAGCGCGACGGCCTGATCTACAACGTCGCCGGCATCCTGGCGGGCTGCCTGATCGCGATCCTGTTCTTCCGCAAGGTATCGTTCATGATCGTCGCGGCGTTCCCGCCGCTGCTCGCCATTCTGTTGTCGCTCGGCATCCTCGGCTGGGCCGGTTTCAGCCTCAATATGTTCCTCAACGTGATGACCCCGCTCATCATGGTGATCAGTTTCTCCGATTCGATGCAGCTGACATTCGCCGCGCGTGACCGGCTGCTGGCCGGTGAAGACCGGTTCTCCGCTTTCCGCAACGCCGTTCTGGTGGTCGGACCGGCCTGTGTGCTGACGCACGCGACCGCCGGAATCTCGTTCCTGGCGTTGCAGTTCTCGGATTCGGATTTGATCCGCACCTTCGGCGAAGCCGGCCTTGCGGCGACGATCATCGCGCTGCTCGCGGTGCTGTCGCTGGTGCCGGTGTTCGGGGTGCTGCTGGTCCGCAACGAGCAGGTGTTTGCCGCCAAGTTCCAGTCGGCCGACGCCGGCGTCAACGCGCTGCGCGCCTTCTGCTACTGGATCGCGGTGCGCATGGTCGGCCGGCCCGGGCTGTTCAGTCTGATCGCGGTGATCTTCGTCGGCGGTCTGGCCGTGATCTATGCCAACCTCGAGCCGCGCTACCGGCTCGCCGATCAGGTGCCGGACAAGCAGCAGGCGGTGGCGGCCAGCGGACGCCTCGACGCCAAGCTGACCGGCGCCAATCCGATCGACGTCCTGATCGAATTCCCCAAGGGCGCGTCGCTGTATGCGCCAGAGACCCTGCAGACCATCGCGGACGTTCATTCGATGGTGGAAACCCAGGCCGGTGTCGGCAACGTCTGGTCGCTGGAAACGCTGCGCCGCTGGCTCGCCGAGAAGGCCGGCAGTTCCGACGTCGCGACGCTGAAGGAATATGTCAGCGTGATTCCCGAGCACCTGGTTCGCCGCTTCATCTCGGCCGATCAGGATGCGGTGGTGGTCTCGGGCAGGGTGCCGGACCTCGATTCCAGTGCGATCCTGCCGGTGGTCGAGAAGCTCGACGGCGCCTTGGATGCCGTGCGCAAGAAGCATCCGGGCTACGAGGTCGCCGTCACCGGCCTGTCCGCGATCGCCGCGCGCAACAGCGCCAACATGATCGACAAGCTCAACCGTGGGCTGACCATCGAATTCGTGCTGGTTGCCGTCTTCATCGGCCTTGCGTTCCGGTCGTGGGTCGTGATGTTCGCCTGCATCCTGCCCGGCATTTTTCCGGTGGTGCTGTCCGGCACGGTGCTGTGGGCTCTGGGGGAGGGGCTGCAATTCGCCAGCGTGGTGGCGCTGACGGTGTCGTTCGGCCTCGGCCTCAGCGCCACGATTCACTTCCTCAACCGGCTGCGGCTCGAGACCACGCCGGATGTCGACCCGGCGTTCGCGGTCGAGCGCGCGACCGTGCTGGTCGGTCCTGCGCTGATCCTGACCACGGTGGTGCTGGCCTGCGGACTGGTGGTGACGGTGTTTTCCGATCTGCCGTCGCTGCGCCTGTTCGGCTGGCTCAGCGCTTTCGCGATGGTCGCGGCCCTGGTCGCGGATCTCTTCATCCTGCGGCCGACGGCGATGTGGCTGATCAACATGTCGCAGCGGCTTCGCCGCACTTCTTAACGTTTTCGAGCGAAAGCCGGCCCCGCACTTGATGCGGGGTGGGCACCGGTTCGCGTGAAGAAACCGCGTCGGAGCAAAAGACAAGAGCCCGGTTCTGATTGAATCAGAACCGGGCTCTGGGTCGCTCGACGCCGGCGGAGTGAACGGAAGGAGAGGCGGCGTCAGCCGCCCTTTGCCATCGTGATGTTGACGCCCCTGATCTCGCCCTTGGAACTGATCTGCACCGTCTGCCTGTTGCCGCGAGTTCGCAATGTCACGGTGGCGGCAAATCCCGAAGCCTCGACGAACACCTCGATCTCGCCACCGCCCGCCGTGCCCTGCAGATTGCCGAAAATATTCCGGCTGGCTTCGCTCCAGTTGCCGGAAATGCGGTCACCCTGGCTCGTCACGTCGGTGCTCAGGTCGAATTTGTAGCTATCGCTGGCGCAACGGAGAGTCTGCTTCAGACCCAGTCCGGTGCCGTTGACATTGTAGCTGGCCTTGCATCGGATGCGCTCGGTCGTTCCGTCGGAAAGCGCGACGGTGCCGTTGCCGGACCACGATCCGCTAAACCCGGTAAATGGCCCCGACTGGGCATGGCTTACCGACACCGACAGCATCAGCGCGGCGCCGACACCGGCGGCCTTGAGCGCCTGCCCGAATAACCTGGAACCAAACAGCTTCATATCAAGTTTTCCCATTCAAATTGACGTTCTCATACAAGAGCCGTCTCGCCGCATCGAAGATTTAGTGTCACCGCAGTGTGTTAGGTTCAAATGACGGACCTGCCCGCAGCAAGTGGCCGGCCGCCATCATCGGGTCGGCGCCGGCAAAATACACAAACCTGATAACACTGCGAACCGCATTTTTGCGTTCGGCGAAATCAAAAACCTGCAGATATCGCCAGGATTCGCAACGAAACATGTAGCTATCCGCCGCACTCTCCTGCAACAGTCAATAGCGAAAAATGCGAGTCGATAAATAATCCTTAGATATCAAATGGTTAGATGTGTGGCCGGTTTCCTTGCCGGGAACCGTGTCAGGAATCGGGGCGCCGCAAATTTGGCCGCATTTACCAGTGCTTCTGCGGGTTCGATGCTGCAGCTCGCTGCGCTTGCAATCCGCATCCCGAAAAGCCGTGCGCCACTGGGATCGCAATCTCCTATTGCCAGAATGAAGGAAGATGATGCGTAAATTTTTCTTTGCACTCACGCTCTTGTCGGCATCGGTTTCCACCGGCGCCATTGCCCAGCAGCAGCAGCAGCGCAGCGGCACGGCGGAAGAGCAGGCGGCCTGTTCGCGTGACGTGCAGCGCTACTGCCGTCCGGTGATCGACCAGGGCGATTTCACCATTCTGGCGTGTCTTCAGCAAAACCGTCCCAAGCTGACCGCGGCGTGTAATCAGGTGCTGAAAAACCACGGCCAATGAAGCGGCGCTCGACTGTGGCAATCGCCGCCGCGGGCGGTTGACGGGCCTCATTCCGAAGCGTCAGGAATCTGCGAGAAATCGCAGATAGCATTGGTTTTAGCGTCGTATTCCCCTATATGGGGTTCGCGATCACTGCGCATGAGCCGGGCCAGCCGGCGCGTGCGTCGTCACCATGCCCAGATGAATGTAGCCAGTTCTTGATGACCAGCGCGAGCGAACTGCGATCCGGCAAGACCCACCGCGATGAGAACTTTCCGGTGGCGTCGTGGATCATACACCCGCGTCACCGGGCGCTGATCCTTGCGTACTACAATTTCGTCCGGACCGCCGACGACATCGCCGATCATGCAACGCTCGAGGACGGCGAGAAGCTCAGGCTTCTCGATCTGCTGGAGGCCGAACTGCTCGGCAACGGCGACACCCAGCCCGAGGCCGTCAATCTGCGGCGCGCGCTCGCCGAACGTTCGATGCCGCCGCGTCACGCGCTCGACGTGCTGATCGCGTTCCGGATGGATGTGACCAAGCTGCGTTATGAGAACTGGGACGAAGTGATCCACTATTGCCGTTACTCGGCGATGCCGGTCGGCCGCTTCATGCTCGACGTTCACGGCGAGAGCACCTCGACCTGGGCCGCTTCGGACGCGCTCTGCGCCGGCCTGCAAATCAACAATCATCTGCAGGATTGCGGCAAGGATTTTCGCCAGCTCAATCGCGTCTATCTGCCGCGCGATGCGCTCGCAGCCAGTGGCGCCTCGGTCGAGGAGCTCGGCGCAGAGCGGTCGTCGGCCCCGCTGCTGCAATGCCTGCATGCGCTCGCGGTGCGGACCGAGGCGCTGCTCGACGAGAGCAAGTCGCTCAGCGCCGGAGTCAGGGATATCAGGCTCGGCTGCGAGATCTCGGTGATCCAGGCCTTTGCCGACAGGATCGTGCAGATGCTGAAGGTGCGCGATCCGCTCAGCGAGCGGGTGCATCTCAACCCGCTCGAACTGCTCGGCCATAGTCTCGGCGGGATCGCCAGCGAGCTGGGCCGCCGCGCGACCGGACGGCGGCCCGTCTCCAAACCGGCGGCCGGCGCATGACGCTCGAGACGGCGGCAGGCAACGCAGACTACGGGGCATCAGCCTCCGGCAGCTCGTTTTACGCGGCGATGCGGATTCTGCCGCACGAGCAGCGCGAGGCGATGTTCCAGATTTACAGCTTTTGCCGGCAGGTCGACGATATCGCGGATTCCGACGGTCCGCGGCCCGAACGGCTGGCCGCGCTTCAACAATGGCGTGACGATATCGACGCGCTGTATCAGGGCCATCCGCCGGCGCGGCTGCGCGACTACGTCGCGTCGGTGCGGCGCTTCGACCTCAAGCGCGAGGATTTTCTGGCCATCGTCGACGGCATGGAGATGGACGTGCCGCAGGATATCCGGGCGCCGGATCTTGCCACGCTCGACCTGTATTGCGACCGCGTCGCCAGCGCGGTCGGACGGCTGTCGGTGCGGGTGTTCGGTCTCGCCGAGGACGACGGCATCCTGCTCGCGCATCATCTCGGCCGCGCGCTGCAATTGACTAACATCCTGCGCGATATCGACGAGGACGCCGGCATCGGCCGGCTGTATCTGCCGCTCGAGGGTTTGCTGCATGCCGGCATCACCTCCACCGATCCGCACAAGGTGATATCGGAACCGGCGCTGCCGAAAGTCTGCATGCCGCTGGTGGCGCGGGCGCGCGCGCATTTCGAGAAAGCCGACGAGATCATGCGCCGCAATCCGCGCCGGGCGGTGCGGGCGCCGCGGATCATGTCGAAATATTATCGTGCGATCCTCGAATTGCTGGTCGCCAGGGGCTTCGCCGCGCCGCGCGCGCCGGTTCGCCTCAACAAGCTCGCCCGCCTCTTCATCATCCTTCGCTACGCGTTCATCTGATGCAAAACACCGTCCATATCATCGGCGCCGGAATTTCGGGCCTCTCGGCAGCCGTTCGGCTGGCGAACGCGAATTTCAAGGTGCATGTCCACGAAGCCACGCAGCAGGCCGGCGGCCGCTGCCGGTCCTATTTCGACGCGGCGACCAACCTGACCATCGATAACGGCAATCATCTGTTGCTCTCGGGCAACCGTGCCGCGGTCGCTTACGCAAGGTCGATCGGCACCGAGGCCGGACTGGTCGGACCGAAACGCGCGCAGTTTCCGTTCGTCGATCTCACCACCGGCCAGCGCTGGCAGCTCGATCTCGGCGAAAGCCGGTTGCCGCTGTGGGTGTTCGACGAGGCGCGCCGCGTCCCCGACACGCGCCTGCGCGATTATCTGGCGCTGATGCCGCTGATCTGGGCGGCCGAGAGCAAACTGGTCGGCGATGCGATCCCCTGCGACGGGACGCTGTACCAGCGGCTGGTGCAGCCGCTGCTGCTGGCGGCCTTGAATGTCGACCCGCCGGAGGGCTCCGCGGGGCTCGCCGGCGCGGTGGTGCGGGAAACCTTGCTGGCGGGAGGACAGGCCTGCCGGCCGCTGATCGCGCGCGATGGCCTCAGCGCGGTGCTGGTCGAACCCGCCATCAAGCTGTTGCAGGACAAGGGCGCCAGCATTCAGTTCGGGCACGAGCTGCGCGAATTCGCGATGGCGGCAGGTGGCGTCGGCGAACTCAGGTTCGGCGGTGATACGGTCACGATCGGACCCGGCGATGCGGTGGTGATGGCGGTGCCGCCGCGCCCCGCCGCGGCGTTGCTACCGGGGCTGAAGACACCGAACAAATTCCGCGCCATCGTGAATGCGCATTTCCGCTTCGATCCGCCCAAGGGACAGCCGGCCATTCTCGGCGTTGTCGGCGGACTGGTCGAATGGCTGTTCGCGTTTCCGCAGCGGCTGTCGGTCACCATCAGCAATGGCGACCGGCTGGTCGATATGCCGCGCGAGGAGCTCGCGCAGGCGATCTGGGATGACATCTGCAAGGCCGCGGGCGTGCAGGGCGATCTGCCGCCGTGGCAGATCGTGCGCGAGCGCCGCGCGACCTTCGAGGCGACGCCCGAGCAGAACGCCCTGCGGCCGGGCGCGGTCACGAACTGGAAAAACCTGTTTCTTGCCGGCGACTGGACTGATACGGGGTTACCGGCGACCATCGAGGGATCGGTACGGTCGGGTAACCGCGCGGCCGATCTCGTCCTCGCCATGCGTCAGGCCTGATCCGGGACGGCAGCCCTGCGGTTCCCGGCGCGACCGGGGCAGGGCCAATATTGGGGATGTCGAGCAAGATGCATTCCGGCAGCAAATCAGTTGGAATTGAAAGCGGCGCCCTGGAGGGGAGCATCGCGTCGGCGACGCGCGGCCTGCTCGGCTACCGGCAGCCGGACGGACACTGGGTGTTCGAGCTGGAGGCCGATTGCACCATCCCGGCGGAGTATGTGCTGCTTCGCCATTATCTCGGCGAACCCCGCGACGCCGCGCTCGAAGCCAAGATCGCCAATTACCTGCGCCGGGTGCAGGGCGCCCATGGCGGCTGGGCGCTGGTGCACGACGGCGATTTCGACATGAGCGCCAGCGTGAAGGCCTATTTCGCGCTGAAGATGATCGGCGATTCCATTGACGCCCCGCACATGGGGCGGGCGCGCGAGGCGATCCGGTCGCGAGGCGGCGCCATCCACAGCAATGTCTTCACACGCTTCATGCTGTCGATGTTCGGCGTGCTGACATGGCGGAGCGTGCCGGTGTTGCCGGTCGAGATCATGCTGCTGCCGATGTGGTCGCCATTTCATCTCAACAAGATTTCCTACTGGGCGCGCACCACGATCGTGCCGTTGATGGTGCTGGCGGCGCTGAAGCCGCGCGCCAAGAATGTCAGCGGGGTCGGGATCGATGAACTGTTCCTGCAGAAACCGCATTCGATCGGAATGACGGCCAAGGCGCCGCACCAAAGCGCGGGCTGGTTCTATCTGTTCCGCGGGCTCGATGCGATATTGCGGACGATCGAGCCGCTGTTTCCGAAGAAATTGCGCGCCCGCGCGATCGATGCTGCGGTTGCCTTCGTCGAGGAACGGCTGAACGGCGAAGACGGACTTGGCGCGATCTATCCGCCGATGGCCAACACCGTGATGATGTACGAAGTGCTCGGCAAGCCGGCGGATTATCCGCCGCGCGCCATCACACGGCGAGGCATCGACAAGCTTCTGGTGATCGGCGAGCACGAGGCCTATTGCCAGCCTTGCGTCTCGCCGGTGTGGGACACCGCGCTGACCTGTCATGCGCTGATCGAAGCCGGCAGCGAAGCGGCGTTGTCCCCGGCCAAACAGGGGCTGGACTGGCTGAAGCCGAAGCAGGTGCTGGATCTCAAGGGCGACTGGGCGGTGAAGCGGCCGGAGGTTCGCCCCGGCGGCTGGGCGTTCCAGTACAACAATGCCCATTACCCTGACCTCGACGACACTGCTGTCGTGGTGATGGCGATGGATCGCGCCCGTCGCGCCAGCCACGACCCGGAATACGATGTCGCGATTGCCCGCGGCCGCGAGTGGATCGAGGGCATGCAAAGCACCGATGGTGGCTGGGCCGCCTTCGATGTCGATAATCTCGAATACTACCTCAACAACATTCCGTTCTCCGATCATGGCGCGCTGCTCGATCCGCCGACCGAGGACGTCACCGCGCGTTGCGTCTCGATGCTGGCGCAGCTCGGCGAGACCATGGAGACCAGCAAGGCCGTCGCCGCTGGGGTCGATTACCTCCGGCGGACCCAGCTCGCGGAGGGGTCGTGGTACGGCCGCTGGGGACTGAACTACATTTACGGCACTTGGTCGGTGCTGTGTGCGCTCAATGCCGCCGGCGTCGACCACCAGGACCCCACCATCCGCAAGGCCGTGGACTGGCTGCTGTCGATCCAGAACGAGGACGGCGGCTGGGGCGAGGATGCCGTCAGCTACCGACTCGATTACAGGGGGTTCGAGGGGGCGCCTACCACCGCCTCACAAACGGCATGGGCCTTGCTTGGTCTGATGGCGGCGGGCGAGGTCGGGCATCCGGCGGTCGCTCGCGGCGTGGAGTACCTAATAGCCACACAGACCGAAAAAGGGCTGTGGGACGAGCAGCGCTACACGGCAACGGGCTTTCCCAGGGTGTTTTATCTGCGTTATCATGGTTATCCGAAGTTCTTTCCGCTCTGGGCGTTGGCGCGGTATCGGAATCTGAGGAACACCAACAGCAAGGCGGTAGGGGTCGGAATGTGAATTTGGGGGCGGGGGACGATGTGTCCGCGGGCAATCAAATTGATTCGCGGCCGGTTCTGATTGTGACTGGATTGGTGCAGGAAGCCCGCATAGCGGCCGGGCCCGGCATGACCGTTATCTGCAGCAGTAGCGATCCGCAGCAATTGCGGGCCCTGCTGACCGTGTTCGACCCGGCGACGATCCGTGGCGTCATCAGCTTCGGCGTCGCAGGCGGGCTGGACCCGACATTGAAATCGGGCGACGTCGTGGTGGCGACCGAGGTGCTGGCCGGCGATACCCGCTGGCTGGCCGGTCTGGCGCTCAACGAAGAACTGATCGCCGGCGTCGCGCTCAAGCGCCGGCGCGTGGTCAGGGGCGGGCTTGCCGGCGTCGAGCAAGTGGTCGCCGCCCGGGCCTGCAAGGCAGCGCTGCGCTCGGAGACCGGAGCAGCCGCCGTCGACATGGAGAGCCACATCGCGGCCGCCTACGCCGCCGAAGCCGGCCTGCCCTTCGCCGCCCTGCGGGTCATCAGCGATCCCGCCACCCGCGCGCTTCCGGCGCTGGCGATGACCGCGATCAAGCCGAACGGCGATATCGATCTGCGCAAGGTGCTGCGGGGGGTGGCGCGCAACCCGATGACGCTGCGCGCGCTGGTCTCGACCGGGATCGATTTCAATCGGGCGCTGAAGAGCCTGCGCGGCTGCCGGGGCTTTTTGCTCGGCAGCGAAGGCTTCGTCACGGCGGATCTCTGAGCACTCCACTTCGCTCGAAAACGCCATGAAAACGAAAACGGGGTGCGATCGGCATCGCGCCCCGTTTTGCATGTTGTGTGCGGTGGGGTCAGGCGGCGGTTGAAGCCTTTTGCTGTTCCTTCAATTGCGCGGCTGCGGCTTCGTCACGGCGAATCTCCGACAGCCGCTTCTGCACCTCCGCCGAGAAGATGTACTGCGCCGGACGCTGCTTTTCGAGGCTGATCTCCGGCGCCATCGGACCCGTGGTCTTGACGCCGCGCAGCGACACCCACAGCGCCTTCAGGGGATTGCTCAGCGCCGCGTTCGCAGCCGTCGGCTCGTAGCCGCAATGCGCCATGCAGTCGGCGCACTTCTCGTACTTGCCGGTGCCGTAGGTCTCCCAGTCGGTCGTCTCCATCAATTCCTTGAAGGTCTTGGTGTAGCCTTCGCCGAGCAGGTAGCAGGGCTTCTGCCAGCCGAAGATGTTGCGCGCCGGCATCCCCCACGGGGTGCATTCGAAATCCTGATTGCCGGCCAGAAAATCCAGGAACAGGCCGGAATGCATGAAGTTCCACTTCTTGCCCTTGCCGAGCGCGAACACGTCGCGGAACAGCTTCTTGGTCTTGGTGCGGTTGAGGAAGTGCTCCTGGTCGGGCGCACGCTCATAGGCATAGCCCGGCGACATCGAGACGCCGACGCCGAGTTCAGTGGTGAAGTCGAGGAATTTGGCGATGTCTTCCGCGGCATGGCCGTCGAAGATGGTGGCGTTGACGTTGACCGCAAAGCCCCTGGCTTTCGCAGCCTTGATCGCCGAGACCGCGCGATCGAACACGCCCTTCTGCGAAACCGCCTTGTCGTGATGGTCCTTCAGGCCGTCCAGATGCACCGAGAAGAACAGGTAGGGCGACGGCTCGAACAGATCGAGCTTCTTCTCCAGGAGCAGCGCGTTGGTGCACAACGACACGAATTTCTTGCGTGCGACCAGGCCGCGGACGATCTCGCCGATCTCCTTGTGGATCAGCGGCTCGCCACCGGGGATAGCCACCATCGGTGCGCCGCATTCGTCGGCGGCATCCCAGCATTCCTGCGCCGACATGCGGCGGTTGAGGATCGCGTCGGGATAGTCGATCTTGCCGCAGCCGACGCATTCGAGGTTGCAGCGAAACAACGGCTCGAGCATCAAGACCAGCGGATAGCGCTTCCGGCCAAGCAGCTTCTGCTTCAGCATGTAGCCGCCGATACGCATCTCTTTGAAGAACGGTATTGCCATCACGTGTTTTCTTTCTGGAACTTGGAAACGAAGTAGGTCAGCCCGTAGTCAGTTCGGCCGGAAGCCGGAATTCGATATTTTCTTCGCGGCCCGGAAGCACGGAGACCTTCACCGGGCCGATACGCCGCAACGCCTCGATCACGTCATCGACCAGCACTTCCGGAGCCGAGGCGCCGGCGGTGATGCCGACGGCCTTGGCGTCCTTCAGCCATTCGGGGTTCAACTCGCTGCCGTCGGCGATCAGATAACTCGCGACCCCGACCTCGGTGCCGATTTCGCGAAGCCGGTTGGAGTTGGAACTATTGGTGGCCCCCACCACCAAGATAACGTCCACGAGCTTGCTCAGGTCCCTTACCGCAGATTGGCGGTTCTGTGTCGCATAGCAGATATCCCGGATGTCTGGGCCTTGAATATCCGTAAATCGGGCCTGGAGGGCGGAAATGATGTCTTTTGTGTCATCCACGCTGAGCGTGGTCTGGGTGATGTAGGCCACCGGGGTGTCCGCCGGCAGGGTCAGGGCGGCCACGTCGTCGACGTTCTGGACCAGCGTCACGGGGCCGGGGACCTGGCCCATGGTGCCCTCGACCTCGGGATGGCCGGCATGGCCGATCAGGACCAGAGCCCGGCCTTTCGACATGTAGCGCTTGCCCTGGTTGTGGACCTTGGTCACCAGCGGGCAGGTGGCGTTGAGGACGGGCAGGCCGCGCACCGCGGCTTCCTCCTCCACGCTCCGGGCGACGCCGTGGGCGCTGAAGACCGTGACCGAAAGCGGCGGCACCTCGGAGAGATCTTCGACGAAGATGGCGCCCTTGTTCTTCAGGCTCTCGACCACGTATTTGTTGTGAACGATCTCGTGGCGGACATAGACCGGCGGGCCGTATTTCTCGAGCGCGCGCTCGACGATCTCGATGGCGCGCACGACGCCCGCGCAAAATCCACGCGGTTGCGCAAGATACACTTTCATGGGAGGCCCATTACGCAAGCTGCACCAACCTCATTTCACTCTCCGGCCGCGCTGGATATCTGCAATATCCGCACCATGCCGAGTTTCTCGCATCTGTCCGCCCCGCCCCAAGCCCATGGAGAGACAGGACTTTGTGTCAAAAAACGATCGGCTGCGAAAGGCGGATCGCAAAGAAAGGCCCAACGGCGTTAAGCCGGGACCCGGTAATATGATACAGTAATGTTCCAACCGCAGCGGGTGAACCCCCTGACCCCCTCACTTGTTCGTCACTTTACCGCCTGATGAGGCGGACTATATCAGCCCGGCAGCGCAGTTTCGGCACATTTTGCGCTATTTGGTCATGCCTGCTGAGAAAAAGTCCACAAAATCAACATTAGATCAGCCTGCGGAACTCCGGTAGACAGCGGGCGTTTCCGGCAAGCCGTTAACGCTAGAAAGAAAAGAAGTGCTGACAAGTATTGTTGTCTCGATTGTTAAGGCTTGCACGCGGTTCGCCCTCCCAACTGTCCTGGTCGCGCTCATCCTGGCGATAGCGGCGGGCTTCTACACGGCCCGGAACTTCGCCATCAACACCGACATCAACACCCTGATTTCGCCCGATCTGGACTGGCGCAAGCGGGACAATCAATTCGGCGAGGCCTTCGATCGCGAGCGCACCATCCTGGCCGTGGTGGAGGCGCCGACGCCCGAGCTGACCAGCACCGCGGCCGCCGCGCTTGCGCACAAGCTCGTCGGCGACACCAGGCATTTCGAATCGGTCCAGCAACTCGGGGCGGGGGAATTCTTCGAGAAGAACGGCCTGTTGTTCCTCTCCGTCGAGGAGGTCGGCAGGCTGACCGGCCAGTTCTCGTCCGCCGCCCCGCTGATCGAGATCATGGCTGGCGATCCCAGCATTCGCGGCCTGACCGGCGCGCTGGAGACCGGCCTTGCCGGCGTCAAGCGCGGCCAGTTCAAGCTCGATAGTACCGAGCGGCCGTTCAACCTGATCGCCCAGACGGTCGAGAATGTGCTGATCAAGGGGGCTGCCACCTTCTCCTGGCGCGAACTCGTCAGCGACAAGCCGTTGACCGATTCCGACCGGCGTGCCTTCATCGAATTCAAGCCGATCCTCGATTTCAATGCGCTGGAGCCCGGCAAGGCTGCGACCGATGCCATCCGGCAGGCGGCCTCCGAACTCAACCTGGCCGGCGGATATGACGCCCGGGTCAGATTGACCGGGCCGGTTCCGATCGCCAACGAGGAGTTCTCGACCGTTCAGGACGGCGCGATCGTCAACGGTATCGGCACCGTCCTGGTCGTGCTGGTCATCCTCTGGATGGCGCTGCATTCGTCGAAGATCATCTTCGCCGTGTTCCTCAACCTCTTCATCGGACTTTCGATCACCACGGCGGTGGGCCTGATGATGGTCGGTTCGCTGAACCTGCTCTCGATCGCCTTTGCCGTGCTGTTCGTCGGACTGGGCGTAGATTTCGGCATCCAGTTCAGCGTCCGCTACCGTTCGGAGCGTTTCAAGAACGACGATCTGGCGCTGGCGCTGGAGAGGGCGGCCGAACGCTCGGCGGTGCCGCTCTCGCTCGCCGCGATGGCAACGGCGGCCGGCTTCCTGTGTTTTCTGCCGACCGACTACAAGGGCATTTCCGAGCTCGGCAAGATCGCCGGCGTGGGCATGCTGGCGGCTTTCCTGACCAGCATCACGGTGCTGCCGGCGCTGCTGAAACTGCTCAATCCGCCCGGCGAAAGCGAGCCGGTCGGCTACGCGTTCCTGGCGCCGGTCGATGAGTTCCTCGAAAAGCACCGCGTCGGGATCATCGCCGGCACGCTGCTGGTCGCGGTGGCCGGCCTGCCGCTGTTGTACTTCATGAAGTTCGACTTCAACCCGATCAACCTGCGCAATTCGCAGGTCGAGTCGATCGCGACCTTTCTGGACCTGAGAAAGGACCCGAACACCGGCGCCAACGCCATCAACGTGATGACGAAATCGGAAGCCGACGCCAAGAAGATCGAAGCGAGACTTGAGAAAGTACCTGAAGTGCTTCGCGTGATATCTCTGGACAGTTTTGTGCCCGGCGGCCAGCCGGCCAAGCTGAAGCTGATCGCGCAAGGGGCGAAGGTGCTCGAGCCCGCGCTCAATCCGGAGTCGATCGACGCCCCGCCCTCCGACCAGGAGAATGTCGAGGCCTTGAAGGGATCGGCGGAGAGCCTGCGCAAGGCCGCCGGCGACGCCAAGGGCCCGGGGGCGGTAGCCTCGCGCCGGCTCGCCGACGCGCTGTCGAAACTCGCCGAATCGGACGAGGCGACGCGGGACAAGGCCCAGGCCGCTTTCGTCACGCCGCTGAAAGTGGTGCTCGACCAGCTCAAGAACTCGCTGCAGGCGGCGCCGGTCAGCCTGAAGACGCTGCCGGCCAACCTGGTCGCGGCCTGGAAAACCAAGGACGGCCTGATGCGTGTCGAGGCGCTGCCGCGCGGCGATCCCAACGACAACGATACGCTGCGCAAGTTCGCCGGCGCCGTTCTGGAAGCCGAGCCGAATGCGATCGGGGGGCCGGTATCGATTCTCAAGTCCGGCGACACCGTCGTGAAGGCCTTCATTCACGCCGGCATCTGGGCGCTGGTCGTGATCAGCGTTCTGCTCTGGCTGGCGTTGCGGCGGGTCACCGACGTGCTGCTGACACTGGTTCCGCTGCTGGTGGCGGGGGCGGTGACGCTGGAAATCTGCGTGCTGATCGGGCTGCCGCTCAACTTCGCCAATATCGTCGCGCTGCCGCTGCTGCTCGGCGTCGGCGTCGCGTTCAAGATCTATTACGTCACCGCCTGGCGGTCGGGCAGGACGAATCTGCTGCAGACCAGCCTGACGCGCGCGATCTTCTTCAGCGCGCTGACGACCGCCACGGCGTTCGGAAGCCTGTGGCTATCGAGTCATCCGGGAACCGCGAGCATGGGCAAGCTGCTGGCGCTCTCGCTCGTCACCACGCTCGCCGCGGTGCTGCTGTTCCAGCCGGCGCTAATGGGCAAACCGCGCGATATCGGGGAGTAGGCAGATATCGCCGATGTCGCCGGGCTGCCCGGCCGCCTGCTTCTGATTCGCTTTGGCCGAGCCGGTGGTCTTCGGCGCAGCCGGAGCGGCGGCTGCCGCGGCTTTGGGCAGGGCTCCCGTGGCTTTCGGGGCGCCCTTGGCCATGCTGTTGGCGGGGCTCGAGGGAATCGGGCCCGCGACGCGGGTCCAGGTTTCGCCGCCGCAGAGAAAGCCGAGCACGCAGCCTTGAATCTCGAGCTGATCGGCACCGACCGGCTTGATCGTCGAACTGTAGAACTGGCCGTCCTTGGCGTTATAGACTTGGCCTTCCCACGCATCGACGGCGGCTTTCTTCTTCATGTCGATCAGGATCGGCATGGCCAGGGTCGGCCTGTTCTGTTTTGAGACATCGGGATTGTTCTTGTCGCGGCCTCCAGGCGTTTTCTCCCATGCAACCACGCCCCACATGCTGCCATTGCATTCGGCAACCCGGATGTTGGCGACCCCGTCCGACACCCGCCAGTCACCGGTCGGATCTGCAGCCAGCGCCGGAACAAGTCCGGTGGCCAAAAACAGACCGCAATAGGCGACGGTGCGCATGATATTTCGTGGGCAGTGCAACATGTTCAAACCTGTGCTTAGTGGATCGGAGCGGGGGTCAAAACGCCGCATTTTGCGTTTTCAGTTGACGAAATGCCCATCAACCGAAGTAAGTAACGAATGCTATATTCAAATCTAGACGTTTCCGAGATGTTTGTGGACCGGCAGGCGCAGCGCAGTTCCATGCATGCCCGCCACCTCAATGAGCAGCTGGTACGGGTTCTCAAGACCATCGGCTACGACGTCGGCTTTCAGAAGGGGCAGGGCCAGTACCTGTACGATCGCGACGGCGCGCGCTACCTCGATCTACTGAGCGGATTTGGCGTTTTTGCGATTGGCCGCAACCATCCGGCGCTGCGCAAGGCGTTGAAGAGCGTTCTCGATGCCGATCTGCCCAATCTCGTGCAACTCGACGTCTCGACGCTGGCGGGCGTGCTGGCCGAACGGCTGCTCAAATACGTCCCCTGGCTGGACAAGGTGTTCTTCGCCAATTCCGGGGCTGAAACCGTCGAGGCCGCGATCAAGTTCGCGCGCGGCGCCACCCGACGCCCCGGCATCGTCTATTGTGAGCATGCGTTTCACGGATTGTCTTACGGCGCACTGTCGCTGACTGACGATCCGAACTTCCGCGCCGGATTCGAACCGCTGCTGCCCGGATGCACCTCGATCCCCTTCAACGATCTCGCCGCGCTCGAGCGGGCGCTGTCGTCGCGCGAGGTCGCCGCCTTCATCGTCGAGCCGATCCAGGGCAAGGGCGTCAACATGCCCACCGATGAATTCCTGCCCGGCGCTGCAGCGCTTTGCCGCAAATACGGCACCCTGTTCATCGCCGACGAAATCCAGACCGGTATCGGCCGCACCGGGCGCTTCCTCGCGATCGAGCACTGGAATGTCGAACCCGACATGGTGCTCCTGGCGAAGGCATTGTCGGGCGGTCACGTTCCGGTCGGCGCGCTTTTGACCCGCAAGAGCATCTTCGACAAGATCTTCAATCAGATGGACCGTGCGGTGGTGCACGGATCGACCTTTGCGAAGAACGATCTGGCAATGGCCGCCGGAATCGCGACACTGGAAGTGATGGAGGCCGAGAAGCTGGTCGAGCAGGCGGCCAAGCGCGGCGCCGAACTGCGGCTGGCGCTGACCCGGATGGTGCCGGGCTACGAATTGATGAAGGAAGTCCGCGGCAAGGGACTGATGATCGGCGTCGAGTTCGGCCCGCCGAAATCGCTGAAGCTGAAGGCGTCGTGGAATTTGCTGGAGAGCGCCAACAAGGGCCTGTTCTGCCAGCTCATCACCGTGCCGCTGTTCAAGGATCACAAGATCCTGACGCAGGTCTCCGGCCACGGCAGCCACACCATCAAGCTGTTGCCGCCGCTGACTATCACGCAGGAAGACTGCACCTGGATCGAGACGGCGTTCGACACCGTCATCGCCGCCAGCCACAAGGTCCCCGGCGCGATCTGGTCGCTCGGCAAGACGCTGGTCGACAACGCCGTGCGGAAGTCGGCGTAGCCAACGGGTCGCGCGAATGCGCGCCCGGTGACAGGCACCGCGCGTAGCGCCAAGCTCGAGGGAGATTCCGATGCGCATTCTGGCTTTGGCGATTTTGACAATCGCAACGCTTCTGACAGCGAAGCCGACGCTGGCCCAGACTTATAGCCCGGATTATCCGGTCTGCCTGCAAGTCTACCAGGGTTGGAGGGACTATTACTTCGAATGCGCTTATACCTCGCTGGCACAGTGCAATATGTCGGCATCGGGCCGCGCTGCACAGTGCATCATCAATCCATATTACGCGGGCGCAAAAGCGGCACCGGGACGACGAGACCGGCGGCATCGCCGCGTCGATTGAGCTGATCCAACGCATGGAGGTACCGCCGTCACCGCCGTCCTCCTCTAAGAAGTTCTTGGGCAAGTTCAATGATCTTGAGCATCGTCACATCGAAGTAGCCGACGACGCGATCCGTCAGGCAGTGCGAAGGGTCCACTTCGGCAGAACAGAAACTCACGTCAGTTGGGAATTCATGTTGTGCTTTTGGAATGTCGGTATGGTAGGGACCTGGCGACTTTGGATCGTTGTAGAAGCTGTGCATGATCAGTGAGACGATCAGTCGGCGCGGATGTTCAGGGTCGGAAACCACGCGAGCATAGAACAGGAGGCCCAACTGTTGCGGCGCTGTCGCGCGCTCTCTCAAGCAGGCCGGTCCGGCAACGACCGGGTAAGTAGGACCCAACACGCGAAGTCGCTCCTGGATTGCACGTGCGACGTTTTCATTGATGGTTGCCCTGGCAAATCCCTGTTCCACCTGCGGATCCGCCGAAATCTCCACCGAAGTGCAGACGCTCCGAAATGCCCCGTACTCAAACGGAAGGGTTGTTGCCTGTGATGTTGAGGCGCCCGCGCTGGCAATGAGGATCGTGGCGATCATCTCGTTCTTGCGCCGTCTGGCATAATGCGCCAATGCTTGGTTCACTTGTCTCATCGGACCCTACATTCCATTTTGGAACCACCACCACCGGGGCCGTCAAGTTTGAGTCAACGAACAGAGAGGCAACGCGCGGGCCGGCGATGCCGTGGAAGCATCGATACTAGATGATGAAGTCCGAGGCTTGCTGAATGCTGCCAAAGACCCCGTTGTTGAGCAGGGCCTTATGTCCCGCCTCCCAGGCGAGCTCGGCTTCATCGAACCACGAACGGACACCGTCCACTTGGTACGGTGATATCTTCTCTTCAAATACAAGTCCGAGGTCGCCGGGTTCATAGCCAACTATGACGGCACCACCGACCTGTTCGCCCGCTTGCGTGTTGATAGAGACGATGAGATCGGTACCATCAAGCCAGAAATCGATCTGGAAGTCGGTACCCAGAGATTGATAGAGCGAAGCATCAGCCTCACCCCAAATCACGTCGCGAGGTTTGAAAATGGCGGCACTGTCCCCGATGGTGGTGCCGTGTGGTCCGGGATCCCAGGCCGTATTCTCAAAGAACCCCCCGAGAATTGGCACGACGGTCTCACCCGAACCGTTTCCGGCAATTGCCGGGAGGCGGATGAACAAGCGGTCGCCTGCATCAGCATCCATGATAAAGTCGAAACCATCTCCTAAGATGAACGTGTCGGCTCCATCGCCTCCATAAAGGATATCTTCTCCTTCGCCTCCCTCCAGGACATCGTTTCCGATGCCGCCGCTGAGATTGTCATCTCCCGAGCGCCCATAGAGGAGTTGATCGCCATCATTGAACCAAAAGACGTCATTATTTGCTGAACCAACGAAGGCTTCAAAATTCTTGAGCGAAACACCCATTCCACTGATAACTGAATTCTCTTCTCCGTTAACTGGTCCTGTGTAAATAGTGATTGAATTGGATGCAGTCGAGAAGTCGAAAGAGTCGACGCCGGCTCCGCCATCAAGCAATAGCGAATCATCGCCCAGCGAGAAGTCGCCCTTGAATTTCTGCGATCCGTCGCCAAACGACACCGTTTCAAACCCGCGAATCGTGTCGATCTCGGAGCTGCCATTCCTCTGGACGGTTATCTGGAATACGGGCTGTCCGTTCGCGGCAATGTCATTGGGGACCGACGACGCTGCAAGCTTCTGAATCTGCACGTTGCCGCTGATGCCATTGTAGGCCATCTCGTCAATCTGGTCGCCGCCATCGAGGAAATCGTTGCCGGCTCCGCCATCCACCTTATCGGCGCCCTTTCCGGCGAACACCCAATCGGCTCCCGCTCCGGCATCGATGACGTCATTGTCGGTTGTCGAGTCCGTACCTGCCGTTTGGTAAGTGCCGACAGAGAGCAAGTCGCCGTCCCAGTAGATTCCGCGTATTGTCGCTGAGGCTCCGGCTGCCGGAAAGAATCCGCGGGCCGTGACCTCGTCGCCAAAGATGAAATCATCTCCGTCATTTCCGGTTAGCGTGTTCCCGGTAGCGTTTCCAATCAGAACGTCAGCGCCATTTCCGCCAATTGCGTTTTCGATGACGACGCCTTTCGCAATCGAGATATTCTTGCTTGGCGCCTCTAGATTGTTCGCTGTAAAGCCGATCGAACTGAATGCCGTATCGTTGAGGTTGATCACAACGCTCGCCGACCGGCCGGCTGCGGTTATGGTGTCATTCCCGCCGGTGTCCCAAATGGACTCCATTGGATCGCCTGAAGAGTAGGAATATGTAGTGTTGCCGGGATTTCGGCTGCTGGCAGCACCATAAAGATATTGCAGTGCGCTGATGTCGTAGAGTTGCAGTTTTGTCGGACGTCCCAAGTCACCAGCAATGTCTGAGTCGACAGTGTAACGCGGTGTATTCTGCACGCCTCCAAACGATGGATGGCCCAAGCCAAGTGCATGCCCGATCTCATGCAGCATAGTATTAAGGAAAAGATTGGTAACCGCGCCGTCGCCGTATGATCCGGCTCTGAGCCATATATCACCTCCGTCACCGGGAGTGCTGAGATTGGCGTTCGTCAGTGCAACGTCTGGCGATATGATGTTGCCGCGCATTCCGATCGCGATTTGGCCTATCTGGTCTTGGCTGTTGTCCTGGCCGACTTCGACGAACTGGACGCCAAGAAAGCTTTGAACGTCAGCAAAGAGTTGCCTCGTCGCGGCTTTTTGCTCCTCAGATAGAAGGGTCGGCCCTCCTGGCTCTTGATAGCCTTCAGGCGTGTAAGGCGCGTACTCGGTTATGAAGGTGTAGGTGATGGTGGTGGTTGTCCATTTGTAGCCGGTTAGGAGCTCGGCAATATTCTGGGCTGCCGTCATCATCGTCCCCTTTTTTGGAGTTCTTGAGCGCGTTCAATGATTTTCAGCATGGTCGCGTCGAAGTAGTTGATCACGCGATCAGTCAGGCAGCGCGAAGGATCGGTTTCCGCCGAACAGAAACTAACTTCCGTTGGGAACTCGTGGTGTGCCCTTGGGATATCGCGATGGTAAGGGCCTTCCGCCGTCGTATCCTTGTAGTAGCTGTGCATGATCAAGGAGATGAGCAGCCGGCGGGGGTGTTCGGGGTCGGAAACCGCACGCGCATAGAACTGGAGGCTCAACTGCCGCGGCGCGCTTGCGCGTTCCCTCAGACAATCCGGTCCTGCGAGGACCGGATAGGTAAGCCCCAGCGTGCGCAAGCGCGCTTCGATCGTGCGCGCGACAATTTCATTGACGGTTGCATGTACAAAGCGTTGAAACACCTCCGGCTCCGCCGAAATCTCAACCGAGCTGCAGACACTCCGAAACGGGCCAGTTTGGTAGATTGCTGCCCATGATGTTGACGCACACTCGCTGACAAGGAGAAGCATCGCGAAGATCACGGTCTTGAAGCGTCTGGCATAACGTGCCGTGACTTCGTTCATTCGTCTCATCGGACCGTACAGTTCATTTGGAGACCACCATCAACTTGGTCGCGCAGGTCAGATCTGAGTCAACAAACGTAACAACCTTAGATTGCTCGTGCGCTTCCCGATGTCAATAGTCACTTTTTCGTCGCACGGATGATTGCACGTTGGATCAAAGTTAAAGGTTCGTTATCGCTCGATGGATATTGGTAATCGAGCGCTGCAACCTTTGATCGAAAGAGAATGGATGACGTGACGATGGCGCGTGTATGATGGGCGGCTTCCCGCGCCACTGCGGCCGATCAGCGCCCATCCTCTAAAATCATCGTCGCGCCCATTTCGGCGATCATCGCGGTCGGGGTGTTGGTATTCCCCGACGTGATCGTAGGCATGATGGAGGCATCGACCACGCGCAGGCCGGCAAGTCCGTGAAAGCGCAGCCGCTCATCGACCACGGCCATCGGATCGCCGGCCGTGCCCATCTTCGCGGTGCCTACGGGGTGAAAGATCGTGGTGCCGATATCGCCGGCGGCTTTCGCCAGCGAGGCATCGTCATCGCCGACCGAGGGCCCCGGCAGATATTCTTCCGGATGATAGCGCGCGAGCACCGGCTGCTTCATCAGCCGTCGCGTGGCGCGGATGGCGTCGGCGGCGACCTCGCGGTCTTCGGCAGTCGACAAATAATTAGGCGCGATCGCCGGCGCCTGGTCGGCCTGAGCCGAGCGAATGCGCACGGTGCCGCGCGAGGTCGGCCGCAGATTGCAGGCGCTCACGGTGATCGCAGGGAAGCGGTGCAGCGGATCGCCGAACTTGTCCAGCGACAGCGGCTGCACGTGGAACTGGATGTTGGCGTGCTCGCGGGTAGCGTCGGAGCGCGTGAAGATCCCGAGCTGCGACGGCGCCATGGTCAGCGGGCCGCGGCGGCGGAACGCATAGTCGAGGCCCATCAGGCCGCGCCGAAACAGCGAGTAATAGGTCTCGTTGAGGGTGCGGACGCCCTGCACCTTGTAGATCGCGCGCTGCTGCAGATGATCCTGCAGATTGCGTCCGACGCCCTGGCGGTCGAGCACGACATCGATGCCGAGCGGCGCCAGCCAGTCGGCCGGGCCGATGCCGGAGCGGTGCAGCACCTGGGTCGAGCCGATCGAGCCGGCGCTCAAGATCACTTCGCCCTTGGTGCGGGCCTCGACCACTTCGCCGCCCTGCATGAATCGCACGCCGACGGCGCGGCCATTCTCGACGATCAGGCGGTCGACCAGCACGTCCTTTTCGAGCCGCAGGTTGGGACGCGTCAATGCCGGCTTGAGGAACCCCCGCGCGGAAGACCAGCGGCGCCCGCGCTTCTGGTTGACATGGAAATAGCCGACGCCCTCATTGTCGCCGGTGTTGAAGTCCGAAATCTTGCGGATGCCCATTTCTTCCGCGGCATCGCCAACCGCGTCGAGAATGGCCCAGGACAACCGCGGCGCTTCGATGCGCCAGCCGCCGCCTGAGCCATGATGCTCGCTTGGCCCAAGGAAATGATCCTCCAGCCGCCGGAACGCCGGCAGCACGTCGTCATAGCCCCAGCCGGCAAGGCCGAGCTGGCGCCAGTGATCATAGTCGGCGGCTTGTCCCCGCATCGAGATCATGGCGTTGATGGCGGAGCAGCCGCCGATCACCTTGCCGCGGGGATAGGCCAGCGAACGGCCGTTGAGCCCGGGTTCCGGTTCGGTCCGGAACATCCAGTCGGAACGGGGATTGCCGATCGCGAAGAGATAGCCGACCGGGATGTGAAACCAGATCCAGTTGTCGTTGCCGCCGGCCTCCAGGATCAGCACCCGCTTCGTGGGATCGGCCGACAGCCGGTTGGCGACGATGCAGCCGGCAGTGCCCGCGCCGACGACGATATAGTCGAAATCACCTTCAAGCCTTCGCGGCATGTGTTCGAATTCCGGTGGTCTACCATTGATCGTCATGCCCGGGCTTGTCCCGGGCATCCACGACTTCCTCTCTGATAACGTCTTCCTTCTCTAATAGTCAGACGTGGATGGCCGGGACAAGCCCGGCCATGACGGCTTTGGCAGGCCGTCCGGCGTATCGCAGTCCGCAGCAGGAGTATTGGGCGGATCGGTTCTTGCATGCTAGAGAGGACGAAGCACTCAAACCAACCGAGATTTTTCCCATGCCCATTGTCAACCGCGTCGCCGATCTGCAACCCGATATCCAGGCCTGGCGCCGCGATATCCATGAAAACCCCGAATTGCTCTACGACGTTCACCGCACCGCGGCATTTGTGGCGGACCGGTTGCGTGAATTCGGCTGCGACGAGGTCGCCACCGGCCTCGGCGTCACCGGCGTGGTCGGCGTCATCAAGGGCCGCAAGCCCGCCGGCAAGGGCGACGTCAAGGTGATCGGGCTGCGTGCCGACATGGACGCGCTGCCGATCGAGGAGGAGACCGATCTGCCATACGCCTCCAAGACGCCGGGCAAGATGCACGCCTGCGGCCATGACGGGCACACCGCGATGCTGCTGGGTGCGGCGCGCTACCTCGCCGAGACCCGGAATTTCGCCGGCGACGCGGTGGTGATCTTTCAGCCGGCGGAGGAGGGCGGCGCCGGCGCCGCGGCGATGATCAAGGACGGCCTGATGGACCGCTTCGCCATCGATCAGGTCTACGGCATGCATAACGGCCCGGGAATTCCCGTCGGTTCCTTCGCGATCCGGCAGGGGCCGATCATGGCGGCGACCGATTCCATCGACATCCGGATCGAAGGGCTCGGCGGCCACGCGGCGCGGCCGCACAAATGCATCGATTCCGTCCTGGTCGGCGCGCAGCTCATCAACGCCTTGCAGTCGATCGTCGCGCGCACCATCGATCCGCTGGAATCGGCCGTGATTTCGATGTGCGAATTCCACGCCGGCAACGCCCGCAACGTGATCCCGCAGACTGCGGAACTGCGGGGCACCGTCCGCACTCTGACGGCCGACGTGAGGGAACTGATCGAGAAGCGGGTGCGCGAGGTGGTTGCGGGTGTGGCGCAGATGACCGGCGCCAGGATCGATCTGGTCTACGAACGCGGCTATCCGGTCGTGATCAATCACGCCTCGCAGACCGATTTCGCGATCCAGGTGGCGAAGGAAATTGCCGGTGACGCCAACGTGCACGAGATGCCGCCGCTGATGGGTGCGGAGGATTTCGCCTACATGCTGGAGGCGCGTCCGGGGGCGTTCATCTTCTGCGGCAATGGCGACAGCGCCGGCCTGCACCATCCCGCCTACAACTTCAACGACGACGCCATCGTCTACGGCACGTCATACTGGATCAAGCTGGTCGAGAACACGCTGGCGGCGTGAGCCGTCGTCTGCCCCCTCCGTCGCACGACGTTGACGGCGCGGCTGATATCGCGATGAGGCGGAACATGGCGGGATTGTCGCGCGCCGCAAGAGCGGCGCGCTGCGCAGCGTCCGGGGCTAGGGCCGCCACGCAGCGCGCCGACCCCTGAGAACGTCACGGCGCTAATACACTTACAATTAAAGGTTGTGCGAATGAATGTCAAATCCTTGCGGCGAAGCTCGTGCATGAATGGTGTGCATATCCTTACGCTGCGCGCGCCAATTTTCTCATGAGATCGGCGGCAATTTTCAAGTCATCGACAAAGCGCTGATATTCCCGCGCCTTGGCGGCCGCATCCGGCAGCCGCAACAGATAGGACGGATGCACCGTCACCAGCGCTTTGCAGCCGTCGTCGAGATCGATCAGGCGGCCGCGGCTCCGGTTGATCGGCGTGATCTTGCCGAACACGCTTTGCGCCGCGGTGGCGCCCATCGCCACCACCAGATCGGGTTTGATCGACTTGAGTTCGCGTTCGTACCATGGCCGGCATGCCCTGATTTCAGGCGTCGTCGGCTTCTGGTGCAGGCGGATTTTTCCGCGCCTCACGAATTTGAAATGCTTCACCGCGTTGGTGACGTAGACCTTCTTGCGGTCGATGCCGACCTGTTCCAGCGCGCGGTCGAGCATCACTCCTGCAGGCCCCACGAACGGCCTGCCGGCGAGGTCTTCCTTGTCGCCGGGCTGCTCGCCGACCAGCATCAGTGATGCGTGCGGCGGGCCTTCGCCGAACACGGTCTGCGTCGCATCTTTCCAGAGCGGACAGGCGCGGCAGCCGGCGGCCTCCTCGCGCAAGGCTTCGAGGCTGACGCCGGAGGGGTGAGACGCTGGGGTCATGGGCGTTTTCCGCTTCCCGTTGAGGCTATCACTGCGCCGAGCCGGGAGCCAATGCGGGCAGGGCGTCGAAGGCTCCTTTACATCCAATTGGAATTGTTCACGAAAATCGTGAATGCGGATCTCGATTGACTCCGCAGGGCCTATTAGCTTTATATTAGAACATATCATGAACAAATGGGCCGGTCGCTGGTTCTCTCCTGAACCGGCGGCGGCCACCATCCCAGAGGGAGCGGCGCATGAGCGGCGCACGCACGAACACGCTTGCGAGTTTGCGCGGCAGCATCGAGCGTATCGAGGCCCATGCCGACGCGCCTGCGCGCGTCGCGCTCGGGCATGCGGATGCGGATGCGACGCTGCAGGGCGGCCTCGCGCTGGCCGCGGTGCACGAGGTGTTCGCCGAGGGACGGCAGAGCGCCGCGGCGACGGGCTTCATCGCAGGCCTGGCGGGGCGGGCGGCGACGCGGCGGCCTCTGGTCTGGGTACGGCAGGATTTCGTCGAGCTGGAATCCGGCGCGCTGTCGATGAGCGGGCTGGCCGAACTCGGCCTCGATCCGCGCCTCGTGGTGACGGTGCGCGCCGCCGACATCAACGCCGCATTGCGCACCGCCGCCGACGCGCTGGCCTGCGATGCGCTTGGCGCCGTGGTGCTGGAAGTCTGGGGCGAAACACGACAGCTCGATCTCGTCGCCAGCCGCAAGCTGACGCTGGCGGCGCAGGCTTCCGGAGTCACCGGATTAGTGCTGCGGGTGGCGGCGGAACCTCAGCCCTCGACGGCGGAGACACGATGGATCGTGCGCGCGGCGCATTCGCCGCCTGCTCCAGCTTTAATGCCTGCGGCGCTTGGGAGCGCGTGGGGCGCGCCAGTGTTCGACGCGCAACTCGTCCGCAACCGTCATGGCCCTGTCGGGCGGTGGATCATGGAATGGAAATGTGATGAGTGCCTTTTCGAGAAACCGGCGGCGTATCCTCAGCCTGTGGCTGCCGCGCCTGCCCATCGATCGCATCAAGCGCCAGCTCGCGCGCGTCGGCGACTTGCTGGTTAGTACCAAAGCGTTTTCAAGCGAAGTGGGTGCCGGTTCGCGTGAAGAAAACGCGTCAACGCAAAACGGTCCCAGCATCGTCGTCGCCAGGCAAAACAACGCGCTGCACATTTTCGCGCTCGATGACGCCGCCGCGCGCCTCGGGCTTTCGATCGGCCTGCCGCTCGCCAATGCCCGCGCCATCTGCCCGCAAATAACAGTGTTCGATGCCGATGAGGCGGCCGACGCCAGGGCGCTGGACGACATCGCCTGTTGGTGCGACCGCTTCACGCCGCTGGTGGCGCTCGACCCCCCGCATGGCCTGTTTCTCGACATCACCGGTTGCGCCCATCTGTTCGGCGGCGAGGCCGCGCTGATGGATATCGTCTGCGGCGCGCTGACGCGGCACGGCTTTGCCGTCAGCGCAGGCATCGCCAGTACCTCGATCTGCGCGCGGACGATGACGCGCCATGTTTCGGGAAAAATCATCGCCGAGGGCGAGGAAGCCGCTGCGGTCGGGCCGCTGCCGGTGTCCGCGCTCGGCGCCGCTGACGCCATCACCCGCGGCCTGCGCCGCGCCGGGCTGAAAACCATCGGCGATGTGGCCGCGCGCGCGCGTCACGAGATCACGGCAAGGTTCGGCGCTGATTTCACCACCCTGCTGGAAGGCGCGCTGGGGCAGGGCGATGCGCCGATCAGTCCGCGCAAACCGCTGCCGGATTACATCGTGGAGAAAAGGTTCTCTGAACCGGTCGCCACCGAAGCCGTGATCTCGGCAACGCTGTCGCGTCTGGCCGGGATGCTGGTCGCGGCGATGGACCGGCAGGGCAAGGGCGCGCGGCAGCTGCAAGCCCATTTCTTCCGCACCGACGGGATCGTTCGCGCGATCGCGGTCGACACCGGTCAGCCCGTGACCAAGGCCGAGGTGATCGACCGGCTGTTTCGCGAGCGGCTCGATGCCCTGAACGATCCGCTCGATCCCGGTTTCGGCTTCGATCTCATTCGCCTGTCGGCCAGCCGCGTCGAGATCGTCGTGCAGCAGCAGCGCGATCTCGACGCCAAGGTGCACGACAATGACGAACTAGCGGCCCTGATCGACCGCATCGCCGCGCGGATCGGCGGACGGCGCGTGGTCGTGTACTTGCCGCAGGACACCCATATTCCCGAACGCGCGGTACTGGCGGCGCAGGCGCAGCATCATCTTGCTGCGGCCCAGCAGGCGGACTGGCCGGTACGGGCGGAGAGCGAACCTCCCTTGAGGCCGCTGCGGCTGTTCGCGCGGCCGGAAGCGATCAAGGTGATCGCGGAAGTGCCGGATGGGCCGCCGGCGTGGTTTCAGTGGCGGCGGGCCACCCATACGGTGATGCGCGTCGAAGGTCCGGAGCGCGTCGCCATGGAATGGTGGCGTTCCCCGGCCGAGATGCTGACGCGCGATTATTTCCGCGTCGAGGACGAAGCCGGCCTGCGGTTCTGGCTGTACCGCGACGGTTTGTACAATCGCGAGATCGCGCAGCGCGAGGGCGAAATCGCTCAGCCGAACTGGTTCGTGCATGGACTGTTCGCATGAGCCGCATGGATGGCATGGCCTATGCCGAGATCGGCATCGCCACGAATTTCTCGTTCCTGCGTGGCGGGTCGCATCCGCAGGAATATGTGCAGCAGGCGAGCGAATTGCGGCTTCCCGCCATCGGCATTGCCGATCACAACACGTTGGCCGGCGTGGTGCGGGCCTACAAGGAGCTGGAAAACCCCGAGGTCAGATGCCGGCCGAAGCTTCTGGTCGGTTCGCGCCTCGTCTTTATCGACGGCACGCCGGACATCCTGGTCTATCCGCGTGACCGTGCGGCTTACGGCCGGCTATGCCAGCTGCTTACCCGCGGCAAGCGCGGCGACGATGCCGACAAGACCGATAAGGGCGAATGTCGCCTGAAGCTGGATGATCTCCTCGAATTCAGCGAAGGGCAGCTTCTGGTTCTGGCGCTGCCGCATCGCTTCGAGGCGGCCGCAGCGTTTCAGCTGCTGGACCTGTTGCAGCGCAGCCGCGCCGATGGCGTGTGGCTGGCGGCGAGCCTGTTGTATCGCGGTGATGACAGGCGCCGTTTCGGACGGCTGCAGCGGATCGCCGCCACCGCCCGGGTGCCGCTGCTGGCGACCAACGAGGTGCTGTATCACCATCCCGCGCGCCGCCCGCTGCAGGATGTTCTTACCTGCATTCGCGAAAAGACCACCATCGACGCCATCGGCCGGCGTCTCGAAGCCAATGCCGAACGCTACCTCAAGCCGGGACACGAAATGGCGCGGCTGTTTCGCGATGCGCCGGAGGCGATCGCGGAAACCAAGCGGTTCGCGGATCGCATTACGTTTTCGCTCGATCAGCTCAAATACCAATATCCCGACGAACCGGTGCCGCCGGGCAAGACCGCGCAGCGCCATCTGGAAGACCTGACCTGGGCCGGCGCGCACCAGAGATTTCCGGTCCGGATTTCGCCCAAGACCAGGAAGGTCCTGCACAAGGAACTGCGGCTGATCCGGAAGCTGAAATACGCGCATTATTTTCTCACCGTGCACGACATCGTCCGTTATGCGCGCAGCCAGAATATCCTCTGCCAGGGCCGGGGATCGGCGGCGAACTCGGCCGTCTGTTACGTGCTCGGCGTGACCTCGGTTGACCCGACCAAGGTCGATCTGCTGTTCGAGCGGTTCATTTCCAAGGAACGGCTGGAGCCGCCCGACATCGACGTCGATTTCGAGCATTCGCGGCGCGAGGAGGTGATGCAGTATGTCTACCGCCGATATGGCCGGCATCGCGCCGCGATCATCGCCACTGTGATTCATTATCGCCCGCGCAGCGCGATCCGCGACGTCGGCAAGGCGCTGGGGCTGACGGAAGATGTCACCGCCGCACTGGCCGATACGGTGTGGGGCAGCTGGGGCAAGGGCCTCAACGAAATGCAGGTCAGGCAGGCGGGCCTCGACCCGCAAAATCCCATGGTCGACCTCGCCGTCGAGCTTGCCGCCGAACTGATCGAATTTCCGCGGCATCTGTCGCAGCATGTCGGCGGCTATGTGCTGACCCAGGACCGTCTCGACAGCTATGTGCCGATCGGCAACGCCGCGATGGACGACCGCACCTTCATCGAATGGGACAAGGACGACGTCGACGCCTTGAACATGATGAAGGTCGACGTGCTGGCGCTGGGCATGCTGACCTGCATCCGCAAATGCTTCGACCTGATTTCAGATCACAAGGGCGAGCGCTACGAACTGGCGACGGTCCCGCAGGATGTGCCCGAGGTCTACGACATGCTGTGCCGGGGCGAGTCGCTCGGCGTCTTCCAGGTCGAAAGCCGCGCGCAGATGAACATGCTGCCGCGCCTCAAGCCGCGGATATTTTACGACCTCGTCATCGAGGTCGCCATCGTGCGGCCCGGGCCGATCCAGGGCGACATGGTGCATCCCTATCTGCGTCGGCGCAACGGCGTTGAAAAGGAAAACTATCCGTCGCCTTCGCTCGAGTACGGCTCCCCGGATGAACTGTACAAGGTTCTGCACAAGACCCTCGGCGTGCCGCTGTTCCAGGAACAGGCGATGCGGATCGCCATCGAGGCGGCGAAGTTCACCTCGGAGGAAGCCAACGGCCTGCGCCGCGCCATGGCGACGTTCCGCAACGTCGGCACCATCGGCAAGTTCGAATCCAAGATGGTCAACAACATGATCGCGCGCGGCTACGATCCCACGTTCGCGAAAAACTGTTTCGACCAGATCAAGGGATTCGGCAGCTACGGTTTTCCGGAAAGCCATGCCGCAAGTTTCGCCCAGCTGGTCTATGTCTCGTCATGGCTGAAGCATTTCCATCCCGATGCATTCTGCTGCGGGCTGTTGAATTCGCAGCCGATGGGTTTTTACGCCCCTGCGCAAATCGTCGGCGATGCGCGCAACAACGGCGTCGAGGTGCGCGAGGTCGACGTGTCGTTCAGCCACGCGCAGAACATGCTTGAGGAGGGAAGCGGAAAATATCACGCCGTGCGGCTCGGCTTCCGCCAGATCGACGGCTTTCACTGGGACGATCCGGATGAGGCGAGGTTGAAGAGAAGCGTTCCGTCATTCCGGGGCGTCGCGTCAGCGACGAACCCGGAATCTCGGGATTCTCAGATGTGCGATAGCACATCAGAGTTCGTCGCTAGCGCGACGCCCCGGAATGACAAGGGCGAGAAGATGGAGGACTGGGCCGAGCGCATCGTCGCCGCGCGGGCCCGCCGCCCCTTCACTTCGCTGGAGGATTTCGCCCGCGACACTGGCTTGCCCAAGCGCGCGCTGATCCTGCTGGCGGATGCCGATGCGTTTCGCTCGATCGGGCTCGATCGCCGCGCCGCATTGTGGGCGGTGCGGCGGCTGCCCGACGACGTGCCGCTGCCGCTGTTCGAAATCGCCGTGGCGCGCGAGCAGCCCGACGAGAAGGCGCATCCGCTGCCCGAGATGCCGCTGCCGGAGCAGGTGGTGGCCGACTATCAGACCATCCGGCTGTCGCTGAAGGGCCATCCGATGGAATTCCTGCGGCCGATGTTTGCGAAGGAGGGCGTCCTCGCCTGCGAACGCGTCTGCCATGCCAACGACAAAAAGCGCGTACGCTGCGCCGGCGTGGTGCTGGTGCGGCAGCGTCCGGGCAGCGCCAAGGGCGTGGTGTTCATGACGCTGGAGGACGAAACCGGCATCGCCAATATCGTGGTATGGCCGAAGGTGATGGAACAGTTCCGAAAAGAAGTGATGGGTGCGCGGCTCATCCTGGTCGAGGGCTATATCCAGAGCAGCCCGGAACAGGTGACGCATCTGGTCGCGCAACGGCTCTGCGACCGCTCGCATGATCTGGTCGGTCTCGCCAACGACGCGCTCAGCCGAAAACATCCGGTGCCGGCGGGCCCAGCATTGATCGAACCGCTCAACGACGACCCTCGCGAGCATCCCGACAGTCCAGCCCAGAAAATCCGCCATCCGCGCGATGTGCGGATCCTGCCGCCCTCGCGGGATTTTCATTGAGCGAATTTGCCCGCCACACCCCTCATTGTCATACCCGCCGCGGCACTTGAGATTGAACCGTGAAGTCCCGGAGTACTGGATCATCCGCTTTCGCGGATGACGACATTAGAGGTGTTCGCAATGACGGTGAACCGTTTTGCTCCTGAACCCTACAGTCCAGCAAATCCACGCAGCTTTTTCACCGTTTCGGCGGCGTCCTTGGCTTCCTCGGTCGTCAGGACGGTGATCTCGCCGGTGCGCCTGTGCAAGACGCTGTGATGGATTGCCGCGCCGGAAAGGCCGTCCACGTCCGACTTCACCGCGATGTCGTCGATATCGGAGAGAGCGAACTCGACAGGCTTCTTGTTCCACAGCAGCATCTTCTGCTGCAGCGTTGCCTTGCCGGACTCCTTGTCGAGCGTAAGCGTCGTTGAGCCTGCCTTCAAAATGCACTTGCGCGGAGTTTCTTCGATATTCGCCATGGCAAGGTCCCCTTTGGTTTCCTGCTTTCACATGCCAGTTATCGAGTGATGCCTTGGGTTGCGTGGTGTCGATGCGGCCATCCTTCGCTGCGAAACAAGGCGATACCCACACGCAAGCCGCCAGAGAGATGACCCTGACGGCTTGCCGTTGCGTGGTGTTTGCGTGGAGGTGTGCTGCGTCGAGCTGCGTCGAACGTAACCGTGCCTAACCACGCCATGGGACGCACGGTCTCACTGAAATGAGGCGCGGTGCGTTGCCAGTGTGTCGGACCAACGATCCCCGATGGCGCGAATGCTGTCATGCGCGATGATATCGATCAAGCCAGCGTTGCTGTCCTATCGATGTGCCGGGATGCCGAAGCCTGTCGAGACGGCGCGCAATCGCCTGGACAGGCCTATTCCTCATCCACGCCCGGCGCCTGCCTCAGCATGAAATGACCGAACGCCGAGGCGATGGGCTTGGCCCGGTCGTCCTGCCAGGCCTGCGCCTCGAAAGCGACGACGCGCCGACCCTGCTTGACGATCGACACATTGGCGTGGCTGTCCAGCGCACGGCCGGAACGCAAATAATTGATCGTGAGGCCGATCGGCTTCGGCGGCGACACTCCGAGTTCGCGCGTCACGCCCACGATCGCGGCCGTTTCGAGGAAGGCGCCGGTCATGCCGCCGTGGATGGCGGGCAGGATCGGATTGCCGATGATCCTCGGCGAGAAGGGCATGACCAGCGTGCCATCCTCGCCGATGCGGATGCCGAGACAACGCGCAAAGGGGCTTTGGGCGAATGGGCCGGTCGGATCCTCCGGCGCTTCGAGCGTCGGCAGCGCGCGATCCTCCATCGCACGGTCCCGAAGCATGTTGGTCCGGTTCGCGCCGATCATGAAGCAGGCTGTTGCAGTGGCGACGGGATCGTCCTCGGATTCCTGGTAGGCCGTCGAGCGCACGAAGGCGATCGAGCGGGTTACGCGGGAGCAAAACGAATGCGCCTTGATGTCGAGGCCGGGCGTTGCGGGCTTCTGATAGTCGATGCGCAGGTCGAGCGTGGCGATCGCGCGCGTCCCATCGAGCGCGAGCTGGACGGCCATGCCGCAGCTCTCGTCGAGCATGGCGGTGACGACGCCGCCGTGAAGAACGCCGGTCCCGGTGTCGCCGACGAAGACGGGGCGGTACGGCAGGCTCGACCAGGCTTCGCCAGGGGCGGCGCGGTCGAGCCGAAGTCCGCTGATGTAACCATAGACGGAGCGGCGGCCCTGGATGGCTTCGGCCAGTTCGTCAAACGGCAGCGGCGTATTGAGTATCGGTGTTTTGGACATGCCGGCGTTCTAGAGCATATTGCGAAGTGAGCAAGAGATGGCGCGCCTCGCTCCGGGAACGTTTCTCTGGAGCGGGATTGGGTGCGCCTGCCATTCAGCCATTCGCCACGTGCACCCTGGGCTTCCGTCCGGAATTCCACTGGCCGCCGACCGCCCGCTCGATCTGCGCCGCCAGCTGCAGCAGCAGCCCATCGTTGGCCTGCCTGGCCTGAGCTTGTATGCCGAGCGGCAACCCATTCTCATGTTCCGCCAGCGGCAGCGAGATCGCGGGAATCCCGCACAGATTGGCGAGCGGCGTGAAGGCGAAGTTGCGCCATAGATTGCCGAACCAATCCAGCACCGATGGATTGTCCGATATCGTCAGGTATTCGACGGTGCCGACTTTCGGCGTCGGCAGCGCGGTGATCGGCGTCAGGATGATATCCCATTCCTCGAAAAACGTCCCGAAGCCGCGGGAGGTGGTGTTGAAGACCGCTTGCATGCGCGCCCGCTCGGCAAACGACGTGTGCCGGCCAGCTTCCCAGATCCGTATGTTGACGGGCTCGACGAGATCCGCCGGCGGCCGGTCCAGCCCGCGTGCCGCGAGCATGTTGCCGATCACGACCGCAAAATTGCTGATGTAGCAGGTGGTCTGGGCGTCGAAGGCGGCGCGATAGTCGATAGCGGGCAACGCATAATCCACGCGATGGCCGAGGCCTTCGAGGAATCGCCCGACTCTTTCGAGCTCCGATGCGATCTGCGGTGTCGCCCGATAGTCGCCCCACTGGTGCGAGAGCGCGATCTTGAGCGGTCCCGGATCACGCTTGATCATATCCTGGTAGGGCTCCGGTGAGGTCCAGAACGGCATGAATTCGCCTGATGCGGGACCCCGGCATGCGTCCACGAAAACAGCGGTATCGCGTACCGAACGCGACTGGCAGCCCTGGATCGATACCAGCCCCGTCAAATCCGAAAGATGCGGTGCGAGCGAGAACACTCCCCGTGAAACCTTGAGACCGATGTTTCCGTTGACCCCGGCCGGAATGCGGATCGAGCCTCCGCCGTCAGTGGCATGCGCGATCGGTACGACGCCCGCCGCGACCATGGCGGCGCTGCCGGCGGATGATCCGCATGTCGTGTAGTCCGTGTTCCACGGGTTGCGCGTAACGTAGACGGCGGGATTGTCTGCCGAACTGCAAACTCCGAACTCCGGTGTGGTCGTCCGTCCGATCAGGTTGAGTCCCGCCTGGCGCATCTTCGCCGTCAGGAAAGTATCGGCGGTGGCGCGATTGCCGCGCATCAGCAGCGAGCCCATTTCCTGCAAACGCCCCTTCATCGTCGGGCCCAGATCCTTCATCAGGAAAGGCAGGCCGGCAAAGGGCCCCGCGAGATTGGTGTCCTTGCCGGGATCGGCGATCGCGTCCTCGAAGACCTCGACCACTCCCGACAGCGCCGGATCGACCTTGGCGATGCCCGCGGCCGCCTGACTTGCCAATTCCTTTGCCGTCAGCTCGCCCTTCCTGACGCGCGCGGCCAGCGCCACTCCGTCGTGCTGCGCCCAATCGTTCCAGCTCATCGGCAAAGTCATGCGATTCAATCCCTTCGGTGCGGCGCCACCTTAGTTTCGCATCATGGCAAGTCAATCAATTGAGATGCACGGGAATCCGGCTCAGGCGGTTCGCGTCACCCGCCTTGAAACAACCTGCGTTTGATCGGGATCGCGATGGAAGTCCGCTTTGAGTCAAGAGCCGAAGTCTGGACCTCACGATGCGATGTCAGCTTTGGCTGCGAACCGTCCGGCTCCGCGAGTCGCACTCTGGACGTGGTTACAACCCAGCTCGGGAAATGTCAGCCGAGGGGAGAACATCATGCTGAACGTTTCAGACGAAACGCACGACAGGAACCACTGCGAGCAAACATGCTTATCGCGCGATAGGCCTGGTGCTGCTTGCAGCAGGATCGCGCACCGAAAAGACGCTACGGCGCCTAGCCCGCAACCTGGGAGGCGGCCGACATCAGTTCCTGCGACGTCGGCGCTCCGAACATGCGACGGCCGCCTTCGGGAACTTCGGTAAAGCTCCAGCGCACGATCCCCTCCCGGTCGAGCAGGAACTGACCGAACAGCTGGCCTGTGCCCGTTGCGGCCATGCGCTGATCGGCTTCCGTCATTTCGTAGCCGTCTTTTGCGTTGAGGACATCAGCCGCCGCTATCGGATCCATCGGCTCCGGCAGTTCGCCCGGCAATGCCATCCGCATGCTCATCACCGCGTTCATGCCCATCTTGCGCGGCCATTCGGTTTCGCTCTCGGTGAACTCGAGATTGGGCAAGCCGAACGCGCGGTGCGAGATGCGCTCGGGATCGGACGCGGCGAGCAGGTTGGGCAACGGATGGTAACGGAAATAGAGCCGCGCACGCTCGATCGGCGTATTGACCACCGTGAGACTTTCGATGCCTTTCTCGCGCAGGGCGACGTCAAGTTGCGCCTGGGCCGCGATATGGCGCCGGCAGAATGGGCAATGCAGGCCTCGAAACAAGCCGACCAATATCGGGCTGTGGCCGCGAAAGTCATCCAGTGCGATCTTGCCCTGGCGTGTGATCGCGTCCAGCACGATGTTCGGTGCGCGGTCGCCCGGCTGGAGTGGCCCATCGACATGAAGTTCGGTCATGGTGACCTCCTTTGCTTGCTAATCAAGAAACGGCAATACGATCAGCCCCTGGGGATCAAGCCCGTGCCGGGCGCAGACGTCGTGTGCCAGGGCGAAATACCGCTCGGCCTCCGGCATATCGCCTCGATCGAGGTTCAGCGTCGCCAGCCCATCATAGCATGGAAAGAGCTGTTGCGGCTCGCCTGTTTCCTGCGCCACCTCGATTGCCTCATGGTAGCAGCGGGCGGCCAGTTCCGGCTGGCAATGGCATTGATAGATTTGCCCCAACACGATCAACGGCACGGCGAGATGCTCGCGCTGATCCAGCGCGCGGTCGAGTTCGATCGCCTTTTCGGCAGCCGGCACGCCTTCCTCGGCGCACCTGTCCGTGAAAGTGCAGCAGGCGACGGCGAGATTGGCAAGAAGCCGCGCCTGAAAGCCGAGATCGCCGATCCGACGCGCCACATCGAGGCCGCGCCGGCACACCTCGATGGCTCGCGCCGGATCGACCATGGTGTAGAGCACGCCAAGATTGGTGTAACCGCGGCAGGCTGCGCTGAGAAGGCCGGCGGCTTCGGCAGCCGCGACGCTTCGCTCCACCTCGCATACGGCCTCCCGGCTCCGTCCCAGCCGCGCCAGCGCAACCCCTTTGGTATTGAGAGCCTCTGCAGTGGCGCGCGCCGCCTCGAGTCTAGTCTGCTCATCCAGATCCGGCGGCACGGATTGAGCGTAGCCAAGCGCCTCGTCTGCCCATCTCGCAGCCGCCGCGTGATCGCCCATGCGAAACGCGAGATGGCCGCGCTCCTGCAAGAGGTGCGCCCACTCGATCGGCGCATCGGTCCCTTCAAGCAGCGCAGCCGCCTCGGCGTAATGCGCCTCCGCCTTGTTTCGTTTGCCGGCGTCCCACAGCAACTGGCCAAGCTTGCGAAGTATTCGCGCTGCGGCGGCGCGGTTCCCGGAAGCGCGGTGGGCCTCCAACACCGTCTGGTAATGTTCGTCGGCCGTGTTCCGACGGCCGGCCGCCCGGCACAGATCGGCTATTCGCTCGTACAGCACGAGCCGTTCCGGTCCTTGATCGCCGGCGGTCAACAAGACGGCGAGCGCCTGCTGATAGAGACGGATGGCGTCGTCGTTGGCGTAAGTCGCGCGTGCTCGATCGCCGGCCGCGCTCAGGTAGCGTGCGCCCTTCGGCTTGCTCGCGCTGAGGCTGAAATGATGTCCCAGCAGTATGAGGTCTTCGAGCCGCTCGGGATCATCTCCATACAACCGCTCCAGAGCGGCACCGATCCGGCCATGCATCTCGATGCGCCGCTGCAGAAGCAGGTTTTGGTAGATTACATCCTGAAGCATGGTTTGCGTGAAACGGTAGGATTGCAGCGAAATCGAATTCGCGCCCGAGATCTCCTCGATAATCTCGGCGTCGCACAGCAGTTCAAGCCCTGCCTCTACTTTCGCCGGGTCGGTCGCCGTGGCGCCGAGAAGGGAAGCATCGAAGCGCGGCCCGATGACTGCTGCCTCCTGCGCCAACCTGCGCACCACGTGTGGTAGCCGATCCACGCGCGCGAGCAACAACGCCTGAATGCTCGCCGGAATGTCGGCGGCCGCCTCATCGGACTTGATCTGCCAGTGCGAGCCGTCGCGTTCCAAAACGCCGGCTTCGATGAGACCGCGTATGATTTCTTCGATGAACAGCGGATTCCCGCTCGCGCGTTCAAGGATTCGATTGGATAGATTGCCGGATAATTCGTTGCAACCGAGACCGAACAACGCCGCGAGCAGCCTTTGCCCGTCAGCGGCGCCGAGGGGCGCCAGCCGGAGTATTGTGTGGCTAATTCGACTTGAATCGAGTTGATCCATTTCAAGCATTGGCCGGTGCGTGAACAATAGCATCAGCCGTCGGCGCTCCAGCCGATCCATCAGGAACCGCAGCGCCTCGAGCGACGCGGCATCGGCCCAGTGCAGGTCTTCCACAATGATCAGGAGGGGCGACAGGGCCAGACGCCGTTCGAACACTGTGCGGATTGCGAAAAAAATCTGTCGCCGGAGTTGTTCCGGCTCGACATGTTGCAGGGCCTCGTCGGGGTCGCCGAGACCGAGAACGTGGAAGTAGAGGGGCATCAGGCGCTCGATCTCTTCGGCCGCCAGGCCAAGCTCCGACAGCGCTTCGGTCAGCTTGGCCTGCGCCTCTACCGCCGAAGCCTTGTGCGCGATGCCATAAGCACTGCACAGCACCGCGGCAAGAGTACCGTAGGATTGCTCACCCAGCGGCGAGCAGACCGCCCGCCGGATTGCCACGCCTGCGAAGCGGTCCTCATCACGGGTGCGGGTAACGAATTCATCCACCAGGCGAGATTTTCCGATGCCGGCTTCGCCAACCAGGCGCATCAGTTGAGCAGTTCCGCCACACGCCAGATCGAGGCTCCCGATCATGCGGGCAATCTCGGCGTCGCGCCCGATCAGCGGCGCGCTCAGGCCCAGTATTTCGAGTCCTCGTGCCGCACGCGGCGTGTCGAGCGGCCCCTTCAGACGATGGACCAGCACGCTGCCCATCTTGCCGCGGAGCGTAACGTCGCCAAGTGATTCATACGAAAATGCATGGCGGGTAAGGCGGTGGGTCAGTGGCCCCACCAGCACCTCGCCCGGAGGTGCCATCGACTGCAATCGTTGGGCGGTATTCACCGTATCGCCGGTCACTGAATAGGACTTGGCGACCCCCGCACCGAGCCCACCCGCAACCACGTGCCCGGTGTTGATGCCGATATGGAGCATGAGCGGCGAACCGGCGTATATCTGCGAACGTTCTCCGAGCTGCGCCGTCCGCTTGATCATGTCGAGGGCCGCGCGAACCGCCCGCTCAGGGTCGTCTTCGTGCGCGGCCGGCGCACCAAACAGCGCGAGCAGCGCATCGCCGATGAATTTGTCCACGAAGCCGCCAAAACTTTGCACCGCTGCCGTCAATTCCTCGAACAATTCGTTTTGAAGAGTCTGCATGACTTCCGGGTCGAGTTGCTCGCTCATGGTGGTAAAGCCACTGAGGTCCGCAAACAGCACGGTAATGGTCCGGCGGTTGGCTTCGGTGTCTGCCCTGCGGTGTCCTCGCTCGGTCGCGGCAATCGGGTCCGGCATCGGCGCTGGTGGCTGGGCCCCAATCGGGACCGTCGTCGGAATCGTCGGAGACGACGGCTTCCGTCGGTTGCCGGCTTTAACGGCGTCGTCGATCTGGGCGCCGCATTTCGGGCAATACGTAAAATCCGGTGCGCACGCATGGCCGCAGCCGGGGCACGCATTCGGTTGCTTCACCCCGCATTTCGGACAGAAAGCAAAGCCGCTCTGAACCTCGAAACCGCAACCGGAGCAGTTCATGGATCAATACCTCGCGGGAGCCGCGATGGCGCGATCTGATCCCGGACCTTATCGATCGGGTCCTGGATCCCTGGCAAGAATGGGCTCGCAGCGCCGGAAGAGCAAGCGGTGGTTGCTGCCTTTACCGCGCTGCGCCGCACCGGTTACAATCCGGTCCCGCATATCGCCGCGCGCGAAATGCTCGGCGACTTTCTGACGCGGTTGCGCAGCGAGGCTGACGTCAGCCGTATCCTGCTGATCGCCGGTCTCGCTGGCCCGGCAACGCCGGCAACGCTGATGAAATTCGCGCTCCGCTGCGGCCTCGGCAATTCGATGCGCGCGGTGCGCAGCCAGATTGGCCGTTTCGGCCGGCTGAGGGACCAGCCTTACTGCCCTGACGGCGTGCGCAGGCCGTGCCAGGCGTCGCGCACCTGATGATAGTGCACTTCAGGCAGGTAGTCCGGCGTATTGAGCCCAAGCGTCTTGACGTCGAGCCTGCCGATCGCGCTGAGCAGCGTGTAGGAGGCGATCACGCGATCGCGCTGCGCGCCGATCAGCCGGGCCTTCGCCGAGATCAGATCCTGCTGCGAGTTCAGCACGTCGACGGTGGTGCGCTGGCCGCCTTGCGCTTCCTTCTGCACCCCCTGCAGTGCGACGGTCGCGGCGCGCACTTCGGACTCCGATGCCGTCACCGCGATCTTGGCGCCTTCATTGGCGACCCACGCGCCGACCGCCGCGGTGCGCGCCTGATTGCGGACCTGATCGAGCACCAGCCGGCTTTGCGCTGCCAGTTCCTTGGCCTGTCGGGTCTGCGATGCCCCCGCGCCGCCATCGTAGATCGGCGCGTTCATCTGGCCGAGGATGGAGGCTTGATCGGTCCCGAATGTGCCCAGCGTCGGGTCTGCCTGGCTGCTGCGGCTGGCACTGCCCTGCAGGGTGATGGTGGGCAGCAGGCTGCTCTCGGCGACGCGGATGGTGGTCGAGGCGACATCGACGTCGAAACCGGCGGCAAGCACGGCGGGATGGCCCTTGAAGGCGAGGCCGGTGGCGTCGTCGCGGCTGCGCGGCAGATAGCGGTCCACGGTTTCGGCGGGGCGCAATTCCGCCGGCGGATTTCCGATCACCTGGGTGTAGGTCGCCTGGCTGATGGCGAGGCTGACCTCGGCGGCGTTGAGATCCGCAAGGCCCCGGTTGAGCCGTGCTTCGGCCTGCGCGGTGTCGGTCGGCGTCACGTCGCCGGCGTTGAGGCGTTTCTGGGTGATGCTGAGGGTTTCCCGCAGGAAGGCGACGTTGGAGCGCTGCGCTGCGACCAGCGACTGATTGGCCAGCACGTTGGTGTAGGCGGTGACGGCGTCGAGCAGCACGCCCTGGCCGACATTGCGCAGCGCTTCGCGGCCGGACTGCACCTGCAGTTCCGCCACCCGGACGCTGTTGGCGGTCTTGAATCCGTTGAACAGCGTCTGGGTCACCGTCACCCCGATGGTCCAGGGTTTCAGGGTCGCCGATTGAACCGTATTGTCCGGCAGCAGGTTGCGCACCGCCTGCAGGCCGCCGCTGAGGCTGGCGACGATTTGCGGCCGGTAACCCGCCAGCGCCTGCGGCACGTTCTCGTCGGTAGCCCGCTGCCGCGCCCGTTCGGCATTGAGCTGCGGATTGGACTGATAGGCCTTGGCCAGGGCCTCCGGGAGGGCTTCGCCCCGAGCCGCGGTAGCGGCAAAACACAGCGCCACGCCAAGACAAATGCCCGATCGAAGCACGCGCCTTCCCACGTGGCCAACTCTAGCGGCACGCCCAACCATGTGATCCCGCTACAACCCCCGGCCGTCCGCCCCCGCCGACGCCTTCGACACCCTTACCTGTTTAGAGCGCGCGGACGCCACAGGCAAACTGCCGCGCGGGAAAACGGTGGACTTTCAACTCATTCCGGAGAGGTGTTGCGGTTCGAGCCCGGATGCCCGCACCGGAAGCGGCTGGAGGACTGGTATGCAAACCGTGAGCAGATGCCGGGCGATCACCTCGTCCAATGTCTCCGGATACAGCGTCGCCTGATATCGCGACTGGCCTTCCGCGTGTGCCATCTCGCCCCCGAATCAATCTCTGCCTCGCAAAATCCAGCACCAAAGGGTGGTTCTTGCACGGCCCGGTTCGCGGGGACGACAAGCGGGAAACTGCGCGGTTACCTGTTCTTGTTCACCGGCTTGCGCTTCTCGATGAACGCCGCCATGCCTTCGGAGCGGTCCTCCAGCGCGAAGGTCGCGTGAAACAGATTGCGCTCGACGTTCATGCCTTCCGACAGCGGCGTCTCGAAGGCGCGGTTGATGGCTTCCTTGGCCATGGCCGCCGCCGGACGCGACATCGCGGCGATCTTTTCCGCCGCCGCCAGCGCTTCCGCCATCAATTTGTCTGCGGGCACGACGCGGCTGACCAGGCCCGAGCGTTCCGCCTCGGCGGCATCCATCATCCGGCCGGTGAGGCAGAGGTCCATCGCCTTGGATTTGCCGACCGCGCGCGTCAGCCGCTGCGTTCCGCCGATGCCGGGAATGGTGCCGAGCGTGATCTCCGGCTGACCGAATTTGGCGGTGTCCGCGGCGATGATGATGTCGCACATCATGGCCAGTTCGCAGCCGCCGCCCAGCGCATAGCCGCTGACGGCGGCAATCGTCGGCTTGCGGCAATTGGCGACGCGGTCGCCGCCGACGGCGGCGAAATCGCTGGAAAACATGTCGATGAAGGTCTTCGGCTGCATTTCCTTGATATCGGCGCCCGCCGCGAAGGCCTTTTCGCTGCCGGTCAGCACGATGCATCCGATTCCGTCGTCGGCCTCGAGATCGTCGACCGCGGCGGCGATCTCCCTGAACACGTCGAAAGACAGCGCATTGAGCATCTTCGGACGGTTCAGCGTGATGATGCCGACCGCGCCTTTGCTTTCGACGATGATGTGTTCGAACGTGCTCATGGTTACCCCGTGCCTGATTTCGCGGGCAATGTGCCCGCTGGCGGGGGGCGCTTCAAGTGGGGTGATGTCCGTGTCCCGGACGCGACGCAGCGCCAAGGCGCCGCGTCACGCCATGAACATGCGCGCGGCGGAGGCCATCGTCAGCAGCGCGCCGAAGCCGATGAAGATTTTCCCGATCAGTGAGGTCCGGTCCCAGGTGGAGTCTTCCTTGCTGCTGGCCAGGGTGGGCGGCTCGGCCGAGGCCAGCGCCAGGGTTGGTGCGGGCGGCCTGCTCTCCTGCAATGCGCGGTCGAGGTCGTTGAGCTGATCGGCGGAGACCACCTGGCTGTCGGCCGGCTTGTCCGCGGCAGCCTGCAGGATCGTGGTGGCCTTTGCGGACATCGCCCTGGCGCTGTCGGCCGGCGCTTCGGTGGATGCCAGTTGGGCGTTGGCGTTGGCAACCGAAGGCGGGATCTTGGCCGAGCTATCGACGCTGTTGTCGGCGTCGTCGGTCGCCTTCTTGCCCGCCGAGGATTTCAGTGCGGCCCTGCTGGATTTCCGCTGCGCGTATTTCTTCCAGGAGCGCGCGCTGCGTTTGGCCTGCTTGCTGTTCGCAGCAGTCGCCGCCTTGGCGCTTTCGGATCTTGAACTCGCGGTCGCCTTGTCAGCGTCCGGCGCCGCCTGCGACGGCCCCGCGAAACACACGAACAGCCCAGTAACGAGGATCAACGCCGAGCGCCCGCTGGCTTTGATGATCATCTGGCAATCTCCCCATATGCCCGCCCCCAACGAGCGAAATGAGACCCTGAGGCGTGTCCGCAGCGGGGCAAAAAAAGGGAATCTTCGGGCTGGACCGGGCGAAAGCAGGGCAACGGGGAGGCTGTGCCGGGTGCGCAGCACGCCGGCATGGATATGCGAAACGTCATGCCATCGGTGCGGCGGGTGCGAGCGGAAACGATCGGTGTTATGAGCCTGCGAGGTGCGGAATTCGTGGTCGCGATTCCCGGAATGCGGGGGGCGGACTCCGGCCGCCGCCGAAGCCTTGATCACGATTTCGTGATTTCGGCTTTCCGGCGTAACAAATTGAAAGTTCGACCGAATTGCAATGCAGGAGCGCGCGTGCGCGAACGTGAGGACGAATGGACCGGCCTGATGCGGTCGGCCATTGCAGGCGATAGTGCGGCGTATCATCGCCTGCTGAAGGCCGTCACGCCGGTGCTCCGGGCCGCGGCGCGTCGCGGTCTGTCGCGGGCAGGTCAACCGGTCGATCAATCCGAGGACATCGTGCAGGACATTCTGTTGGCGGTGCATTTGAAGCGGCATACTTGGGACGCCGACGCCCCGTTCGCGCCATGGCTGTTTGCGATCGCCCGCAACAAGCTGATCGATGCGCTGCGCCGCCGCGGCCGGCGGGTTTTCGTCAACATCGACGATTTCGCCGAGTTGCTTCCCGGCGAGCCGGCTGCGGAGACCGCTCCGGCGAGCGAGGTCGCGGCCCAGCTCCAGTCGCTGCCGGCGCGTCAGCGCGACGTGCTGCAGTCGATTGCGGTCGAAAGCGCCTCGATCAAGGACACGGCGAAGAAATTCGCGATGAGCGAGGGCGCGGTGCGTGTGGCGCTGCATCGCGGGCTTGCCAGCCTCACCGCCAAACTACGGGGACAATGAGAATGGAGACCGAACAGCTCATTCGTATCCTCGCCGCCGACAACGCGCACCGCGCGCGTCCGGTCGGGTGGGTGCTGGCCTTGGCGCTGCTGTCGGCGGCGCCGGTTTCGGTGGCGATGTTCGTCGCCGAGCTCGGCGTCAGGCCGGATGTCATGACCGCGATGCGCAATCCGTTCTTCGACCTGAAGTTTGCGGTGACGCTGGCGCTGGCGATCTCGGCCATCGCCATCAGCCTGCATCTGTCGCGGCCGGAAGCCTCGCTGCAGGGCTGGGGATGGCTGCTGCTGATTCCGGCCGGGCTTCTCGTCGCCGGGATCGCAAGCGAGATGATGATGCCGCAGCGGCTGCCTGTCATGACGCGGCTGGTCGGCCGCAATTCGATGGTCTGTCTGACGGCCATTCCGCTGCTGTCGCTGCCGTTGCTGGCGGCGGCGCTGATCGGCTTGCGTCACGGCGCGCCGGCACGGCCCGCGGTCGCCGGCGCGATCGCAGGCCTGTTGTCGGCGGGTCTGGCGGCGACGCTCTACGCCGCGCACTGCATCGACGATTCACCGCTGTTCGTGGCGACTTGGTACACGATCGCCACCGCCATGGTCACCGCGATCGGCGCGCTGGCGGGATCGCGGGTGCTGCGGTTCTAGCAGCCCCGGCGTCCGCCGGGACGACGCCGAATGTCTATGCCGCCGGCGACGCATTTTGCTGCATGCGGTGGAAGCGCAGCACCTGCTGCGCGGTCGAAGGCCGCAACCGCTCATAGGTGGCCTTGCAGGTCTGAAGGTCGGCTGGTTCCGTCCCCGAGAGGTCGCCGCGCATGTTGATGATCGCCTTCACCGTCGACCACGACAACCCCCCGACCTTGGCGAGGATCATCACGCCCTCGGCGCGGGTTTCCAGCATCATGTCTTCCGCGATCGCAACCGGCACGTTGGCGAGTGCCGCGAGTGCCGCGTTGGTTTCGTCGAATTTGCCGGCCTCGGCAAACGTTGCCACCTGGAACTCGTCGAGCCGGCCGTCCGCGTAGAGCGACTTGATCAGTGCGTGAGTGATCTCGGTTTGCTTGGTGATCGCCACGGGCGCCGAACGTGCGCGCCGCGTCGCTTCCCGCACCGCGGTCGGCACTTCCCCCGCCTGCCGCGGGTGGGCGGCTTCGAGGCGCTCGCGCACCGTCGCTGACGCCTTGGCGATCAGCTTCAGGTAGAGATGCCGCGGAATCGTCGGGCGCATGCCGAGGCAGGTCGCGAGGCTGTCGTCGCCCTCGGCGCGATGCACCAGCCGGGTGAAGCCCCGCTCGGAGAATTCAGCGCCGGGATTGTTGACGGTGCTGTGGATCACCTCGTCATTGCCGCGCAGTACCAGCACGTCGGTTACCGCGCCGCTCAGCACCCGTCGTATCGAAATCGCCAGCAAGTGCGCCTGGCTCTTGTTGCGCGCGGTCTCGATCAGCGTTTCGTCGTCGAGGCGCTCCGATCTCGACAGTACCGGAGCCGCGACTTCGATGATGTCGTCGAACGCCAGCGCGCGAATGGTGCCGGTCGGGGCGGTGTCGATCGGCGCGAGGCGATTGGCCAGCAGCGCCCTGGCGGAGGTCTCGATGTGCTCCATCAGGCACTGGAAGACGTCGTCGAACAGTCCGATCTGTTCGTCCGAATAATCCACCGCGCCGTTGATGAAGAGATCGGTTACCTTTCGCAGCGTCTCGACCCGGCGCGCGACGGTCCCATGTGCGAGCGTGGTCTGCAGTTCGTCGAGCAGACTTTCGGTATTGGCGGCGGACTTCGAACCCATGACTCTATCCTGGAGCGTATATGTAATATGGCGACGGTTTCTCCGTCCCCGGGAGGGTATTTGAGATCAGGCGCTGGCGATGCGATTGCGTCCCTGTGCCTTGGCTGCGTAAAGCGCGCTGTCGGCGCGCGCGAGAATGGCGTCGGGCGTCTCATTCGGCTTCAGCGTCGCGACGCCGGCGGAGATCGTCACCCGCATGCCGGGCGAGAACGCGCTCCAGTCGAGATCGGCGATGATCGCGCGCAGCCGGTCGAGGATGCGAGCGGCACTGTCATCGGGCGTATCGGGAAGCACCAGCAGGAATTCCTCGCCGCCATAACGGCCGAACTTGTCAATGGCGCGGAGGTTCGCGAACACGGTGATGGCGAATGTCCTGAGCACTTCGTCGCCGGTGGGGTGGCCATAGGCATCGTTGATGCGCTTGAACCAGTCGAGATCAATCAGGGCGACCGAGCAGGGCGCCTTGCTGCGATGGGCGCGGGCGACCTCGTCATCCAGCACCCGCATGATGCAACGGCGGTTGAACGAGCCGGTCAGCTCGTCGAGCTCGGCGAGTTCCTCGATGCGCTTGTTGGCTGCCTTGAGCTCGACACCGCGCTTGTAGAGCATCATTCGCATCGAGCTGCCGTAGAGGCCCACAAACGCACACTGTCCGATCGTGAGGACGAAGGCGAGCATCGCGGCCAGGCGTTCCATGGGAGTTGAGACCGGCATTCCGATCGGAACGTCGGTAAACAGAAAAATCGGAGCCACGCCCAGCGCCGTAAGGGTCCAGGCAATGGCTGCCTGCCACGAGGTCATCCGCAGCGCGCCAAATCCGAAGATGAGGAAAAGTACGCTCAGAAACGCATATCCGATCTCGGGGGCTACCATCAGGAAACCGAGCTGCAGCGCGACGTTGCAGGCGATCTGGGAGATCGTGAGATAGTGATCCTCAAACCTGTCGTTGAAGTGGGCTTCCGACAGCACGGCAAAAACACCCGTCAGGGTCAGGCCGGACAGGAAATAGCTGGATGGAATGATGATCGGGACCGTACCCGCGTAGGAATAGATCAGCAGGACGAGCCCGCCGAGCGAATAACTCACGGCCTGCGCCACGAACATCTGACGGCGCTGGCCGGCACGGCGTCTCAGCGCGTCCGGTGTCAGCCTGCCGGCGAGCGCAGGCGTCCCGTCAGTCCTCTGGCCTTGAAGCGATGAAGCTGCGCTGCTCATGTCCCGCCGCATGAAATGGAGTAGGCGAAATCTTAGGGAGCAAGCCTTTAGGTTTGGTATCTTTCGGGACGGAACCCGGAGTCCCGATGGGCAGCTATTGTCCTTGTTTTGCAATGGAAATTGGCTGGATCCGGGTAGGTTATGCCAGTCGCTCGAATCGACTGGGAACCGGCTGGCGCAGGCGCGGTGCGCTGATGCTGCTTTGCCGGCAAAGCCTTGCTAAGGTCACCAGTGGATGGTCGCCCGGACGAAGAGAGATTTTCGGTATTATGATACCATTTGCCTGGTTTCGTTCGCCTCGCTGCGTGCGATCGTTGCGCGGCTGTGGTCTTCTGTGGGGTATGTCACAGTTGAAGCCGCGGACTTGCGACAATTTGAAGAATCTTGCCTTTCCCATCGAACCACCCGCCAACCCAATCCGACCAACCTTGCGAGACGGCCATTGAGTGCGACACAGGCGGCTTCGGACGATGTCCTGATCGCTCGGATCGCTCAAGGCGACCGGCTCGCCATGCAGGTGCTGTACGGAAGGCACCATGTCAGGGTGTTCCGTTTCGGGCTCCGGCTCGTTCGGGATGAACAGGTTGCGGAGGACCTCATCAGCGAGGTGTTCCTCGATGTGTGGCGTCAGGCCGGCAAGTTCGAAGGTCGATCCGCCGTTTCCACCTGGCTGCTGGCAATTACGCGATTCAAGGCCCTGTCTGCGCTGCGGCGCAGGAAGGACGGTGAACTGGATGACGAGGCCGCCAACGCGATCGAGGATACGTCCGACGATCCCGAAGTGGCGGTGCAGAAGAAGGATACCAGTGAAGCGTTGCGCAAGTGCCTCACCGCACTTTCGTCGGAGCATCGGGAGATCGTCGATCTCGTCTACTACCACGAGAAATCCGTGGAAGAGGTCGCTGAAATCGTCGGGATACCCGAGAACACCGTGAAGACGCGCTTGTTTTATGCGCGCAAGAAACTGGCCGATTTGCTGAAGGCAGCCGGCATAGAACGGGGTTGGCCATGATGGCATTGAGCAGGCAAATGCTGGATCAAGAGCCCAGCGAGATCGAGATGCTGTTGCCATGGCATGCGGCCGGCACCCTGAACGTGCGCGATTCCCGCCGCGTCGACGAAGCGCTCGCGCGCGACCCCGCGCTCGCCCGGCAATATGCCGCGATCCGGGAAGAATACGCTGAAACCATTTCCCTCAACGAGAGCCTCGGCGCGCCGTCCGCGCGTGCCATGCAGAAGCTGTTCGCCGCGATCGACGGCGAGCCGGCGCGCACCCCCTCGGTGTCGCTCAATATTTCGGCGCGGATCGCGGAATTCTTCGCGAGCCTGTCGCCGCGGACACTGGCCTGGTCGACAAGCCTGGGCGCGCTGGCGCTGCTGCTGCAGGCCGGCGTGATCGGCGCCGTGCTGGTGAAGAACCAGACCTCCTCGTTCCAGACGGCGTCGTTGAGCACCAACACGCCTGTCACCCGCGATCTGGCGGCGCCGGCGCCGCCGCCGCGTGCGCTGGTGCGGTTTGTGCCCGACGCGCGTATCGCCGACATCACCGCGCTGCTCGACAGCTATCAGGCCTCGATCGTCGACGGCGCCAAGGGCGGCCTGTTCCGGCTGCAATTCGGCAACAGTGCGATGGGCAAGGATGAGGCTGCTGCGCTGTTGAGCCGGTTGCAGCGCGAGAAGATTGTCAGTCTCGCGGTGGCTGCGCCATAGGCGGCAGTATCCGCGATACTGCGTAAACCCGAGGCCTCATGCTCCACGATCATGCGAATTGGCTGATGAAGGCGTGGCGGGCGGCGCTGGCAGTGAGCGCGATCGCCTTGTCGTGTGCGTACCCTGATATCCCGGCGGTCCAGGCGCAAAGCGTCATGCGCACGCCCAACCTCAACATTCAGCCGAGGATACCGACCATCAATCCGACGGTGACGCCACGGATCGATCCTAACGTCGCGGGCAGGACGGTGACGGGAGTTGACAGAGGGCGACCCGACGTCACGATGAGGGCGACGCCGCGCATCGGGGTGACATCGACGCTTCCCAATGCGCGCTATTCGCCGAATCTTTCGTCGGCCTGCAGCTACGCCTATCGCGCCAGCAGCGGCGAATGTCAGGGCAAGCCGGTCTCGTCGGCAGATGGCGGCGGCGCCGGCAAATCCACCAAGAACGGCAAGAACGGCGGCGCGAGCCGCAATACACCGCTGGCAGCGCTCAACCCGAGCACGATCCCGGGCGAATTCGTGGCCGAGATCGACGGCTCGCTGTCCGACGTGCAGGCCGATGCGCTGGCGCGGCGGTATGGCCTGGTGCACGTCGAATCGCAGAATTTTCCGCTGATAGGCGCGATCATCGGCCTGTTCCGCATCACCGACCGCCGCCCGGTGGAGACGGTACGCCGCGCTTTCGCGGGCGCCGCCGGCGTTCGCTCGGTGCAGCTGAATTTCCGCTTTCTGCTGCAGGACCGCAAGACGGTATTGACTGAGGGCGATCCGGCGCAATATGCGCTGGCAAAACTTCGATTGCCGCAGGCCCATGCGCTGGCCAGCGGCGCCAATGTCACCATCGCCGTGATCGATTCCGGAATCGACGAAAGACACCCGGAACTCCTGAACGCCGTTGCGGACAATTTCGACGCGCTCGGCAGCAAGGAAGGCCCGCATGTCCACGGCACCGGTATCGCCGGCGCGATCGTGTCGCATGCGCGGTTGATGGGAAGCGCTCCGCAAGCGAGGATATTGGGCATCCGCGCCTTCGGCGTGGCGCAGAACGGCGCCGAAAGCACGACCTTCGTGATCCTGAAGGCGCTCAACTACGCCGCCCTGCACGGGGCGCAGATCATCAATATGAGCTTCGCCGGTCCGAAGGATCCGTTGATCGAGCGCGGTATCAACGCCACGGCTGCGAGGGACATCGTGATGGTCGCGGCCTCCGGCAACGCCGGGCCGAAATCGCCGCCGCTGTTTCCGGCAGCCAACAGCAATGTGATTGCGGTCAGCGCCACCGACGCCCATGACAAGCTATTCGCCGCATCGAACCGCGGCAGCCACATCGCGGTCGCCGCGCCCGGCGTCGATATCTTCCTGCCGGCGCCGGACGAAAAATACCAGATGAGTTCCGGCACCTCGTTTTCCGCTGCCTATGTCAGCGGCCTCGTGGCCCTGATGCTGGAGCGCAATCCTGCGTTGAAGCCCGGCGAAGTGCGCGCCATCCTGATCAAGACTGCACGGGATCTGGGCAGTCCCGGCCGCGACGATCAATTCGGCGCCGGCGAAGCCGATGCCTTTGCCGCGGTCTCGGCTGCCAGCGCCCCGGCGGTTCCGGTCGCATCGGCTTCGCCCCCGCCTGCGACCGAGAAAGTTCCGGACCGGCAGGAAATTCCCGCGACGCGGGCGCTGGACCAGCCGGCAGCCGCCATGGCGTCGGATAAATAGGCCGCCGGCGAGCCCAATCGCCCTGCCGCACAATAGATTTTCCGTCCCAGAACCAGGCAAGAAAGTTAAAAAAATCGCGCGACGGTTTGAACGTCCGGCGACCCTGCTGCGACCTATATATGTGGGAGCGGTTATCCCTCCCCATCGAGGCTGTATTCGGCGCGAGCGCCCATCCACCCCAAGCGCCCATATGGCTTGACCCGTCCGGTTGTCCCCCCGGACGGGTCTTTCGTTTCTGGCGCCGTTTTTTGCGGGCACTATCCGGAAAACTTTCAGCCCGGTGAAATCGGAGGATAGAGGCGGGCGCTCCCCAGGGCACCGGAAACCCGCAGCCTGGCTATGCCCCGATGTGTCTTGACCGTGGAAAGAGCGGAAAACCCCGCATCAGTACGGTTTTCTGCCGCTGCCTGCGGTTGAATAACGTCTCTCGCTAGACTTCGTTAAGGTTTTCCACAAAATATCTCTGTCACGTTTGACTGATTCGTTTCGTTGCGTCCGCGTCCGTTTTTCTCCTTGCGGGCTGGCTCATGACACATCGAATGGACGTGGCAGATGGCCGCGACGTCGTCGCGCGCTGGTGCAATCTCGCCGAACGGCGGCTGGAATACCTGACCGAGCTGTTCGAGACCGGCCGTTGGCGCCGCTATCACAGCGAACTCGCATTCCTCGAAAATATCCAGGAGGCCAAGACAGCGGTCGAAACCTGGCGCAGCCTGTCGACGCGCGAGGCGTCATTCGACAATTCCGCCATCGACATGTCATGGCTCGGCCGCAGCAAGGCGCCGCCGCCGCGCCGCGAGATGGTGCGTGATCAGGCCGCTTCGCCGCAGCCGCTGAAAATCCTGGACGAGCCGCTGCTGTCCGCTGTTCCGACTCTCGTGGAAAGCGATCTGGTTTGTGCTGAAGACGCGCCATTGGTGGCAGCGATGCAGAGTGCTCCGGAGCCGACGCTGGATAGTGCCGCGATCGAGCAGCGCTATCCGCTGCTCCGCAACGCGCTGTAGGGCGCCGTACGGGTAAGCCCACTATTCCGTCTTGGTCGTCTCCTGCAGATCGGGGCGCGCTGCAACCGCAGCGCCGCTGCCAAATATGCTGGAGAGCTTGCGTGTGCGCCCGGTATCGATGCTGACATAGGCGGTCATGCCGGCGCGCAACGGCGGCTCGCCCGGCCGCTCTATCAGCCGCAGCCGCACCGGCAGGCGCTGCACTACCTTCACCCAGTTGCCCGAGGCATTCTGCGCCGGCAGGATCGCGAACTCGGCGCCGGTCGCCGGACTGATGCTTTCCACTTCGGCATCCCAGGTGATGTCGGGGTGCATGTCGAGGATGACCTTTGCCTTCTGTCCGACGGCCACGTGGGTCAGGTCTGTTTCCTTGAAGTTGGCTTCGAGCCAGGGCCGGCGGTCGGTGACGAGCGCGAATAGCGGCGTCTGCGCCTTGACCTGCTCGCCGAGCTGAAGCCTGAAATTGACGACCACGCCGGCGCGCGGAGCCTTGATCTCCGTATAGGCGAGATCCAGGGCCGCGCGATCGCGCAGCGCCTGCTTTTCGCGGACCGCCGCATATTGGTCGGTCGGCCTGTCCGGCTTTCCGCCGAGTGCGGCTTCCACACGTGCGATGCGCTGCTGCAGCACCGCGAGGCGGTCCTGCCCCTCCTGTTCCTCGCTGTTGGCCTGCTCGACCCTGGCCGTCGAAGTGACGCCGCGGCCGGACAGATCGCGATGACGTTTGGCCTGGGTTTGAAGATACAACAATTTGTTCTCGGCCTCGGTGGCCTCGGCCCGAATCTCGCGCAGGCTCACCTTGAGTTGCTCGACGGCGGCGCGCGCGGAATCGATCTCGGCTTCGGCCTTCGCCAGGGCAAGCTGGTAGGCCGCGGGATCGAGACGCAACAGCACGTCACCTGCTGCGACGACCGCATGGTCCCGAACGCGCACGTCGACAATCCGGCCGGGCACTTCGCTGGCGACCTGGGTGATGTCCGCCTTGACGTAGGCGTTCTCGGTCGAAGCGTATCGGCCACCCTGCAGCCAGACAATCAGGGCGCCGAGAAGGACGAGTACCGGCACGCCCACCAGTGCCCAGGGTCGCAGGCGCTTCATCATGGCGCGGCCTTCCCATTGTGACCGCGCCCGGCACGCAGCACGGGTTTTCGGCCGGCAACCCTAGCGCTCCCTGGCTGGGCGTCATCCACCGCAGTAACCAGGGTCTTCTTGACGCGCTGCAGCAACGTCATCAGTTGCTTGCTCTCCCGCATGGAAAGACTGACGAGGGCGTCCTCGACCGTTGCCTCGGCGACGCGCCAGATCCGCTTGTGCACCCGCTCGGCTTCCGGCGTGAGGAAGACCCGCTTGACGCGCCGGTCGTCACGCTGGATCCGGCGCGCAACCCAGCCATTGGCCACCAGCCGGTCGATCATGCGGCCCGCCGTCGCCTTCTCCACCTCCATCATCTCGGCAAGCTCCGAAAGCGATGCACCCGGATGGCGGTGCAGCCGGGTCAGCACCAGCCATTGCCCACGGGTGATCCCGAGCCGGCGCACGCGGCGATCGAACTCCGTCCGCAAAAGGCGGGCGACGTCCGAGATCACGACACCAATGTATTCGTCGGTGTTCGGCATGCGGCAATTGTAGCCGCCGGCGAATTAGTAAGCTAGGCTATTTAATTGGTAAGCTAGGTTATTATCTTTCGATCGCAGGGACATGACCTCGAGCTCCGCAAGCATCGATACCGAGGGACCGGCCAGGACCATGTCCGCGGCGCAGCGTTATCTGACGCTGGCTACCGTGGTGTTGGGGTCCTCGCTCTACGGCACGGCGCTGCTGACGACATCGACCATCCTGCCGCAGATGCAGGGCGCGATGTCGGCCACCCAGGACGAGATCGCCTGGGCGATGACGTTCAACATTCTCGCGACCGCGGTGGTGACGCCGATGACCGGCTGGCTGGTGTCCCGCTTCGGCACCAAGCGCGTCGTGGTGTACTCGATTGCCTGTTTCACGGTCGCAACGATGCTGTGCGGGATGGCGCAATCGCTCGAAATGCTGGTGTTGTGGCGGATCCTTCAGGGCGGCGCGGGCGCGCCGGTGGTGCCGCTGTCGCAGTCGATCCTGTTCGACACCTTCCCGCGCCACCAGCATACGATGGTGATGTCGATCTTCGGGATGGCGGTCGCGGTCGCGCCGGTTTTCGGTCCGATTTTCGGCGGCTATCTCGCCGAGATCCATAGCTGGCGCTGGTCGTTCTACATGCTGGTGCCGATCGGCATCTGCGCCACGATCGGCATGAGCTTGACCCTGCCGTCCACCACGCGGCTGGTGAAGGTTCGCTTCGACTGGACCGGCTTCCTCGCGCTTGCTACCGCGCTTGCCGCCGTGCAGCTCGTGCTCGCGCGCGGCGTGCGGCTGGACTGGTTCAATTCGACGGAAATCGTGATCGAGTGCCTGGTCGCGGCTATCGCATTCTACGTATTCATCGTGCACAGCCTCGGCGCCCGCGCGCCGTTCCTGAACCTGAAGCTGCTGACCGACCGCAACTATTCGATCGGACTCGCGCTGGTGACGATCTACGGCATGTTGAACTTCACGCCGATGGTGTTGTTGCCGCCGCTGCTGCAGCAGCATGTCGGATTTTCCGATGCGCTGGTCGGGCAGGTGATCGGATCCCGCGGCATGGGAATGCTGGTGGGCTTCCTTGCCGCGGGCTTCATGAGCCGGATCGATCCGCGCATCAGCATGGCCTTTGGCTTCGGTCTGCAAACCGTGGCCGGCCTGTGGATGCTGACGTTCGATCTCAATGTGACGATGGAGATCCTGGTCATCAACAGCGCCATTCAGGGCTTGGCCGTCGGCGTCGTCTGGGTGCCGATTACGGTGGTGGCGTTCGACACCCTGGAGGCGAAGGACTACGCCGAAGCGTCCTCGATCTTCCACCTGCTGCGCAACATTGGCTCGAGCTTCTTCATCTCGCTGTCGATCGCCGAGATCGTGCGCACGACCGGCGCCAATTACAGCCGCATGACCGAGATGATCACGCCCTATAACCGGGCGCTCACCACGCCGGGCCTGACGGGGGCATGGAACTTCGACACCGTGCCGGGCCTCGCCAGGGTCGCGAAGGAGATCGCCCGCCAGTCGGCGATGATCGGCTATCTCAATGCGTTCACGATGTACACGGTGACGTCGGCGCTCGCGGTCGTTTTCGTCCTGATGGTCCGGCGCCGGAGGACCGTCGTGTCTTGAGGTGTCACGCGCTTTGGGGGGGCGACGAAGGCTCTACCTCCGCACCGCGTTCGTTCCCACCACCACCTGGGCAAAGCGTTGCGCGCCCTCGGCGGACAGATCCGGCGTGATCGGCCGGGCGTGATCGAGCCCGACCACGGCGCCGCGCGGCGTTTCCGAGATCATGTTGCTGTTGACCAGCGCGGTGCCGGCGCCCGGCGCCACCGATACGCCGACGCCGGCGAAGGCTTTGCGGATCACATTGCCCGATATCACGACGTCGCGCAGATATTTGCCCCAGCCGGCGATGATCCCGAACGAGGGTGCGTTCTCGATCACGTTGCCGGTGACCGAAGTATCGGCCTCGACATAGATGCCGATGCCGGCATCGTCGTCCGGTGCAGTGCCGATCGGGCGCTTCGGCAGCAGGTTGCGAATGATATTGCCCTGGACTACCGCGATGCGGCCGCCCTCGTTGAAATTGCACACCGAAACACCTAAAGCCGCGCCGTCCACGGTGTTGTTGGCGATCACGGCGCCCTCGAAGGCGAATTCGGAATACAGCGCCACCTCGCGGACGTCAGCGACGCTATTGCCCATGATCTGGATGTTGGACGCCGAATTGCCGCGCACGGCCGAATAATCGCAATTGCGGATGCGGTTGCCGCGTACGATGACGTTGCCGGCACGAAACGCGTTGATGGCGTTGCCGTATTGCCCGGAGCCGCCGGGGCCGGCCTTGATGTCCTCGATGCGGTTGTCGGCCACCAGCGTACCGTCGTCGCCGATGGCGGTGCGCAGGATTTCGATGCCGTTGTCGTTGGTGCCTAGGATGGTGTTGCGAGAAACCAGCAGGCCCAGCGCGTCGAACGACACGATCGCCGTGGTCGCCGACCTCGTGATGATGTTGCCGCTGATATCGCCGGAGACCTGTTCGAACCAGATGCCGTTGCCGCCGCTGGCTGATATCTCGCAATCGACGATGCGGATGTCGCGGCCGCCAAGGCAATGCACCAGCCCCCGCCTTTTCGGCAGCGGAATGCCGCCGCCATCGAGCGTGATGTTGGTGAGGCCGATGTTGCCGGCGCCTTCGCCCTGCAGCATCGACGCGCCGCCGGTGAACACCAGTTTGGTCGCGCCGCGTACACCGACGAGCTGCGTTCCGCTTTGCAGGCGGAGCATTCCGGTGCGATAGACGCCCGGCGGCAGCGCCAGCGGGACCTGCGCCCGTGCCGCCTCGTCGATCGCGCGCTGCAGAGCCTTGGTCTGGTCGTCGGGATTGCCAGGCCGGACGCCATATTGGGTGACGTCGCGCCCAAGCGCCGACGTCGGCGGCGCCGCCCGCGCAGCGTCAGACGACATTGCCAGCGCCCCCGCCGCACCGGCGGCGGCTGTTCCGATGAGATGGCGGCGATTGACGTCCATGATCGCGTCTCCGGCAGACGTAATTGCCATGCGTCCGCGAGGTTTGGAGTAACGCAAAAATACGGCGGAGCGTGGTGAAGGCGAGGTCGGAAGAAGGCGATTGTTGGGGGTAGGGTTAATCTTAACCTCACGCTGGGAGCGGAACGAGGGGATCATGCGTTCTCCCGCGCGGCCCTTCGCGCCAGCCTCACCATCTCCAGCAGCATGGCTTCGCCGGCGTCGACCAGTTCCTCCAGGGTGACGCGCCGCGCCGGGCCCTTGCGTTGCTGCGTGCCATCGCGCGCCAGCGGCGGCACATGCACGAAGGCGGCGAGGCGGAGACCGTTGTCGCTGCAGGTCGCCTCGATCGCGCGCCAGCTCAGATAGTTGCAGAGGTAGCTGCCGGCATCGCGCGAAGCGCGCGCATCGACGCCGGTGCCGAGCGCCGTGCACAACAGTCTTGCGGTGTGCGGACCAAACATCATGGCATCGGCGCCGCCGGCGATCGATCCCTTGCGCACCCTGGTATGATCGGCGTCGGGCCACAGCGTGGTGACCGCGTTGCGGGCGCGGGTCTCGACCCGGACGTAAGGCGTGCGGGAGGCGAGGCCGAAACTCAGCAGCGCCTGCGGCCTCTTCGCCGCCAGCAATTCCGGCAGCTCGCGGTCGACCGCCTTGTAGGTGACGGGGAAGATGTGGCCGGACAGTTCGACATCGCCCAGCGCCGGCCGGCGCAGGCGCAGCAGCCGCGCCACCAGCGGCTGAGTCGGATTGTACGGTGCGCCGGGAAACGGGCCGAAGCCGGTGATGAGAATGCGGAGTTTGTCGCTCATGTCACGCCAGCATGTCCGCGATCTGCTCCGCCGCCAGCGCCGGCGCGATGCGGCCGTCGGCCACCTCGGCTTCGATCTTCCTCACCTTGCTGCGGATCGCCGGATCGGCGCGCAGCCGTGCCATCATCCGCTGTTCCAGCATCGACCACATCCACTTCACCTGCTGCTCCCGCCGTCGTTCGGCGAATTCGCCCGAGGCGTTCATCGCGGTGCGGTGCTCGAGGATCTTCCGCCACAGGGTGTCGATGCCCGCCCCGGTCAGCGCCGAATAGGTCTCGACTGGCGGCTGCCAGTGTTCCGAGCGCGGGGTGAGGATATGCAGCGCGCCTCGATACTCTGCCGCGGCAAGATTGGCGCGCTTGATGTTGTCGCCGTCGGCCTTGTTGATGGCAATCATGTCGGCGAGCTCGACCAGACCCTTCTTGATGCCCTGCAGCTCGTCGCCGGCGCCCGGCAGCATCAGCGCCAGGAAGAAGTCGGTCATGTCGCAGACCACGGTCTCGGACTGGCCGATCCCGACGGTTTCCACCAGCACCACGTCGAAGCCCGCGGCCTCGCACAACAGCATCGCTTCGCGGGTCTTGGCCGCGACGCCGCCAAGCGTGCCGGCGGCAGGTGAGGGCCGGATATAGGCGCGATCGGAGGCCGACAGCCGCGCCATCCGGGTCTTGTCGCCGAGGATCGAGCCGCCGGTGCGCGCGGAGGAGGGGTCGACCGCGAGCACCGCGACCTTGTGGCCGCGTTCGATCAGGAACATGCCGAGCGCGTCGATGGTGGTGGATTTGCCGACCCCGGGCGAGCCGGTGATGCCGACCCGGATAGCCTTGCCGGTGTCGGGCAGCAGCGCCTGCACCAGATCACGGGCCGCTGCCTGATGATCGCCGCGCCGGCTTTCGACCAGCGTGATCGCGCGCGCCAGCGCCGCGCGGTGTCCCGAGCGCAGGTCTTTCGCCAATGCTTTGATGTCGAGGGAGGCACGTTTCGGCAGGGTCATGCCTTCGTTTACAACGGCCGGGCGTGACATGCGAGAGGGCGCGGGGGCTCGCTCAGCGGGCTGGCGTGGCGGGGGCGGGTGATTCGCGTTTCAACCGCCGCCACAGCCAGACCAGCACCGGCCAGATCATCGCGCCGATCGCCATCGAGGCGAGGATCGCGGAGATCGGCCGCTCGAAGAACGGCAGGATGCTGCCGTCGGATTTGATCAGCGAGGTGACGAAGGCCTGCTCCACCATGGTGCCCATCACGATCCCGAGCACCATCGCGGCCACCGGATAGCCGTTCGCCTCCATGACGTAGCCGATCACCCCGAAGGTCGCGACCGTCACCACCCCGAACATGTTGTTGCCGATGGCGAACGAGCCGACCGCGCAGCACAGCATGATGACCGGCATCACGCTGCAGCGCGGCGCGCGCAGCACGTAGCTCGCCAGCCGGATCATGACGATGCCGAGCGGGATCATCATGATGTTGGCGATGATGAACATCAGGTAGATCGCGTACATGCTCGACGCTTTCTCGGTGAACAGCGTCGGGCCTGGATTGAGCCCCTTCATGTAGAGCACGCCGATCGCGATCGCCGCGATGGTGTCGCCGGGAATGCCGAACAACAGCGACGGCACCCAGCCCGAGGCGATGCTGGCATTGTTGCTGGCGCCGGCCTCGACCAGGCCCTCGACATGGCCGGTGCCGAACTTCTCCGGCTCCTTCGAGAAGCGCTTGGACATCGCGTAGCTCACCCAAGCCGCCATGTCGGCGCCCGCGCCCGGCAGCACCCCGATGATGATGCCGATGATGTTCCCCCGCGTCATCTGCCACTGATACTTCTTGGTGAGCCTCCACTGGCCCGCCATGATGCTTCCGAACTTGCGTCGGGGGATCGGCGGCGGCTCCGGTGTGAGCATCGCACGCATCACTTGCGCCACGGCAAAGACGCCGACCAGCGCCGGGATCGGCTCGATGCCGCCGAACAGGTCGGTGAAGCCAAACGTGAATCGCGGCACGCCGCCCGGGTTTTCGATGCCGACGCAGGAAACCAGGAGGCCGATGAACATGCCGGCGATGGCCTTCACGGGGGAGGAGCGCGCCACCAGCGTCGCGCACATCAGGCCGAGCAGCGCCAGCCAGAAATATTCGAAGGTCGAGAACGACAGCGCGATTTCGGCGAGCGGCGGCGCGAGGATCATCAGCGAGAGCGTGCCCGCGATGCCGCCGACGGCGGAGAACCATACGCCGGCGCCGAGCGCGAGTTCGGCCTCGCCCTTGCGGGTCATGGCGTAGGCTTCGTCGGCATAGGCTGCGGAGGCGGGCGTGCCGGGGATGCGCAGCAGCGCGCCGGGAATGTCGCCGGAAAAGATCGCCATCGAGGACGCCGCCACGATGGTGGCGATCGCGGCGATCGGCGAGAGATAGAAGGTGACCGGGACCAGCAGGGCGGTCGCCATGGTGGCGGACAGGCCGGGCAGCGATCCGATCACGAGCCCGTAGACCGACGCCGCCATCATCGCGATGATGACTTCCCAGGTCGTAATCAGGCCGAACGCTTCAATCAGGGTGTTGAGCATGGATCACCACGGCATCGGCAGCAGCCCGATCGGGAGCGGCACACGCAAGAGCTTGCTGAAAATCAGATGGATGCCGATCGGCGCCAGCACGGCGAGCGGCAGCGAAAGCTTCCACCGGGCGCCGAGCGCGGTTGCCGTGCCATAGACGATCAGCGCGGCCGTGATGATGAAGCCGAGCCGGTCGGCCGCCGCGACGTAGAACAGCAGCAGCGCCGGCGGCAGCAGGGTGCGCAGTCCGTAGAGCTTGCCGGGTGGCGCCTTGGCCTCGCCACCCTCGATCGGAATGATCTCCTCTTCCTCTTCGAAGCTGTGGCCGATGCCGAACGCGATCGCGAGCCCGCAGAGTGCAAGCCCGCTCCCGATCACCAGCGGGAACACGTTGGGGCCGACCGGCTGGCCGGGCACCGGCGGCAGCAGCCAGCCGCCATAGGCGGCGGCTGCGCCGAGGCCAACGAGGAACAATCCCGTGACGCGATCGGGAAGACGCATGAACGATCCCCACGGATTTCCGAGGAAGTGAGCCGGCGGGACGGATCAGGCCTTGGAGAGACCGGCGGCCTTCATCGCCAGGCCCATCTGGGCGTCGCCCTTGTCCATGAAGGCTGCGAATTGGGCCGCGTCACCCCACACCGTTCCGAAGCCGCGATTGCTCATGAAGTCCTTGAACTCCTTGGAGTCGTAGACCTTCTTCAGCGACGCCGTGAGCTTGGCCGCGACATCTGCGGGCAGGCCCTTCGGACCCGCAATGCCGCGCCACGCGCCGGTCGAATAGTCGATGCCCATCGCCTCCTTCAGCGTCGGCACATTGGGGAATGCGGGGTTGCGCGCCGGCGCCATGATGGCAAGGCTGCGCGCCTTGCCGGCCTCGATGATCGCGCGCGCTTCCGGCACCGAGCAGGTGGTCAGGTCGAGACCGCCCGCCGCGAGATCCTGCATCGCGGGCGCAGCGCCGTTCGACGGCACCCAGGCAACCTGATTGGCCGGAAGCCCCATGGCCTGCATCCAGCCGACCAGTGCGAGATGCCAGATGCCGCCCTGGCCGGTGCCAGAGGCTTTGAACTTGCCGACAGGTGCTGCCTTGATGGCGTCGGCGAGCTCCTTGACGGTCTTGTAGGGCGATGTCGAGCCGACCTGGATGCCGGGCGGGTCTTCGTTCATCAGCGCCAGCGGCGTGTAGCTCTTCGGCACCAATTCGGTGAGTCCCTGCCAGTGCATCATCGAGATTTCCACCGTCAGCATGCCGATGGTGTAACCGTCGGGCTGTGCGGTGGCGATCGCCGAATGGCCGACCACGCCGGAGCCGCCGGTGCGGTTGACCACGTTGAACGGCTGTCCGAGGTCTTTTTCCAACAGCGCCGCTACGATACGCGCGGTCGCGTCGGTGCCGCCGCCCGCGCCCCATGGCACGATCACGGTCACCGGGCGAGCCGGATAGGCTTGCGCCAGAGCTGGCTTGAAACCGAAGGCTGCTGTTGCCGCGGCAGCGGCGGCTGAAGCGGCAAAGGCGCGGCGCGTGATTTTGGGCATGTGTTTCTCCCCGCGGCGCCGGTGAATCCCGGCGCTCTTATGATGCGCGCATTCTAGGCAGCTTTGCGCTGCGGTCGCAAGACGTCCGCCGGGAATGCCTGTCAGCGCTGGCCGTCATCGTCGCCCTTGGGCCGCGCACCGCCGAAAATCGCGGTGCCCTCCGCCGACAAATAGGGCTTCAGGGCTTCCCACGGTACGAAGGCGACATATTCGCCTTCGGCATAGGGGCCGACCGCATAGGGCGGATAATGAAAGGTCAGGCCGGAACTCTTGCCGGATACGGTCGACGGCGCCAGCGTCACCGCGCCGATCTTGAGCAGTTTCGGCGCAAGGTCCTTGTACCATTCGGCGGTGGCGGTATCGGCGGCGTCGCGCTTCCTCTTTTCAGCGTTCAAAGAAGCGATCACGTCCTTGAGCATCGCCTTCATGGTCGGGCCGTTATCGGCGGTCTCGGTGAAGAACGGCCGGATGCTGATGCGCTTCTGCGCGGTGGAGTCCCACAGGATGGTGTTGACGTCCGAATTGGGATGCGCGCCGCGGGTATCCATGTAGTCGAACCTGACGATGCTGACATAGTGCCCGCCGACTACGGAGCGCACGGAATATTTGCGCTCAAAAGTCCAGCCGCCGTCACGAAACAGTTGCGGCTCCTGCTTGCGCGAGGCGGCAGCCTCTGCGGCGTTCTTCTCGATCCACTTCCTGCCCTCGGCCAGACAATCCGCCGCCAGCGCGGGATCGGCCTTGATCTGGTCGTCGAGCAGGACGCTGGCCTCGACCGCTTTGGTCTTGATCGAGGCGTCGGGTTTGGGTTCGGCGGCGTGAGCTGCAGCGAGCGAAGCCAGGCATGCGACCGCGAGGCATATCCTGCGGGCAAGCGTGAATGCAGCAGCGCGCAAGGGAAATCCTCTGAAGAAATATGGCTCGACGGCGGAAGTTACTCCGCCGCCTCGCTATGCCCGAGCCGTGCGTTGAGCTTGTGGATCAGCTCTTCGGCGGCATCCGCGATCACGGTGCCGGGCGGGAAGATCGCCTCCGCGCCGGCCTTGTACAGCGCATCGTAATCCTGCGGCGGCACCACACCGCCGACGATGATCATGATGTCCTCGCGGCCCTGTTTCTTCAGCGCGGCCTTCAGTTCCGGTACCGCGGTGAGGTGGGCGGCCGCCAGCGACGACACGCCGAGAATGTGCACGTCGTTCTCGACCGCCTGCCGCGCCGCCTCTTCGGCGGTGGCGAACAAGGGGCCGATATCGACGTCGAAGCCGACGTCGGCGAACGCCGATGCAATCACCTTCTGGCCGCGGTCGTGGCCGTCCTGGCCGATCTTGGCGACCAGGATGCGCGGCCGGCGGCCTTCCGCATCCTCGAACGCATCGATCAGCGCCTGCACTTTTTCGACCCGGTTGGACATGGTGGACGCCTCTCGCTTGTAGACGCCGGTGATGGATTTGATTTCGGCGCGGTGCCGCCCGAACACCTTCTCCATCGCATCGGAAATCTCGCCGACGGTGGCTTTTGCGCGCGCGGCATCGATGGCCAGCGCCAACAGATTGCCGTTGCCTTCACCGGCGCTGCGGGTCAGCGCCGCCAGCGCCTCGTCGACCTCTTTCTGGTTGCGCTCGGATCGCAGCCGCGCCAGCTTGTCGATCTGCAGGCGCCGCACGGTGGAGTTCTCCACCTTCAGCACGTCGATCGCCGCCTCTTCGACCGGCTTGTACTTGTTGACGCCGATCACCGCCTGCTTGCCGGCGTCGATCCGCGCCTGCGTCTTGGCGGAGGCTTCCTCGATCCGCAGCTTTGGAACGCCGGCCTCGATCGCCTTCGCCATGCCGCCGAGCGCCTCGACCTCCTGGATGTGGCCCCAGGCCTTCGCCGCGAGATCGCGGGTCAGCCGTTCGACATAATAGGAGCCGCCCCAGGGGTCGATGATGCGGTTGGTGCCGCTTTCCTGCTGCAGGAACAATTGCGTGTTGCGAGCGATCCGCGCGGAGAAATCGGTCGGCAGCGCCAGCGCCTCGTCGAGCGCGTTGGTATGCAGCGACTGGGTATGGCCTTGCGTCGCCGCCATCGCCTCGATGGTGGTGCGCATCACGTTGTTGTAGACGTCCTGCGCGGTCAGCGACCAGCCCGAAGTCTGGCAATGCGTGCGCAGCGACAGCGAGCGCGGGTCCTTCGGATTGAACTGCGTCAGCAGCTTGGCCCACAGCAGCCTCGCTGCGCGCATCTTCGCCACTTCCATGAAGAAGTTCATGCCGATCGCCCAGAAGAACGACAGCCTTGGTGCGAAGCGGTCGACGTCGAGGCCGGCGGCAAGCCCGGCGCGGAGATATTCGACGCCGTCGGCCAGCGTATAGGCGAGTTCGAGGTCCTGCGTCGCGCCGGCTTCCTGCATGTGATAGCCGGAGATGGAGATGGAGTTGTATTTCGGCATCTTCTGCGAGGTGTAGGCAAAGATGTCGGAGATGATCCGCATCGAGGGCGCCGGCGGATAGATATAGGTGTTGCGCACCATGAACTCTTTCAGAATGTCATTCTGAATGGTTCCCGAGAGTTTCTCTGGCGGCACGCCCTGTTCCTCGGCGGCCGCCACGAACAGCGCCAGGATCGGCAGCACCGCGCCGTTCATGGTCATCGACACGCTCATCTGGTCGAGCGGGATCCCTGAGAACAGCGTGCGCATGTCGTAGATCGAATCGATCGCGACGCCGGCCATGCCGACATCGCCGGACACCCGCGGGTGATCGGAGTCGTAGCCGCGGTGGGTGGCGAGATCGAAGGCGACCGAGAGGCCCTTTTGCCCGGCGGCGAGGTTGCGGCGATAGAACGCGTTGGAATCTTCCGCCGTGGAGAAGCCGGCATATTGCCTGATGGTCCATGGCTGGTTGACATACATCGTGGGGTAGGGACCGCGCAGATAGGGCGCGATGCCGGGCCAGGTCTCGAGGAAGTCGATGCCTTCCAGGTCGGCCTCGCCATAGCCCGGCTTGACCAGGATGCCCTCGGGCGTCAGCCACGGCTCGGCGCCGCCGGCGGGCTGGGCGGGGGCGGTTTTCTCAAAGGCGATATTCGCAAAGTTCGGTATGCGGCTCATCGGCTTCCATTATAGCACAGGCAACCGCAGGGGTCGCCACTGTCAATCGTGGTCCGGATGCTGGTAGCTGACGATGCTATGCAGCTTCTCCGCACCGTAGTTCTGCAGCGTAGTCTGGCTCGGCAGGTTGGCGATACCCACCACCCAGCCGAGCCGGGATTCGGTTCCGAACTGCTGGGTCGGGATCACCATGTCCGGGCGATCGAACGTTCCGGTCATGATCTCGATCCTGGGGCCGTCGATGCGGCGAAAGCTCAGCGGCGTGCCGCAATCGCGGCAGAAATCGCGCTCGGCGATAGAGGAGGAGCGGAATGCAGCGGGCTTGCCGCGGGTCCAGGCGAAATCGGCGTGATCGATGTCGGCGAATGAGGCGAACGGCGCGCCCGAAGCCTTCTGGCACATCCGGCAATGGCAGATGCTGATCTTCTTCGGCGGCGCCGACAGCGCAAAGCGGATTGCGCCGCATTGGCAGCCGCCGGTCAGAACGGTTTTTGCGGCCGAAGTCATGCTCGCTCCACTCGTTGCCAGGCCTGCTGCAGCGCCGCCAGCGCGTCGCCACCGGCGAAAATGAATTCGCTAACACCCGCGCCACGAAGGGCGGCTTCCTGGTCGCCGGGCCGGCCCGCCAGATAGATATGCTTCGCGCCCGCGGGTTGAAGGGCGTTGGCGGCGGCGGCCGCCTGTGCGGCATAGACCTTGTCCGACGAGCACAGGCACACCAGCGCCGCACCTGACGTCTTGAACGCCTTGGCCAGCGCCGCTGGATCGGTGAACCCTTCGGTATCGACCGCTTCGATGCCGCCGGTCTCGAAGAAACTCTTGGCAAAAGTGGCGCGCGCGGTGAAGTCGGCGGGCGTGCCGAGATTGGCCAGGAACACCTTCGGCCGCGCGCCGGAATTCTTCAGAAGCTGATCCGAGCGGTCGCGCAGGCGTTCGAAGGGTTCGGCAAGCCGCATCGGCGGCAGCGGATCGAACTTGTATTTTTCTTCGCCATAGGGCGCGAGCGCAACGGGCCTGGCATCGAGCACCGCGACCTGCGCCTCATGCAGGTTCGGAAATTCGGTGGCGCCGGTCAGCACTTCCTTGCGCCTGGCAATGTTGGCCTCGCGCGCCGTCCGCGTCGCCGCGACCTTGCGCTGGATCAGGTTTTGTTCGAGGGCAGCGAACACGCCGCCGGCTTTCTCGATCTCCTGGAACAATGACCAGGCCGCTTCGCAAAGCTCGCGCGTTAGGGTTTCAATGCCGCCGGAACCGGCGGCGGGATCGGACACCTTGGCGAGATTGGATTCCTCCAGCAGCACCAGCTGGGTGTTGCGCGCCACGCGGCGCGCGAACGGGTCGGGCAATCCCAGCGCCAGCGTATGCGGCAGCACATTGATACCGTTGGCGCCGCCGAGCCCAGCCGAGAACGTCGCCATCGTCGCGCGCAGCATGTTCACGTAAGCATCGCGCTGGGTCAGCATCCGCCATGCGGTGTCGGCGGCAATGAACAGCGGTTTTGGCGTGAGGCCGCAGGCTTGTTCGATCCGCGCCCACAGCAGACGCAGCGCGCGGAACTTTGCCAATGTCAGGAACTGATCGGCATCGGCGGCAAGCCGCGCATAGACCATGGCTTGCGTATCCTCGAGCCCAATCCCGGCGCTCTCGATGGCGCGCAGATAGGCGACGCCGGCTGCCAGCACGAAGGCCAGCTCCTGCACTTCCGATCCACCGGCGTCATGGATCACCCGCCCGTCGGCTGCGGCGAACGGGCCCTTGAATCCCATGGCCGCGAGGCCTTTGATCGCGCCGGTGACCGCGGCAACGATCTCGGGCCAGGCATAGGAGCTGGATCCCCAGACCGCGCAGCCGCCGATCGGGTCGAGCCCGAAACGGATATCGCAGGCGGCGGGATTGAGGCCCTTGCGCTTGACATATTCCGCGACATGGATCGCGGCCGTCCGCGACTGCGGACCGATCTGCAGCTCGATCGAAATGCCGGCGTCGATGAACACGCCGTCCAGGACTTTCTCGACCGCTTCCGCCGAGGGATCGAGCCCGAAACCATGGGCGCCGTTGGCGCCAGCGAATACCAGGGTCAGTCCGTTGGCGCCGTTCTCAAGGTCGTGCAGCGCCTGCGCGTTGGCGCTTCCCGCATCGGGATGGTCGATCCGCTGCATGATCTGCCACGGCGCGGCCGCGGGCCGCCCTGCGACCGGCGCGGCGGCGCGCGTGCGCTGATAGATCGGCTCGATCTTCAGGCCATCCGAGGTCTTGCCGACCAGTCTCTCGAACGGCGCGCCTTTCAGCACGCCGTCGACCAGCTTGCGCCAGTCGTCATAGGTTGCCGGCGCGAAATCCGCCGCCAGCCGCAGGTCGTCATTTACAGATGTCATCCGGCAGGTCGCTCCCTGGAGCCGTTCTGTTGTTTGGCCGGAAATTGCCACGTGGCGGCCGCCAAGCCAAACGGTTGTTTTCGGGGTTTAAGCAGCTGATTTCGGTCAGGCAAGGGCGGGCAACCGCTCGATCCCCTCGGTTGATAGCTGTGCCAGCGCCGCAGCAACGCTGCGTCCCGCAATGAGACGGTCGGGCGCAATCTCCGCAAGCGGCACCAGCACGAAAGCCCGTTCGAACAGCCGGGGGTGCGGCAGCGTCAGTTCCGGTTTCTGGATCGAGACGTCGTCATAGGCGATCAGATCGAGGTCGAGGGTGCGCGGACCCCAGCGCTTCTCCCGGGCGCGATCGCGGCCGAATTTTTGTTCGATCTTGTGCAGCGTGAACAGCAGCGCATGGGGATCGAGGCTGGTCTCGATTTCGATGCAGGCGTTGATGAAGCGCGCCTGCTGCTCATCGCCCCAGGGCGGGGTGGCGTAGTCGGAGGAGCGCGCCAGCAATGCTGCTTGCGTCATGCCGCAGATATTGGCGATCGCCTTTTGGAATGTCGCGCGGACGTCGCCGACATTGCCGCCGAGCGCGATCAGGGCGTCAGCCATGCGACGGCGCTTGCCGCGTCCGCGTCAGGACCACGCCGACATCCTCGAAGATCGCGGCGATCGGGGCGTGCGGCTTGTGAACGGTGACCTTGATCGCGCTCACCCTCGGAAATGCCGCCAGGACAGCTTCGGCCACGGCGCCGGCCGCCCGTTCCAGCAGTTTGTAATTGGCGTTCTTGAAAGCCGCGGTCGCGGTCGCAACCACATTGGAATAGGACACGGTGTCGGCGAGGCGATCGGTGCGCGAGGATTCCGCAAGATCGATCGAGAGTTCGAGATCGATGACGAAACGCTGCCCAACCTCGGTCTCATGTTCCATCACCCCGTGCCGGGCATGGATGACGATGCCGGTGATGAAGATCGTATCGGTCATTGCCTATCCCAAATCGCTGCCGCCACCCGCAGCGCCTGTACGGTTTCCGACACATCGTGCGCCCGGATGATCCTGGCCCCGGCCTTTGCTGCAATGAGATGCGCTGCGATCGAACCGCCCAGGCGCTGATGCGGCTCCGACGGCACTACCGTGCTGATGAAGCGCTTGCGCGAGGCGCCGACCAATAACGGCAGGCCGAAGACGTGGAGTTCGTCGAGCCGGGCCAGCGCCGTGATGCTCTGTTCGGGGGTCTTGCCAAAGCCGATGCCGGGGTCGAGCACGATATCTTCACGTGATATGCCGGCTTTGTCGGCGATCTCCAGCGAGCGCGCGAAGAAGGCTGCAATATCCTTCATGATGTCGATGTCGGCATCGACCCGATCGCGGTTGTGCATGACGATGACGGGCGAATGGCGTGCCGCCAGCAGCCTCGCCATCTCGGGATCGCGTTGCAGGCCCCAGATGTCGTTGGCGATCGATGCACCTGCATCGAGTGCCCAGGCGACCACGGCCGATTTCATGCTGTCGATGGAAACGGGAACGCCGAGGGAAACCACCTCGGTCAGAACAGGCGTCAGACGCTTCAGTTCTTCGTCGGCGGAGATGGCTTTCGCGCCATAGGGCCGGGTGGATTCCGCGCCGATATCGATGATGTCGGCGCCCTCGGCGATCATGCGGCGAGCCTGCGCCAGCGCGGCCTCCGGCGCGATAAACTGCCCGCCGTCGGAAAATGAATCCGGCGTCACGTTCAGGACGCCCATCACGGCTGGATACGGCCGGGACAACAGCGCCCGAAGCACCGGATGATCTGCCGGGGTGGCCGCCGGAGCGGTTCTGGACGTGGTCGCGATCATGCGGTCGCTTTGCGCGGTCCGCGCATGGGAGTCAAGATGCGGGGGCGCCGTCCGGGCCGCCTCTGCAGCGGCTTGATAAATGATTAGTAAGTGATCTTGGGCTGAAGCTTGCGAGCCTTCTCAATCAGCTGCTCGACCGACTTTTCCGACGGCAAGACCCGGACGAGTTTGCGCCTGGTATTCACTTCTTTCATGTTCTGCGCCAGGCGCGCCGGGTTGCGGAGCGCGAGCTCGCGGACCGTAGTGACACCGGCGGCGCGCACCAGCCCGACCTTGGCCTTGCCCATGCCGGGAATCCGCATGTAGTCGGAGACATTGGCCCATTCGAGCAGCAGCTGCTCGCTGATGCCGGTCTTGGCCGCGAGCGCCTTGCGCCCTTTTACGGTGCGGGCGGCCTCGAGGAACCCGTCGGTGGTGCGAATGCCAAGCGATTTGAGTTTCGAAGCGGCGAAGGCTGGCAGGCCGTCAATCTCGGAGATGGGGTATGTCATGCTACTCGATCAAAAAGGTGCTTTAAGCGAACTGACTGAGGCCCGGCGTCCCTGCGATGATCTCGCCCATCTGATCCGCTCCGATTTTGTCGCGGCCAAACTTGAAAAGTTCACGCGCGATGCTCTGAATCTCGCCCATGCCCAAACCAAGCCCCATCAGCTTGGTTCCCAGCGCCATCAGACCGCCGCCCATCAACCTCGCAAGACCGCCGCTGTTGCTCGTGGCTGCGATCACGGCTTCCGCGCCGGGAATCTTGTCGATCAAGGCCTGGACTTTGTCGGAAGGACCCTCGTTGCGGAGGAAACCCAGGATGATGCCGATGGTTTTTTCAGCTACGGCTTCATCGATGCCGGCCTTTGCAGCCAGCTGCCCAATCAGTTCGTCCATATTGCCCCGCCTTCGACCCGTTGTTTGCCGGATCCTTGCTTGTGAATTTATCTTGATCTTCTGCTGCACGAATTACAAGCGATCGCCGCATTCGAAAGTAATTTTCGTCCTCGATCGCGCCGCGAGTGTTGCAGCATTGCAAGAGCAGGCGTGGAATCTGCGGAGATTTGTCGCGGGTCAAGCAGCCTCACTGCAACTTTCGTCGATCGATCGAACGAGGCCGGTCGATCCAAAGTCGACGAGCCGGGCTTCGGGTCCCCTGGGCGGCGTTGACCGGTTTCAATCGGCTTGCAAGATGCAGTATGATAAGGCGTCTGGCGACTGAGACCCCTGGGTAGGCGCGCGAAGAGGCGATGCAATGGCTACGTCCGAGAACAAGATGGCCGATACAGGCGAGAAGATCTTCATCGGGAGGGGTGAGCAGCCGGCCTGGCTGACGCTCGGGCTTGCAAACCGCCATGGTCTCGTCACCGGCGCTACCGGAACCGGCAAAACCGTCTCGCTGCAGGTGATGGCCGAGGGATTTGCGCGTGCAGGTGTTCCGGTGTTTGCCGCCGACATCAAGGGGGACCTTTCGGGCATCGCGGAAGTCGGCGAGGCGAAGGATTTCATCCTCAAACGGGCGACCGCGATGGGGCTGGCATTCCAGCCCGACCAGTTTTCGACGGTGTTTTGGGACGTGTTCGGCGAGCAGGGGCATCCGGTGCGCGCCACGGTCTCGGAAATGGGGCCGCTGCTGCTCTCCCGCATGATGGATCTCAACGACGTCCAGGAAGGCGTGCTGAACATCGCCTTCAGGGTGGCCGACGAGCAGGGACTGCTGCTGCTGGACATGAAGGATCTGCGGGCGATCCTGTCGTTCGTCGCGGAACATGCCGCCGACCTGACCACGCAATACGGAAACGTCTCCAAGCAGACCGTCGGAACCATCCAGCGCCAGCTTCTGGTGCTGGAAAATCAGGGCGGTGCCAAGTTCTTCGGCGAACCGGCGCTGGCGCTGAAGGATTTCATGAAGACCGACAGCGACGGCCGGGGCATGGTCAACATTCTGGTGGCGGACAGGTTGATGGAGAGCCCCCGGCTGTACGCGACCTTTCTGTTGTGGATGCTGTCGGAGCTGTTCGAGGAGCTGCCGGAGGTCGGCGACCCGCCGAAGCCCAAACTGGTGTTCTTCTTCGACGAGGCGCACCTCTTGTTCAACGATGCGCCAAAAGCCTTGATGGACAAGATCGAGCAGGTGGTGCGGCTGATCCGCTCGAAGGGTGTCGGGGTTTACTTCGTCACGCAAAACCCGATCGATGTGCCGGACAAGGTGCTCGCCCAGCTTGGCAACCGGGTGCAGCACGCGCTGCGGGCCTTTACCCCGCGCGATCAGAAGGCGGTGGCGGCGGCCGCGCAGACATTCCGGCCCAATCCGAAACTCGACACCACCAAGGTCATCACGGAACTGGGCAAGGGCGAGGCGCTGGTGTCGTTCCTGGAGGGCAATGGCACGCCTGCGATGGTCGAGCGTGTCATGGTCCGGCCGCCGGCGGGGCGGATCGGACCGATCACGCCGGAGGAACGCAAGGCGATCATGAGCAAGAGCCCGGTGAAAGGCAAATACGACACGACAGTCGATTCCGAATCTGCCTCCGAGATGCTGCAGAAGCGCGTGGCCGGAACCGCGGCGCCTGCGGACGGCCCGGCCGGCGGCGGAGGCGGTGGAGGAGTTCTGGCGCAGATCGGCGCCATCGTCGGAACGATCTTCGGCACCAACGTCAAGCGGGGAAAACTGTCGACCGGTCAGGTCATCGCGCGAAGCGTCACGCGGACAGTCACCAATCAGGTGGCCGGTAACGTCGCGGCCAGTGTCGGAAAATCCCTTGGCGGGGCGATGGGCAGTTCGGTCGGCCGCGCGCTGGTGCGCGGCGCGCTTGGCGGGTTGCTGCGGCGGTAAGATTCGAAGCGCGACGTGATCTCCCTCTGATTTTCCGGAAAGCCGAGTGTGCTGAGATATCCGTCGTTGCGAGCGCCGCTCGATATTCTGTTTCTGGTCTGCGTCATCGCGCTGACGGCCGACGTTCTGGTTCCGGAAATCTGGGGCAACGGCAAGACCAAGGACTATCCGCTGTGGTTCTGGGCCGGGCAGCAGGTGCTGGGGGGCAAGGACCTCTATCCCAGCAATCCCGACACCACTTTCGATTTCATCTATCCGCCGCTGTCGGCGGTCCTGCTCGCGATCCCCAGTTATTTCGGCAAGATACCGCTCTATCTGTGCCTGTCGCTTTTCAACGCGGTGGCATGGTGGATGACGGCTCAATTCTCGCACGCGATGGCGGGCTCCGGCCGGATCCCCGGTCCGTGGCTGTTCGCGCTGCCGGGCTTCGTCACCATTACCTTCGTGTTCGACATGTTCGATCTCGGACAACCGAACCTCGTTCTGCTCGCCATGATGCTGTTCGGGTTCTGGCTGCTGCAGCATGAACGCCCCTGGATGGCCGGCAGCATGTTTGCACTGGCCTCCGCCATCAAGGTCTTCCCGGTGGCGGTGTTTCCCTATCTGATCTGGCGCAGGCAATGGGCGACCGCCGCGAGCATGGTCGTGTTCCTGGGCGTGTTGCTATTCGTGCTCCCGGCGCCGTTCCGCGGCTACCAGCACAACGTCTCCGAGTTGAAGACGTGGTACCGGGGAATGGTCGGGTCGAGCTCCGAGAAAGGGTTCGGCCAGCGCGACGAGCAAAACTGGTCTTGGGTCAACCAATCCATCATCGCGGTGACGCATCGTCTGACGCGGCCGGTGAACTATAACCAGGATGATCCGAGCAAGCCGCCGCGCACCATGAATCTGGCCGATCTCAGCTTCAAGACCGCCAACTGGATCGTGCTCGCGATATCGTTTCTGATCGGGGTCGGCTACCTCGCGGTGATGCCGGCGGCCTCGCGCGTGACCCGGCGGTCGAATGCGGAAGAACTCGGCATCCTGTTCTGCCTGATGACGGTAGCCTCGCCGCTGGCCCGGCAGTATTATTTCATGTGGCTGTTCTTTCCGATCACCGTCCTGATCCATCGGGCGGCCTATGATTCCCGCACCGCCGTGCGGGCGGGCACGTGGGCCGCCCTGGCGTTCGCGGGAGGCCTGATGTGCCTGTCGTTTCCGGTCTTTCCGAACGACCTGCAGGCCTGGGGCAACAACCTCGCGGCCGCCGCCGTGATAACGGGCGGATTGGTCTGGCATATCCTTCATCCGCCTCCGGATGCCGCAGCCGGCGTCTTGTCTCCGGACGCCGGCAAGCTACAACCTGACACGCCACTGCAACCCCGCTAGGGTCTGATCCAGCTTCGCTGAATCAGACCCGTCGCTTACCTTCTTAGTCGGGCATGATCCTTTCCGAAAACCGGTTTCCACTTTTCGGGATCATGCCGTAACCCAGGGAAAGATCGCAATGTCCAACGCGGCGCAACTTCAACCGGTCCTTGATCGCATCGATGCCGATTTCGACAACAGCCTCGAGCGGCTGTTTGCCCTGCTGCGGATCAAGTCGATCTCGGCCGATCCCGCCCATGCCGGAGACTGCAAGGCGGCCGCCGATCACCTCGCCAGGGATATCGCGACGCTCGGTTTTGCGACCGAGGTCAGGCCGACCGCCGGTCACCCCGCCATCGTCGCCAAAGCCAATGGCGGCAAGGGACGGCCGCATGTGCTGTTCTACGGCCACTACGACGTACAACCGGTCGATCCGCTCAATCTCTGGCATCGTCCGCCGTTCGAGCCCGTGGTTACCGACCATGCCGACGGGCGCAAGATCATCGTCGCGCGCGGCGCGGAGGACGACAAGGGGCAGTTGATGACCTTCATCGAAGCCTGCCGGGCCTGGAAGTCGGTGACGGGTGCGCTGCCGGTCGACATCACCATCGTCATCGAGGGCGAAGAGGAAATCGGATCGAAGAATTTCGTGCCGTTTCTTGAGCAGAACAAGGCGGACCTCGAGGCCGACTTCGCACTGGTGTGCGACACCGGCATGTGGGATCCGAATACGCCGGCGATCACCACGTCGCTGCGCGGACTCGTCTACGACGAGGTGCGGATCAAGGCCGCCAATCGCGATTTGCATTCCGGCATCTTCGGCGGCGGCGCGCAAAATCCGATCCGGGTGCTCACGCGCATTCTCGGCGGCCTGCATGACGACAATGGCCGCATCACCATCCCCGGCTTCTACGACGGCGTGAAGGACCTGCCGCCGGACATTCTGGCGCAATGGAAGAATCTGAACCTGACGCCGGATTCCTTCCTCAAGCCGATCGGTCTTTCGATTCCCGCCGGCGAGAAGGATCGCCTGCTGATCGAACAGGTCTCGTCGCGCCCGACCTGCGACATCAACGGCATCATCGGCGGCTACACGGGGGAGGGTTCGAAGACGGTGATTGCGGCGGAAGCCTCCGCCAAGGTTTCCTTCCGGCTGGTGGAGGGGCAACAGCCCGACAGGATACGCCAGGCGTTCCGCGATTACGTGGCCGCGCGGCTGCCGGGCGACTGCAAGGCGGAATTCATCGACCATTCCAATGCGCCGGCGATCGCGCTCGACTGGAACATGAAGCCGCTGGCCGCCGCCAAGCGCGCATTGACCGACGAGTGGGGCAAGGAAGCGCTCTTGATCGGTTCGGGCGCGTCGATCCCGATCGTCGCGGATTTCAAGCGCACGCTCGGTCTCGACACGGTGCTGGTCGGCTTCGGCCTCGACGACGACAACATCCATTCGCCGAACGAGAAATACGACCTCAAGAGCTTCCACAAGGGCATCCGTTCGTGGGCGCGGATTCTCGCGGCGTTGGCGGACGCGCCGCGGTAAAGCAGCCGTGCAGGATGGGTGAGCTTCGCTGTGGCACCGCGATCTTTCCGCGTCGTCCCTGCGAAAGCAAGGGACCCATAGCCACCGGCGAATGATGTTGAAGATGCCGTCTCACACCGGAGCTTCACCGCGAAGCCGCGGCGTATGGGTCCCGGATCGGCGTTCGCTTGCGCTCACTTGTCCGGGACGACGCGGGTGAGTTCCGATTCAATTGTCAAACAGCGACAGGGCGTGCGTCCGCATTGTCGCGGCGCGATGCGTCCGAGCTTTGCGTCGATGGCCACCCTCTGAAGGAAGAGGGCGCAGGGAAGACCGGGTGCGCGCTGCACCCGCGGTTCCGTGTGCAATTGTTATTGGGAAAAACGCACACGAGCATATAGGTTCAGCGGAGGCAATCCGGCCTTCCCTGCGCAATGGTTTTACGGCTTACTCCGAGCTCTCCCCGGTGACCGGGCTTTCTTGCCACCGTCATCCGCGGGAAGTTTTGCTTCCCGCGAACTTGACACCAGCGTCGGGGCGTCAGGACCACACGTCTTCACCGTCCGCTCGAGTTGCGCTCGTCAGTCGCAACTTCCGCGTCCACCGCATCCCACCGCGCGTTCGTGACGATCGCGATCCGCCCCTCTCATCGGGTGAGACGCGCGGAGCTATAGTGATGATTTGCCCGACGGGTTAAGCGGAATCTTGCCCGTCGGGTTGATTTGTCGCACTCGGTCGTGAGATTTCGCATGCGCGCGCGGCGAAGCAGTTGGCGATTTTCGCAAATCGGCCAGGAGGCGGCGAACTGCCGAACAAGAAACGCCGCCCGGAATTGGGCGGCGTTTGGATTCGTAGTGCAGAGATTGTTGGAAAAAATACCACACCGGAATTCGAGAACTTTCAATTCTCGTGGCTGGGGGGGTAGTGTCCTAATTTGGGCGGAGACGGGTGGCTTCCGCATACAGTCCTTCAAACCCTGAAAAGGCTCCTGGATTTCCCCCGGCCTGGGTTCGGCGGTCCATCAGAAACCCTTCCAAAGCCTTATGGGTCCAGCGAATGCTATGGCCCCAATGGCTTCGGAAGAATCGACGATTGGCGCCTTTGGCAACTATTCCGACTATGTCAAATGAGCCGGCTATGGTCGCCGCCGCTTGCTCTAACTCTTTATCGAATGCTGGATCGTCCGTGTTCCACCATTTCTCGCCTGGATGCTTTCGACTTGCCAGAAAGAGGGCTTGGCGCGCCGCCTTTACATGAGGCGTTTCTAACATCTTCATTAATTCAAATCGCTTGAACGTCTGAATCTGCACGTAAGCGGCAATTGCGGCCACAGCCGCTATAATAGCTAGAGCGATTTGCGACCAATAATATGCATTGACTAGCATCGTCATCCTAGCTCCCGTCGTTGCTCTGCCACAACAGCTGCTCTCACCGCATCCACCGGCGATTTAATCGCCCCCTGATGCAGCACCGAGAAGAACCGGCGCTTTGTGCTTCCTTCGATTGGAATACGGTGACAGCGCGTTCAATTGACTGGTCGAATCGAAATTGAGTGTACTGGACTGCACGGTCACCGAAATTCCCGAAATTCCAGCGTGGAAGCTCGCTGGGGAAAGGCAAATAAAGTGCACTGTCACCGAAGTGCTAGGATTGAGAGACGAGTGCTACAGTGACGACATCAAAAGGGAAGTTAGTCCTCCTGCTCCCGCACGATTGACTCCCTGCCGAAGCCGGGCGGCATGTAGCAAGTCACATGTTTCTTCAACGCGCATAAGTTTACCGAAGGCTTGAAGCGATCAATTCCGAGCAATGTCAGATCATCTTTTGGGCCAATATAGCGATACAAAGGGGCATCAGACTCTGCCAGTGCGTTCTTCGCCTCGGGCTTCCTGACCTTGGAAGGTTGCGGAGATGATCGACCTGGCTGGCTTTGAGCGACCACAGGCGCGTACTGCAACGGCGGCGCAATCTTGTTTTCCGCCTCCAGAGGAGCCTGCGCAGTTTTTTCCGGCGGGTTGCCTTGAACAATTTTTGGCTCAGCGGAGCAGTTCACAACGATAAACCCGTTACACATGCTGTTCTTGCTCTCTTGCCCAGGCTTGCCGCTGCCTTCCTTACTGGCAAGCAATTCCTTGCCTTCCTTCAGGAACGAAATGATTTCGTTAGGGAAGGAAATCCAAGCAGCAACGACGAACGCGATCACCACAGCAAGGGCGACCCACGGCCATCTAGACTTTTCGTCATCTGTTTCGAAAGCTAGCTTCATCAGCGCCTGCCTGAAAGCCAGCGTGTCCCCTTCACTCGCCATGCTTTCGCCCCCCAATAAGGCATGACTTCCGGCAAGTCGGAATAGCGTCCCAAGCGCAAACCCCTTAAAAGCAAGCGATTTCCGGGGAGTGTGACATCTTTCAGTGCGATATTTTGGTTACTGTCCTTTTAGCCACATCCGTGGCAGCCCAGGGAATAGCTTAGTAAGAGGAACGCCCCGGAGCCGGGCGACCCATGCTAACCGCCCTCAGGTACGCGAGCACTTCACCGAAGAGGAATTACGGTGACCGTGCACTAGTTGACCTGTCGCATCCCGGCCAGCCCGTAGGGCGGATTGGAGCCGAAGGCGTGATCCGCCGCGCCAGCGACAGCCCCAATGCACATGGCAAGCACCTTACGCAAGATAGCGATGCGATCGACGAGCAGGCTTTTTCGCCGTTCCAAAAGGTCGATCGTGAAGAACGAGCACCCGCCCGGAACAAACGCGCGAAGATAGTTCGACAAGCGGCGCAGGATAGCACAAGCAACGTTGGCGTTAGCTGGGCGGCGGATTGCGCCTTTGGCTCTAATCCGCCCTAAGTGCCGTCACTGCAATTCCGCGTAATTCCTTGCGTCCCGTAAACGTTACGGCTTGGCTGGTATTTCCGTTTCCGATAACGGACTCGGCTGGCGGCGGTGAGCCGTCCGGCGCCAATGGCGGCGCGCCAACAATTTCACGTCGAACGTTCTCCACCGAGACGCGCACGAACGACAGCATTTCAGCCCAATGGGTTGCCTGTGGTGTATCCACTTCCCACTGATGGACCCGATCTGCAATGAAAAGTCGTAGTCCCACCGTAAGTTTCGTCTCGTGGTCGTTCACGGGTTCGATCCAGCCCGGATAATGTGCGAGTAGGTTCCTCAACTCGCGGTATTCCGCCAGTTTATGAATGATGGTATCGGCGATCTCTTTGTCCCGACGGCTTCGGATGATTGGCTTAACGCGATCAATCTTAGCTTCCAGCCCCTGCTCAGCGCGCCAAGCTTGCTCCTGTTCATAATATTCGCGATTCACCGCTCCATGATCGTTCGTTCCGAACATGTTTGCCAGGGCGAGCAATGTCAGCTCATTTTCAATGCCGAAGGACGTGGAGAGGACACCGCCTCTTATCTGGCGCAGCCATTGCTGAAGCTCTCCAACGCTCGGGTTGAGCGGCCGGTCAACGTGAAACTCGAAGAACTCACCCGGAGCAAGCCTTACCCAGGCGTCGCCCGGCAATGATTCCGTCATTTCCCGTGGTCTGCGCATGATCCACCTCGAAGGTCCAACGGCCCATAATGGCCTCTATTTGCCTCTGAGCGGCATCATTTCTCGTAGACCATACGATGAAGCCTCTCCAGTTCCGAATTGAGCGTTTTGATGTTGTTGCAGACATGTCGTGCCCGATCGCACTCGTTTGGCCCGAATTCCAAGATCATTTCAATCTCTGAGCGGATCATGCTTTTCCCATAGTGGAAGTCATTTAGGATCAGGTCGATTTGCCGCGCCACCTTCGACCCGGCAAGCTTGCTACGGAGTTCATTCAGCCGGATCATTGTCTCGTTCACGCTGCTTTGTGTTTCTTCGAAATTCTTTCGCAACTCGGTCATTGTCTTCGCCGTGGCCGTGTCGTTGGCAATTGCCTCCAATTGCTTAAGCATTCCGCTGCGCCAGAACGTGAGGCTGCCAGCCGCTTTCGCCGCTTTCGTTTCGTCTCGATGAAGCCAAGCTTCCAGAATTGGTTTGAGTAGAGCGGCCACCGCGCTCGCACTTTCCTTGATGGTAGTTCTCTCAAATCGAGGATCGTACTATTTGTCCAGTTCGTCCAGAAGCCGCAAGACGTCTTTCGACGCGGCTTCCACATCCAGGATTTCCTTCAGCGCGCCCGGAAGATCGCCTGCGGCGAACAATTTCGCCGCCTGCTTGCCGTGCTGATGGACCAGCGCGTGAGGTTTTTCGAGCAGGCCGAACGCACGATGGCTTCGCGAGGCGCCTGAGGCGTCGCCGTAGTACCATTTTCCGAGACGGCAGGAATGGTGATCCGCCAGTTCATCCGGTTTCAATTTGACGCGTCCGACCGCCATGTCCGCGAGACGCTTTTTCCAGATCACGTGGTCCGCCTTGGCGAGACGGGGAATCTTGTTGTCGAACGAAAATCTAGAAACGTTCTGAATCTCCTCTCCCACCAGGCTGTGGACGACGTCGATCTGGCTGGAAATGGCCGCCACCTGCTCGACGCTCTGCTGCGTCATGGCGGCGATGGAGGAGACGCCTTGAGCGATTTCGCGTGACGCATCGGTCTGCTGATTGAGGATATTGGCGATTTCGTCCATGCCGGTCGTGACGCTGGATACCTGCTTGCTGACCCCGACCATCGCGTCACCGAGCGATGTCACGACATCGCGGCTTTCCTCCGCTGCTCTCGTGCAGTCGGACATCGCCTCGACAATGGTGTGGATGTCGACACGCAGCTGGTCGATGCGGGTCCGGATATCGACGGTGGCGCGGCTGGTCTGCTGCGACAGGCTCTTTACCTCCGTCGCCACGACGGCAAAGCCTTTGCCTGCCTCGCCGGCCCGTGCGGCCTCGATGGTTGCATTCAGCGCCAGAAGGTTGGTCTGTTTGGCGATCGCATCGATCGAACCCACGATGGTTCCGATCGCCTCGGATGCCTCGTTCAAGGCAATGATCTTCTCCGACGCCAGATTTGCGGTGGTGCTGACGCGGCCCATGGCCGTCGACGCGGAACCGGCGGTCGACATGCCGCGCTCGGCGCTGGCGCGCATTTCAGCGGCGTCGCCCGTTGCGGCCTGTGCGGTGGTCCGGATCTGACCGATCGACGCCACCATTTCCTCGCTCGCGGCAGCCAGCGACTGGGTGCGCTTGTCGACCTCGCGCGATGTCGCGAGCAGGCGGGCGGTCGAGATCGCGGTCTCGCTTCCTTGAATGCTGAGATCGACGATGCGGTCGAGGTCGCGGGATGCGCTCGAGGCCAGTCGTTCCAGCAGCCGGACGATGGCGTCAGACAAGGGATCCTTCGCCGCCGGTCGCTCCACGTCGAGGCGGCCATCGATCATGGCGTCGATACACGCAACCAGGGCCTGGTCGCGCGCCTCGAGTTCGGCCAGTTGGGCCGCCGCCAACGCGGCGTCGGCTGCGCGACGGACCGTCGTCGTGGAAGAACGGAAAGGTGAAGAAAGAATCGCCATGCAGCCCCCAATCGGCACTTTTTTGTCGCGGCCGGCAATGTCGGTGGTTTGGGTTAATTTCCGACGAATTTTCCTGCATGGCGGCCTCGGCGCCAGGCATTATGTTGCTGGCAACTGCCGCCGCAGGCGGCGTCGCCCAATCTTGAATTGCGAGTTGTGCGACCTTCACCGCACGACAACAAAAAACGCCGCCCGGGATTGGGCGGCGTTTTGATTCGTAGTGCAGAGGTTGTTGGCGGCAATACTACACTGAAATCTCGAATTTTCAATTCTTGTGGCTGCGGTCGAGGTTGCCGCCTTATGGCGCCGGAATGGCCAGCAGGCTGGAAATGCTGCGGCCGCGGATGTCGTAGACGCGGGCAAACACCACGTCGTCGCGCTTGATCTCGACCATGACCGGCGCGGTCAGTCCCTTGCAGTAGAACTCGCCGAGCGTCATGGCGAAGTCGGCGGCATTTGCGTCCCAGCCGATCGTGAAGTCGGGGCCGAGCGCGACCTGGGCGGGGCGTTGCGGGCCGCATACCGCGACCTTCCATTTGCGTCCCCTGGGCGGCGCTTCCTGCCGTTCGACGATTTCCTCGCGCAGGCCGTCGGAGGCCTGCTTCAGCGCGAGACCCCAGTAATCCAGCATGAACAGATCGGTGGCGCCGCGAACCGTGCCCGCGACATGGTTGAAGTGGGTGTACTGGTAGGGATGCAGCCGGATCATTTCGCCGAGCGGCAGCAGCAAGCCGAACGTGAATATGGCCACGGCGACGGGCTGCCAGCTGCGGCCGTTCGTCTTGAGCCAGTTCATTCCCCACGCGAAGGCTGCGCCTGCAAGTACGGCCATCGGCGGGATGACGAATATGAAATGGCGAATGCCGTTGTAGAGCGCCGGGCGCTTCACCATCGCCACCACCAGCGGCAGCGTCGCCGCGAGCGTGAGCATCAGCAGGATGGTCTTGCGGCGGGCCGGCACACCGCCGCGCGACAGCGACATGAACGTACCAACGACACCGACAGCGGCAAGACCCAGCAGGATTTCGGGAAGCTGCAGGGCGAACAGCGTCGGCAGATACGACCATGGCATGTCCGGTACCGACACCAGCGCGCCACCGAACATTTCCTTCCACGGCTTCTCGAAGAAGTTCGAGAAATAGGTCAGGGCCTGGAAGGGATTGCCCGGCTCCATGATCGACCACGGCCAGATCAGCCCCATCACGAGATAGCCGAAAACCAGGCCGGGCAGCAGCATGTACACGACATGGGCAAAGCGGCGAGCGGCTTCACGCGCGCCTTGCCTGTGAATCTCCTCGAGCAACAGCGGAACAAAGCCGACCGCGGCATAGACCAGGGCCAGCCCGCCGAGAATCCGCGACCCGATCGACAGGCCCGCGCCGATCCCTACGATCAGAACGGTGCGCGGCGAGGGCGAGGGGTATTCCTGAGCCAGGCGGACGAGGCCGAGCATCAGGATCATCATCGAAACCGCGAATGGCGCATCCTTCGGATTCATGAACATGTGCCCGTAGAAGGTCGGGCACAGCGCCAGCAGCAGCAGCGTTGCCAGTCCGGCCAGCGGGCCGCCGACACGCCGGCCAAGCCGCCACGTCACCGCAAGACCGATCAGGCCGACGACGGCGCCGAGCAGGCGGCGGGTTTCAAACAGGTCCAGCGGGATGATCTTGTGCAGCAGTGCGGCCGCCATGTCGAAGCCGCCGCCATACATATAGAGGTTGGCGAACGACAGGGCTGCGGTGTCCTTGAAACCGGACCCATACATGCGCAGCAGCAGGTCGGCATATTCGGCGTGCGTATAGTCGTCCCAGCCTAGTCCATAGTCGCGGAACGTCAGGCCAGCGATCAGCCCGATCACCGCCAGCACAAGGATGGCGAGGTCGTCGCATGTCCGCTCCACCGAGCGCCGCAAGGGCGTATCGATGGCCGAAGTCGTGATGGATGACATGGCTATTGGTAACCCGGTGTCCCTTTGCGGCCCTGCTCTTTGGCGCTTTGGGCCTCGTTCCCCCGCTTCCATATAGCGCAGTTCCCTTTCCAAGTAATTGGGAATTGTGACGTAATTTCCCTGATGCAACGCAGCAATCGTCGCGGCGTCCTATGGGCTCCTGGTCTTGCGGACGGGTTTGGAGGACCGGATCGCATCCCCTACCGAGGCCGATCGGGTTTTTCGCGGGAACCACATCCCTAATTGGTGGTTGGCGATGCACACAATATGACGGTATCGTGGCGATGGCGGCTGGCGAGCATTTCGGGCGCGGCCGGGGGGTGAATTCGATGATGGTCGTGCTGTTGGTCGCCGGGATTGGCTTTCTGCTGGCTGGCCTGGTGGCGATCGGGTTCGGTATCCCGATCAACGAATTCGGTTTCGGCAACACCCTGATCCTCGCCGGTACAATTGCGGCGTGCACCGGGATGCTTCTGCTCGGCTTCTGGACCGCGGTTAAGGAGCTGAAGACGATCGCGCGGCGGCTGGGCCCGGCCGGATTGCACGCGGGAGCCGCGCTGGAGGCGGCCCCGGGCGCGTCATCGCGCGCTTCGGAAAGCGGCTTCCTGTTCAGCCGCGACCAGCCGGCGGCGGAAGGCGCCGGCATCGCAGAACCCGCGGCGCCGTCGCCAGGGGGGGCACCGGTGCCGTGGCAGGAGGAGGCCGCGCCCCGCAATCTCGCGTCCGCTGACGCGCCCGCCGTGCCGGCGCCAGCCGAGGCCAAGCAGCGGCGCAACCTGCTGTTTTCGTCGACGTCCCGGAAGGAACGTGAGCGCGCCCAGGCCCGTACCAGCGAGCCGCTGTCGCCCGACCTTCCGTCGCCTGATCTTCGCCCCGCACCTCCGGTCCCGCCGCCGGCTTCCGAAGCAAGCGTGCCGCCGCCTGCGACGTTCGACGACGCCTGGCCAAAACCGGAACGCCCCAGGGCCGCCGCCGCGCCGCCGCGGCGCAGTGGCCGGACGCCATCGACCTTTGCCGAACCAGGCGCCGCCGCGGACCGCTCCCCGCCGGCTGCGCGAAACGACGACCAGCCGCCGGTGACGGTCCTCAAGTCGGGCGTCGTCGATGGAATGGCCTATTCGTTGTATTCCGACGGCTCGATTGAGGCGCAGATGCCCGAAGGCATGATGCGGTTCGCCTCGATCGATGAACTGCGCTCGCATCTCGACCACCGTCAATGAGCGCGCCCGTCGTTCCGACGAAGCCAAAAATAAAGCGCCGTCGTTCTTGTCACGTCGGCTGCAATCCGCTCATATTCGGCCAGTAGTGCAAGATTCCGAAACGTATTGGCGTTGCGGAATACTGTCCGATCCCGAAAAGATCCTTGCGCGATTGCGATCTCTGGAAGGTTTAGCCATGAGCGACGGCGCCGGAAAAAGTTTCATCGACCTGACCGCCGATATCGTGTCGGCCTATCTCAGCAATAACCCGACGCCGGCCTCCGAAATCCCGGCCCTGATCGGCCAGATTCACGCAGCGTTGCAGCGGGTTTCGAGCGGCCGGATCGACGCGCCGCTGGAACCCGCCAAGCCCGCGGTTTCCGTCAAGAAATCGATGACGCCCGACTATCTGGTGTGTCTCGAGGACGGCAAGCGCTTCAAGTCGCTGAAGCGGCATCTGCGCAGCCGGTACAACATGACGCCGGAACAATATCGCGACAAATGGGGGCTGCCGGCCGACTATCCGATGGTGGCGCCGAACTATGCGGTGGCGCGTTCGGCGCTCGCCAAGAAGATGGGGCTCGGCCAGCAGCGGCGGCGGCGCGGCAAGTAGCCCATCGTCATTGCGAGCCAACAGGTCGCGCGAACGCGCGCCCGATGACAGGCTCCGCGAAGCAATCCATTCTTTCTTTGCACGTCGAGATGGATTGCTTCGTCGCGGAGCCTGTCATCGGGCGGCGCTTCGCGCCGACCCGTTGGCTCCTCGCAATGACGACTAGTCAGGAGGCGGCGGCAAGCGTCTCGCGCGCGTCCGAGCGGATGCGCTCGACCATGGCGCGCAGGCCGTTGGAACGCTGCGGCGTCAGGTGCTCGCGGAAGCCGAATTCGTCGAATACCGCGAGCGCATCGGTTGCTAGAACTTCCCGCGGCGTGCGGCCGGAATACAGCGTCAGCAGGATCGCGACCAGTCCGCGCACGATGTGTGCGTCGCTGTCGCCGAGATATTTCAGCAGCGGTTCGCCGCCGCTGCGGTCGATCTGCTTCGAGAGCCAGACCTGGCTGGCGCAGCCCTGTACCTTGTTGGCGGCGGAATGCTCGGCTTCCGGCATCGGCGCAAGCGTGCGCCCGAGTTCGATGACGTACCGGTAGCGGTCGTCCCAATCGTCCAGCAGCGAAAAATTATCCCTGATTTCGTCGATCGTCATCGTGTCCCGCGCTCAATCCCACAGCCATATATAGGATTGCAGGCGACCGAAAGCGATGCTGTCGGACGAAAATGGCGGCGGTTTCGGCCCGATTCGCGGAGTCAGGGCACGCCGCGCCAATCCGCCGCCAGGTCATCCGGCGTCAACGTATCGTGGGAGGCTGCGGCCACCGAAATCCCGGCGTTCTCGACACTGCCGATCGAGCCGGTATGGTCGGGCGCCTTCTTGTCGGTGATGATATGATAAAGCTTGCGCGCGCCGTCCTGGGCACGCTGGCCGATCACGGTCGCGGCCTGGCCGCCGACTTCGCACGCGGCCGGCTGGCGCTTGCAGAACTGGCTCATGTCCGACACCGCGGCGGTCGCAGCCGAAACGGCTTCCGACGCGCCGATCTGCGGCAGCTTGTCGGATTCCGGCGTCTTCTCTCTGGGCAGCAGCACGAGCACCAGCCCGAGCCAGAATGCCATGCGGAGCAGAAAAAACATCTCGCGCCCCCGGTCATCTCTCTTGTTTCCCTTGGTGCCTGACTAACAGCCGTCGATAAATCGCAAGTATCTGCATTGAAGTTAAATCGCCGAAAATTCGCGAAAAGTCCGATTGATTGGATTCGGTGTAAATTTTCGATTGATGACCGTATTCGGCGACAAGCTGGCCGTAACGGCCGTATCCACGATTTCGAAACCATACCCGGCCGGGGCTGGAAACCGGACGTTCACCATTCGCATCGAATGAGCGGTTCAGCTCGGTGAAACCCCCGCGAAGATTAAGGTCCGGAAGCGCCGTCGCGCGAACCTTAGCGTTCGCTTAATTTCGCTCTGACACGGTGGGGCAACGATAAGGGGGCGTTCCGGCGCGTCTGTTCGACGAACAAGCCGAAGCGCGAGAGCCGTGACAGTTTTGAGTATCATCCACGATTGCCTCGATGCGCTGCTGCATCCGTCCGCGCGCTATGACGCGCTGACGCGGGCGCGTCATCGCGCATTCATGGCGCCACGGCTGTTCGGAAGCCTGGCTGCCTTCGCGGCATTCCCTGCCTATCTGGCGATGCGCGGCGCGCCCACGGCGCTCGAGGTCGCGGCATTCGCCTGGCTGATCGCGCCCATCCTGCTGTCCTGGTTCCTGTCGCGTACCGGCCGCTACGAAGGCGCGCATGTGCTGTCGTCGCTGGCGCTGACCGGCCTCGTCATGACGGTGGCGATGACCACGGGCGGCATCGAATCCTTTGCCGCGATCTGGCTGGTCGTGGTTCCGCTCGAAGCCGCGCTCTCGGCATCGCGCCGGGTGGTAGCGTTCGCCTCCGCGCTGGCGCTGGCCTGCGCCGGGATCTTGATCGTGATCGGGCATTTCGGCCTGTTGCCGCCGGACGCCAGCGCGATCTCGCGCAGCATATTCATGGCGTTCGGGGTGGCATCGGCGACGCTCTACGCGGCCGGGCTTGCCTTTGCCGCCGAGTCGCTGGCGCGCACCAGCGTCGCGCTGCTTTACGTCGAGGAGGACCGCTATCGGCTGCTGGCGCGGAACATGGGCGACGTGATTTCCCGCCATAGCTGCAACGGCGCCGTGCAGTTCATTTCACCCGCCGTGCAGACGATGCTGGGAGCGCCGGTATCGCGACTGCTGGGGCACGGCCTGTTCGATCGCGTCCATGTCGCCGATCGTCCGGCCTATCTCACCGCGCTTTCCGATGCGGCGCGCGGCGGCGAGGCGCGCAGCGTCGAATTCCGCCTCAGGCGCGATGCACCGCGCGGCGGCGCGCGGGGCCCGAACAGTCAGGTCGATTTCATCTGGGTCGAAATGCGCTGCCGGCCGCTCGAACAGGCATCGGAAACGGCTGATACGACCGAGGCCGAGGTCGTCGCCGTGATGCGTGACGTCACCGACCGCAAGATCCAGGAACAGGCGCTGGATCTGGCGCGCACTGCCGCCGAGCAGGCGGATGCGTCCAAGACCCGCTTCCTCGCCACCATGAGCCATGAACTGCGCACGCCGCTGAATGCCATCATCGGTTTCTCCGAGATGATCGTTCAGGAAGACGTGCTGATGGTCGATGCCGCGCGCCGCAAGGAATATGCCCAGCTGATCAACGATTCCGGCCAGCATCTGCTGTCGGTCGTCAACGGCATTCTCGACATGTCCAAGATGGAATCCGGCAATTTCGAGATTGCGCCGGAACCGTTCGCGCCGCGCGCCGCCCTGCTCAATTGCTGCAACCTCCTGGCCCTGAAGGCGCGGGAGAACGGCATCGATCTCGTCACCCGCGCGCCCGAGGACTTGCCGGTCATGACCGGCGATCCGCGCGCGTTCAAGCAGATCGTGCTCAATCTCGTCGCCAACGCCATCAAGTTCACCGAGCGCGGCGGCACGGTGACGGTTTCCGCAGGGGTCGAGGGATCGCGGCTGGTGCTGCGCATCACCGACACCGGCGTCGGCATCGCGGCCGACGACTTGAAGCGGATCGGCGATCCCTTCTTCCAGGCCGGCAAGACCTATCAGCGGCGGCACGAGGGCACCGGCCTCGGGCTGTCGATCGTCAAGAGCCTGGTTGGCCTGCATGCCGGCGAGATGACCGTGCAAAGCAAGCTCGACGAGGGCACCACCGTGACCGTCGCGCTGCCGCTGGCCCTCGCGCCAAAGGCCGGGCAGCCGTCAAGCAATATCGCAACGCTGACGCCGACGCTGCGATCTCCGGCCCATGAACAAGAGAAACACCAAGAGCAATTTCATCAGGTGAAGAAAAGTGCCTAGAAACACCACGAGAGATGACGACATGCCGCGCCGCCGCCGCCGTGCGAGCGCGGTTGCGGTGGAAGCGGAAGCCGAACGCGGCCTCGTGATGCGCATCCTGCTGCACAGTCCGAAAGACATGGTGGCGGGCGCGCTGGCATTTGCCGCGGTCAGCGCCATCATCGCCAACGCCCTGTTCCTGCAGGCCGGACGTCATCCGTCGCCGATGTTCGGCACGGTGGTCGCGATGCCGGCGCTCGCCAGCCCATTGCCGCGTCCGCGCCCGGTCGAAGCCGCGGCGCGGTCTGCGGATGCAGCGCCGGTTGAACCCAGGATGGAATCAAGAGTCGAACTCAGGGCAGCCGAGCCGAAGAGCGCCGATCCCATGACCAATCTGGTCAAGGCGACCACGGCTTCCCCGGCAGCGCCTTCCAATGTCGCGCGGCCGCCGGCGCCGATCCCGGCGTCATCTCGTCATGAGACCATCGCCAACCAGACCCCGGCCGCGCGCCGCGTGGCGGCGGTGCAGCGTACGCTCACAGAGTACGGCTACGGCCAGTTGAAACCGACCGGCATCGCCGGCTCCGACACCCAGGCCGCGATCCAGAAATTCGAGCGCGAGCGCAGGATCCCGGTGACCGGGCAGGTATCGGATCGCCTGGTGCGCGAACTCACCGCGATGATCGGCCATCCGATCGACTAGGGCAGGGGGTTGGCATTTCGGGTTTCGCGACCAAGCGAACCAGGCATCACGACGGCGGCGATCAGCGTTCGCGGAATGCGCGCACGATCTGGTCGGACAGCGGCTTGGTGAAATAGGACAGTACGTTACGATCATAGGTTCTGGCGAAGATCTCCGCAGGCATGCCGGGCAACAGCTTCACATTGCCCAGCCGCGCCAGCTCCTCGGGCGTGATTGAAACCCGCGCCGTATAGAAATTCTGGCCGGTGCGCTGATCCGACATGACATCAGCCGAGATGCGGCTGATCGCGCCCTGGATTTCCGGCGTGGTGCGCTGATTGAAGGCGGAGAATCTCAGGCTCGCAGGCTGTCCCAGATAGAGCTGGTCGATGTCCTGCGGCGAAATCTTGGCTTCTACGGTCAGCAAATCAGCTTCCGGCACGATCAACATCACCGGGTCGGCCGGGCTCACCACGCCGCCGACGGTGTGCACGTTGAGTTGATGGACGACGCCGTTTTGCGGGGCGCGGATGGCTACCCGCCTCAGCTGGTCTTCCGCCGTCACCTTGCGCTCGATGAATTCGCCAATCTTGCCGTCGATCTCGCGCAGTTCCTTGGCTACCTCGCTGCTCAACTCCTGGTCGATCTGAATGATCTGCAGTTCGATTTCGGATATCTTGCCGCGCACTTGCGCGCTGGAGGCCATCGATTGCGCGAGTTCGCCCTTGAGACGCGCCGCCTCGCGCTCAAGAAGCGTGAGCCGGTTGATCTGAATGAGGTTCTTCTGCCAGAGAATCCGCACGCCCGTCAGCTCGCGCTGGATCAATTCGATCTCTTCCGCCTTGGCCTGCTGCAGGGCGGCGTAGCCGCGGACCTCGTCGTCGAGCTGCGCGATGCGCTGGCGAAGCTGGGATTTCTGGCCCTGGCGCGCGGTACGCCGCAGCTCGAACAATTTGCGTTCGCTGTCCAGCGCCGAGGCAAATTCCGCCGACAAGGGGGTGTCGAGCAACTCGGGCGGAATGACGATGTGTTCGGCGCCGTCGCGTTCGCTGACGAGCCGGGCCTTGCGGGCCCGCATCTCATCGAGTCCCTTGGTGTAGATCGCAAGGCCCGCCCGCAACACGGTTTCGTCCAGTCGCACCAGCATGTCTCCGGTACGGACACGGTCGCCTTCGCGAACCAGCAGTTCTCCGACGATCCCGCCGGTGAGGTGTTGAACCTTCTTGACGTTGGAATCGACGACGACCGATCCCGAAGCGGTGATGGCCCCCGACAGTTCGGTGGTGGCGGCCCAGCCGCCGATTCCGATGGTCAGAACCAGCGCAATCACAGTTCCGCCGATCAGGTGATTGCGCAGGGTGCGGTCTTCGCCGCGGGAGGAGCTGTCGATCATGTCGATGCTGCTGTTTGAGGAACGACCTTCAAAGGCGCCGACGGCCCCGGGTCCCGGCGCGCCGCCATTGCAAGCACTTCATCTTTTGGGCCGAACGCCTGTTGCCTGCCTTGAAGCATCGTCATCACGAAGTCCACGGCGATCAGGGCGCTGGAGCGGTGCGCGACGATCACGACGATGCCTCCTCTCGCGCGAACCGCGAGGATCGCGCGTGTCAGCGCCTCTTCGCCTTCGGCGTCGAGATTTGAATTGGGTTCATCGAGAACGATCAGGAAGGGATTGCCGTATAGCGCGCGCGCCAGCGCCACGCGCTGCTTCTGGCCGGCTGAGAGCAGCGCGCCCTGTTCGCCGATTTGGGAATTGTATCCCTCCGGCAGACTGACGATGAGCTGATGGATGCCGGCCGCGTTCGCGGCGGCAAGCACCGACTCCATCGGCGGGTCCGGAGCAAATCTCGCAATATTTTCGGCGATGGAGCCCTCGAACAGTTCGACGTCCTGCGGCAGGTACCCGATATGACCTCCCAGGGCATCGGGCGGCCATTGCTCCAGCGACGCCCCGTCCAGCCGAACGACGCCGCGCGACGGACGCCAGGCTCCGACAAGCGCGCGGACCAGCGACGATTTTCCCGATCCGCTGGCGCCGACGATGGCGAGCGCGCTGCCGGCCTTCAGAAAAAAACTGACATCGGCGACCAGGACCCTTTCCGACTCGGGGGCCGTGACCGACAGTTTCTCCACCACAAGGGTTCGGGTTGGCGCCGGCAAGGGCAGCTGAACCGTGGCGGCGGGCAGCAGTGCCAGCAGCTTCTCGAGGCGCTGCCAGCTCTGGCGGGCCGCGATGAAATTTCTCCAGTTTCCGATCACGAGATCCACCGGCGCCAGGGCGCGGCCGGTCAGGATCGAACTGGCGATAATGATGCCGCCCGAGGCCTCCTGGTGAATGACGAGGTAGGCGCCGACGGCAAGCACGGCGGACTGCAGCATCATGCGCAGCATGCGTCCGGTAACGCCGAAACCACCGGATATGTCGTTGGCGGTCTTCTGTTGCTTCCGGTAGGAGACGCCGAGTTGACGCCATCGAGCCAGCAAGCGCGCCGACATCGCCATCGATACCAGCACTTCCGCGTTGCGCCGGCTAGCATCCGCCAATCGATTGCGGGCCGCCGCATAGCCTGATGCCTTTTGCACCGACCGCCGGGACAGGCGATCGGTGAGGAGCGTCAGTACCACCAGCACCATGGCTCCACCGAACGCTGTTGCGCCGATCAGCGGGTGAAACGCAAAGCAGATCGCAAGGTAGAACGGCAGCCATGGCAGGTCGAACAATGCGGCCGGGCCGGAACCGGATAGCACCGAGCGAATGGTGTCGAGGTCGCGGATCGGCTGCTGTCCGTCGCCGCTGCCGCGCGTGCGTAGCGGCAGACGCACCACCAGATCATAGACACGGTCGCCGAGGCGCCAGTCGATTTGACTGCCGACGCGAACCAGCATGCGTCCGCGGGTAAGTTCCAGGATGCCCTGGAAGATGAACAATAAGGCCGTAATGATGGCCAGGCCGACAAGGGTAGGCACGCTGCGGCTTGGCAACACGCGGTCGTAGACCTCCAGCATGAAAAGCGAGCCGGTCAGACTCAGCAGATTGATCAGCCCGCTGAAGATGGCGATACCGACCAGCGCGCTGCGGCACGAAGCAAGCGCGGCGCGCAGCTCCGACCCTGCCTTGATGGTTACGGGCGGATCTGATGTCACCTTTGGTCGCTCCGCGGATTGAGGGTTGTGGCGGCCGTCACGGCACCAATGGACCGGATCGCCGGTCGTCCGCCTGGTGAGGAAGGTCGCCATCGCCCGTTGATCGCAACACCGCGGCAACCAGCCAACGCCCATGCGAAGGCGCCGGCTGAAAAGCCGGCGCCTTCGAATTCCTTGGCGTGGGGACCGGTGGAGCGAACGCCCCACCGGTCATGATATCGCGTCACACGAGATACTGGTGGATCAGCTGGAGCTGGCCGCCTTCGTACTGTTCCCCTCCGACGGCGAAGTGAGCCTGCGTATCGACCAGGTAGACGTTCTCGCCGGCATTACCGAGGATGTGCGAGACGTCGATCACGCCGGAAGCTTCCTCGTCCTGGGTCAGGAAATTCGCTCCCCCCGTCACGAAGCGGCTCGCGTCATGCTGAGCGAGTTGAGTCAGCGCGTCCGTCGCCGGATCGTATTGCCAGACCCTGCCGAGATGAGCGTTGTTGCCGACGTCTTCGCACAGAACCACCCGGCCGTGGGAGTCGACCGCGATGTTGTCGAACATCTGCTGGCCTTCGGTTCCGTTGAGCAGCAGCCGGATGGTGCCGCCCGCGGCGGGGTTGTTGGCGTCGGTGAAGTCCATCGCCCACAGCCGGCTCGGCGAATTGAAGGCGCCGGTCGTCACGAAGTAGAAGCGGTTGGGATTGAGGGTGTCCCAGGCGCCGTCTTCGGGGCGCAGGAACGTGGTCACGCCAGCCGCCTCGCTCGCCGCATCGATCTGAGCGCCGGTCATGCCGCTGACGTCGCCGAGATCGACCATCGAGAAGGTGGATGCTTCATCCGCGCCGAGCGGGGCAGGGGTGTTCGGCTCGTTGTTGTTCGTCGCGCCTTCCAGGTCGTTGACGTGGATGCCGAACAGATGACCGCCGGTCAGGCCGGCCTGTTCGACGGCGTTGCCGGTCGCCTGTCTGTCGCCGGCATAGAAATAGACCTGGCCGTTCTGACCATCGTCCATCATGGCGACAACCGTCCGGTCGGTGTGGCTGTTGGCGACGAGATTCTCGTAGGCCATGTTGCCGAGCCAGGCGAGTTCGAAGCTGTTGCCGTCCTGGGCGCCGCCGACGACGTGGGCGAATGCCCTGCCTTCGACGCCTCCCTCCTCGCCGTCGAGGAAGAGCCGTCCGTCGTTGAAGCCGAGGCCGGTGCTCGCACTGTAGAATGCGCTTTGATCGGCCAGATCAGCGGAGCAGAAGCGGTTGAACGACACCGGACTGTTAGCGGCGTTGTGGTCGACATAGCTGTGGGTCGTCGCGTCGTAGAGCCAGACGTCGTGGATGAGATCCCTGCCCGACAGCACCTGCAGCGTTGTCGAATCGAATACCCACTCAGACACGTACGCTCCGGTGCCGCCATGGGCGCGTGCGACGCCCTGGCTTGCGGGGATTTCGTGATTCATCAGGACCGTGAAGGTGCCGTTGCCATTGTCGAACGCGCCGAGGCCGTCGGGAATGCCGGCCATCCTGTAGCCGCCGACGCTGTCGCCCGCGGTCAGCAACGATTCGACATAGACGTGCGAATCGCTGCTCAGGAGATAGGGAGTCTGTGAACTCGACGGACCCCTGATCTCGTTCGAGATGATGAATTGTTCGGCATGGAGGTTCGCGATGCGGGTGTCGTCGATGACGAGCCTGTCGCCATTGCCGAGGTTGATCTGGACGTTGTGACCGACCTGTTGTGCGGAGCCGATGAGGGCCTGAAAGGAAGCGACATGGAAATCACGGATGTCGATGCGGTCGCCGGCATCGAGGTGTTCGATCGTGTCGACCCCCATGCCCTGGCGGAACAGGAAAGTGTCGTTGCCTTGGTTGCCGTCGAGCTCGTCGCGGCCGGCGCCACCGAGCAACAGATCCCTTCCGGAGCCACCGATTAGATCGTCGTTGCCTTCGCCGCCAACCAGGGCGTCGTTGCCCCTCTCGCCGAACAGCTTGTCGTTGCCTCTGCCGCCGTCGATCAGATCGTCGCCGCGGCCGCCGTAGACGGTGTCGTTGCCAAGGCCAGCAAAAATCGTGTCATCGCCGCGAAAGCCGAAGATCGTGTCGCTGTGGTCCGACCCGAATATGTCATCGTCGCCATTGGTTCCGTAGACCTTCTTGCCAAACCCGTTCCCGTGGTGGTGATGCCGCGTTTCGTGCTGTCCATGACGTTCTGACATTGATGAGCTCCCCGTTGGGTAGTTGATCGCAACGGGGTCTCGTTAACCAAACGGCTGTGACATACGCACGACGCTCCTGTGAAACCGGATCGCGCGCTCGCGTAACAAGCTCTCTTGTCGCTCGAATGTCGCCGATATCGAATGGCGGATCGACGATGCGGCGGAACATCTTCGCGATGAGCGTCATCAACCGCCTGTGGAAATCATTCGGAGGTCACAAAAGCTTATTAGGGCGAGCCGGTGCCTGGATCGCCCGCCTGGCCGGGTGAATAAACATTCGCATGCCGAGGTGGCCACTGGCGTAGATTTTGCCGCTGGCCTATATCGTCGCCCCATGCGACTGAAATCCAGCATATGGGTGGCGGCCTATTTGCGCCGTTGCCAGGCCGAAGGCGTGTTCGGCGCCGTGCGAAGGCGCGGCGCGGAGGAGGCCGGCGCGGTCTTCGTCAAGGTCGCCACGCTCGACGGCCATGCCATGCTGTACATGCCGGCGCCGCAGACGGTCTATGACGACAGCCGCCCGATCGAGCGCTTTTTTATGCCGGCATCGAAAGAGCCGGTGCCGGAAGCCTCGGTGGAAGAGCGCCTGGTCAGGGAAATCAGGTTCGATCCCGATGCCTGGATCGTGGAGACCGAGGACAGGGCGGGGCGGCACTTTCTCGATCTGGCCCGGGGCTAGTCTAGCGCCCGGAACCCTGGGAGCCGGTACGTACGACAGAGCCGAGGCCGGGCTGCACGGCAGGGCGCGTCTGGGCCGGCGCCGAGCGCGTGCGCTGGCGTTCGTCGTCGTAGAGCGCGGGCTGGTACTTGGCGCGGGTCGCGGCCATGGTCGAGCCGCGCCACGCGGCCAGCATGATCAGCGCGGATCGCTCGCCGAGGCGGTCAAAGAGGCGCGACAGCCGGTAGACGTAGGTCACCGTTGCGAATTCGGGATTGAGAAACAGCAATACCTGCTGAAACACGGGGGCCGGCATGTCCAGCGCCCTGGCCGCGCAGGCCAGCGGCTCGCCGCCGGGATCGTTGACCACTTGGGCTGCCACCCGCGACGGCAGGATCAGGGTTTCGCCGAGTTCCAGCGTGAAGTTTTCGATATCGCCGACCCAGGCGGCCATCCGCAGCGTCTCGACGGCACGCGCCGCACGCGCGGCGGGAATTCGCGCCGACGCCCGCAACGGTGTCTCCGCGAGATTATGCAGGATCAGGACGCGCTCGCTGGCGCTGGCCGCGAAGAACATGTCGTGGATCTCGGCGGCATCCTTCGGCTGCATCGACAGGTTCGACGCCATCCGCAATTCTGCCTCGGTCGGCGGCCTCACCGGCGGCGTCGCGACGGGATCAGCGGGAATTTCGCCGGCGACCGGCATCCGCGCGCAGGGATTTGAGGGTTTCAACCTGAGCCTTTGCAGGACGATGACCGGTGTGCCCGGATAGATCGCAAGCCGCGCCCGCACGGCCGCGCGCGTCGCGTCGTCGACCTGATCGATCAGGCGGGAGGTCAGTTCGATGAACTGCCGCTCTTCTTCGTCGCTGTGCGCATTGGCCTGAACGTAGAGATCGGTCAGCACGCGCAGCAGCGTGGGGCGGATATCGACGCCCTCGCGGCGGGAGAGCGTCATCAGCCCGTCGAAGCCCGGAAATAATGGAGGTCTGGTCATGTCAGGGTACGCGACAGAGTAATGCTCTGACCAGCCTACGCGGGTTTGCTTTAACAGCTCGTTAAGGAAAACAATCGATGAAGGCGAGCCGGCAAATTCAGTGCTTTTGGCAAGGCGCGGCGCGGGGCCGGAGCCAGAGAAATTAAGATGCCGTTAACCACGTCCTGTTCTTAATGATGGCATGTCGCCGGCGAGATCGTGTCAGCGCGGCAACCAGAGAGAGCGGGACATGGGCACCATCATCGAATTTCCGGCGGATGCGGCGTCGCGGCGGCTGGGCTCAACCATCGATGGCGCTCCACGCGAAGGCATGGGGACCATCCTGATCCTGCCCGTCGTCCGGATCGAGCGCGACACCGATGAAACCAGCGGCGGCAGCGGACCGGAAGAGGGAACGGCCCCCGGCCGCCGTCGCCGCCGGCGCTGACACCAGGACATTTCAATATGCCGGAGACGTGTTTTCCGATCCGGACGAGACAGGTTCGGCTCTTGACGCTGCTTTTGCTCGGCGCAGCGCTCGGCGGCTGCAGCGGCGGCGACTTCGGCCGCACCCGCCAGGACATGCGCAACGACGACATGCATCGCTGGCTCGGCGCCGAGGCGACCGGAAGCGTCGGCCTCAGGGCGTCGCAATTCCAGCTCACCGACAACGAACGGCAACTCCGCGACTATGCCTACCCCCTGATCGAGCCGCCGCATTCGCGCCCCGCGTGGAAGTCCGTGTTCGGCGATTACAAGCCGTTGCCCTCGCCTTGGCGGCAGGCGGTGATATTCGACCGTACCGCCTATGGACGGTTGCTGATCGACGAACCGCATCGCTCGCATTCCTCACGCTATGCCGTATTGATGGAGGACGTGCGCAACGACATCACCCGCTTCGAGCCGTTCTTTGCCTCGGCCGCGCGCGTCATCGAACTCGACAGGAAGCGCAACGCCAGTCTCAAGCTGGTCTCGGAGCTGTCGCCGCGCGAGCGCGACGACGCCGTCGCCCGCATGGAAGAGAATACCCTGATCGTGCAGTGGGTGCAGCAGAGCCTGGAGCGGCGAATTTCGTCCTATCGCTGGGCGCTGGAACGGCTGGTGATCCAGGCGCCCGACGGGATCGCGGCCGATGCCGATCGCCTGATCGGCGAACTCGCCGCGCAAACCGCCAACCCGCCGGTCGCAGCGCGGCCTGTGATCGGACGCGCGGTCACGGTGAAGGGCTGAGCACTGAACTGTTGATCAGCGCTTGCCCCGCGGCGCCGGCTGCGGCACGGCCGCGGGCTCTTCGTGTTTGGCCGGCGGTTCGGTCTGCACCTTGCAGCTCGAGGCCGCGAGCGTGGCCTGCGCCTGCGTCATCAGGCCTGGCTCCGGCGCCAGCGCCTTCAATACGATCAGTCCGGTCGCGGTAGGAGAATCGATGATCAGCCGGTCGGCGGAAGTCACGTCTTCTTCCTCCGGCAATTCGGCGTGCTGCGCCTCGGTCATGAGATCGAGTTCGATCACCTTGCGCCCCGCGGAGCGGTCGTTGATCGCGTAATAGGCGACTTCGTTGCGGGTATAGAACGACACCGACGTGTAGGCCTGGCTGACCGGGACCGCGAGCTTGATCGGCCCCGAGGTCAGATCGTAACGGCAGATCGCGATCGCGAACGCCGGATCCATGAACGGCATCGGCGCGTTACCCGGATCGGCCAGCGGCAGGGCGGTCACTGCGTTGAGCTTGGTGATCGGCGCCAGACGCGAATAGGCATCCTGGGTCGCGATCCGCGGCAACGCCAGCACGGCGACGAGATGCACCACGGCGCCCAGCACCACGCCCGCGAGGATCGTGAACAGCAGCCGGATCATGGGCACCCCACTGTCGCAATCGATGGCATCGGCGCATCGCGTTGCGTCCGCGTCGCGACGCCGACCGGGGTGTCGTAGAGCCGAAGCATCAGCGCATAACGTTCGATGCCGCCGGTGGGGAGCCAGTTTCCGGCGCGCGACCGCGACGCCACCCGGATCTCGAAGGCGCCATCGGCGCCGCGAATGATTTCCTGGCTGGTAAAGCCGTAGCGTTGCAGCGAATTGGCGACCAGACGTCCCTTGGTGTCGTAGAGCGTCAGCGTCCAGAACCGGGCTGCGGGCGTGACGCCGCTGACCACCACGTCACAGCGCCCGTCGAGGGGCTTCTTGCGGTCGTCTGATGTCGCCGAGAAGGCGATGCCGTCGCCGGTGCCGACCGGCAATTCGCCACTGCGGGCGATCGAGGCGCGTGAATAGGGGTCGATGTCCGCGGTGCCGGTCTTCGGCCGGGCGGTCCAGGCGCCGATCGTCAGCGTGCCGAGATCGGTGCCGCGCGTCGCGGTCATCCAGGTGGCGCCGAGGCCGACGACGGTGGCGAGGATCAGCGCCAGCAGTGTGATGAAGATCAGCCGCACGGTCAGTTCTTGCGCGGCGCAGCTGTCGCCGCCGCTTCGCCAGGTGCTGCCGCGGCAAAACTATCCGGGAATGCGATCGCGCTTGATGACACCGGCTTTCCGGGCTTCACCGGATCGCCAGGTGTGGCTTTTCCCGCGGCCTTGCCGGCCTCGTCGAGCATCTTTTCCACGCGCACCAGAATATCCGCACCGCGCTTGGTGAGGATCGGCGGCGGGCCCGGTTTGATGTCCGGCAGTCTCGACGCGCCGCTGGCGGCCATGGCCGCGGAGGCCGCGGGCGCAGGCAGTTTCGTGCCGGCGCCGATGCCCGCGATCTCCTTGATCTCGACGCCCTGATGCGCCGCGAGCATGATGTCGTGCCAGGTCTGCGCCGGCAGCGAGCCGCCGGTCATGCGGTTGGTCGGCGAGTAGTCGTCGTTGCCGTACCAGACCGCACAGGTGAAGTTGCCGGTGTATCCGACGAACCAGGCATCGCGATAGGCGTTGGTGGTGCCGGTCTTGCCGGCGGTCGGAATGCCGTCGAGCGCGGCGCGCCGCGCGGTACCCTCGCTGACGACGTGGCTCATCATGCCCGCCATGTCGGCGGCGACGGAGGCCGGTATCGCCTGCAGCGGCTTCTTTCCGTCACGGTCGAAGCGCCAGACCAGATCGCCGGTGCCGGTGCGGACTTCCAGCACCGCATGCGGCGTGACCGACTTGCCCTTGTTGGGGAAGGTCGCATAGGCCACCGCGTGTTCGAGCACCGAGACTTCGTCGGAGCCGATCGGCAGCGACGGCGTGTCCGGCAGCGGCGCCTTGATGCCGAAGCGGCGTGCGACTTCCACGATCTTGGCGCGGCCGGCCTTGGCCGGATTCGCGGTCTTGCCGCCAAGCGCAATCGACAGCTTCACCGGAATCACGTTGATCGAGCGGGTGATCGCCACCGTCAGCGTCACCGCGCCGGAGTAGGAGTGGCCGTAATTCTGCGGACACCAGTTGCCGATGCAGACCGGGCCGTCGACCACGATCGAATTCGGCTTGAAACCGTTGAGCAGCGCGGTGGTGTAGACGTAGGGCTTGAACGACGAACCGGGCTGGCGCATCGCGTCCACCGCGCGGTTGAACTGGCTGGCGCCGTAGTCGCGGCCGCCGACCATCGCGCGCACGCCGCCGTCGAGATCGGCGACCACGGTTGCGGCCTGGGTGGCGTGATAGTCGCGCCCGAACTGGCGCAACTGGTTTTCGACGGCGCCTTCCGCGGCGCGCTGCACGTTCATGTCGATCGCGGTGCGTACCACGAAGACGCGCTCGACATAGGACTTCGGAAAGGTGTCGACCAGCCTGCGCATCTCGTCGAACGCCCAGTCGAGATAATAGTTCGGCGAGTTCTCGTCGCGGCGATCGACCGCGATGGCCGGATTGCGCCGCGCGCCGAACACCTGGCCCTCGGTCATGAAGCCGGCATCGACCAGATTGTCCAGCACCACGTTGGCGCGAGCGCGGGCGGCGGGCAGGTTGATGTGCGGCGCGTATTTGGTGGGGGCCTTGAACAGCCCGGCGAGCATCGCGGATTCCGCCAGATTGACGTCGCGCGCCGACTTGTTGAAGTAGAAATGCGCCGCGCCATCGACGCCGAAGGTGCCGCCGCCCATATAGGCGCGGTCGAGATAGAGCTTCAGGATTTCGTTCTTGGTGAGCCGGGTCTCCAGCCAGATCGCGAGGAACGCTTCCTTGACCTTGCGCTCGATGGTGCGCTCGTTGTTCAGGAACAGGTTCTTGGCCAACTGCTGGGTGATCGACGAGCCGCCCTGCCGCACGCCGCCGGCCTGGGCGTTGGTCACGAGCGCGCGCGCGGTGCCGGCGATGTCGATGCCGAAATGCTCGTAGAACCGGCGATCCTCGGTGGCGAGCGTCGCCTTGATCAGATTGTCCGGGAAATCCTCCAGCGGAATCGAATCATTGTGCTTGATGCCGCGGCTGCCGATCGGGTTGCCGTAGCGGTCAAGAAACGTCACCGCGAGATCGGACTTCTTCAGCCAGTCGTCGTCGGAGGTTTCGCGAAATGCCGGGATCGCCAGCGCCAGCATCAGGATCAGGCCGCCGAGCCCGATGGTCGCGGCTTCCGACAAGGGTTCGATGAACACCCAGCGCTTCCAGCGGCCGACATAAAAGCGGTCCATGAAAGTGGAAAACCGCTCGTAGAGCTCGCGCGCGCCCTTGCCGGAGGAGAACAGCGTCGAGTCGATGCGCGCATCCAGGTCCAGCATGAAATGCCGGATCTTCTTCTTCCACTGTGATGGTACGATCTGGCGCACCGGGACCCTTGGTCAGTTCGCAGCGCTCGGGCACCCGGACGGGCGCCGCCGAGACGTCTTGCGGGAATGTTGCGGCAAACCCAAGGCGCTTTTGCGCCAAAGGGGACTCGCACTCTATCTAACCGAGCGGGGGCCATAAACCAATGGTCTGGCTCGCGATTTTGAACAGCAGAGCTAACGCCATCAGGTACTTTTTGGCGGTGCCGGACCTTGTCGCTTGCGCCCTTGCGGCGCCAGCCCCTAGAAGGGCTTCAGCCCACACTCGCCGGAAATCTCGGGATTCATGACCGCACCTTTCAAGCCACCCTCGGGTCAAGAGGGATTCTTTTGGAAAACCAAGACGTTGGAAGAGATGACCAACGCCGAATGGGAAAGCCTATGCGACGGCTGTGCGCGCTGCTGCCTGGAAAAACTCGAGGACGAGGATACCGGCAAGATCTATTTCACCCACGTGTCCTGCCGCTTGCTGGATGCGGAGCTGTGCGCCTGCAAGGACTATGCGAACCGCTCCGACAAGGTTCCGGACTGCGTCCGACTCACGCCTGAGAACGTCCGCACCCTGAGCTGGCTGCCGCCGAGCTGCGGCTACAAGCTCGTCGCCGAAGGCCGCGATCTCTATTGGTGGCACCCGCTGATCTCGGGCGATCCCAATACCGTTCACGAGGCGGGCGTCTCGGTGCGCGGCCGGGTGCAGGGAACCGAGAACGAGATCGCCGACGAAGACCTCGAGGACCACATCGTGCAGTGGCCGGCGCTGTTGCCGAAGCGGGCGCGGCTGAAGAAGCGGCCGGCCTGAGGCTGCTCTTCACTTAATCTATCACGCGAACGGGATGCCATCGGCGCGGGATGCACCCATGCGCCCAACCCGCTGCCGCGGCTCGGATTTGCCGTCTAGATTGCAGGCGATTTCGCGATTCCGCGCGCCCCCGATAGCCAACGTCCACATGAACAAGTTCGAACGGCAGAGCCGTGACCCGGCTGGCCCACAGACATTGCCCGAGGCGATCGCCGAAGAGCTGTCGGATATCCCGACCGAGGTCATCGACATCAGCGACGCCCCGCCGATCGCGCCGCGCGCGCCGCTGACGCAAGGCGAAGTCCGCACCATCCTGATGAGCCTGCTGCTGACGATGTTTCTGGCCGCCCTCGACCAGACCATCGTCGCCACCGCGCTGCCGACCATCGGCCGCCAGTTCCAGGACGTCTCCAGCCTGTCCTGGGTGATTTCTGCCTACCTGCTGGCATCGACCGCGGTGGCGCCGGTGTTCGGCACGCTGGCCGATATCTACGGCCGCCGCGCCATGATCATCGCGGCGCTGAGCCTGTTCGTCGCGGGCTCGATCCTGTGTGCGGTGGCGCCGAACATGCCGGTTCTGATTCTCGCGCGCGGCCTGCAGGGGCTCGGCGGCGGCGGCATCATGCCGATCGTTCAGACCGTGATTTCCGACGTGGTGACGCCGCGCGAACGCGGCCAGTACCAGGCCTATTTCAGCGGCGTATGGGTCGTTGGCGGTATAGGTGGGCCCATCCTCGGCGGGGTGTTCGCCGAGCATCTGCACTGGTCGATGATCTTCTGGATCAACGTGCCGCTCGCGCTCGGAGCGTTGGCGCTGCTGCTGCCGAAGATGGGCAAGATCCCGGTGTTTCACCGCAGGCGCAAGGTCGACTGGCTCGGCGGTCTCTTGCTGATGGCCTCCGCCGTCGTGTTCATGCTGGTGCTGACTTGGGGCGGCAACCGCTATCTCTGGCTGTCGCCTGTCATCATGGCGATGATCGGTGCCTCGGTCGCGCTTGCGCTGGCGTTCGTGTGGCATGCCCGGAATGCTGAAGAGCCGTTCCTGCCGCTGCCGCTGATGGGGGGAACAGTGGTGCCCTACGCCATGGTGGCCGGCAGCTGCGCGATGGGCGCGATGCTGGGGCTGACGGTGAATCTGCCGCTGTATTACGAAGTGGTCTACCGTCTCAGCGCCAGCGAGGCCGGACTTGCGCTGATTCCGCTGGCGGCTGTTTCGACCGTCGGCGCCGCGATCGCGGGCCGAACCATGGCCCGCGCCAGGCACTACAAGCGGGTCGCCATCATCGGAACGTCGATGGCCGCGCTTTGCGGATGTGCGCTGGCGTTCACCGCGCTGCCGCTGTGGGGCCTGTTGGCGTTGCTGTCGATATTCGCGCTCGGCCTCGGCACCACCTTTCCGGTCAGCGTGGTATCGATCCAGAATTCGGTGGTGCGATCGCAGGTCGGCACCGCTACCGGCGCGATGAATTTCTTTCGCGCGCTGATGGCGTCATTCACGGTGGCGGCGTTCACCGCGATCCTGCTGATGGCGCTCGGTGCGGACATTTCGCTCGGCGGCGAGCATCGCGGCCCGGTGAATTCGATTCTCGCCTCCGACATGGTCACGGCATTCCGCTATGTGTTCGGCGCCGCCACGGCACTCATGGCTTGTGCCTCGCTGTGCATGATCCTGATGGAAGAGAAGCCGCTGGCCGGTCCGGCCTCGGTGCCGGCTGAGATGGCGGAGTAGGGCGCGCCAGCGGTTGCGCTCCTGCCTTGATACGCGCTGGCTATCCACGGGCCGTGATTTGATCTAACAGCGGCGCCAGCAATCAGAAATCCGACAAGGAGCCGGCCATGAGCAAACCCACCATCGAACAGACACGGATGGGCAGCGAAGGCATCGCCTTCTGCATTGCGCGGACCCTGATCGAGCGCGATCCGTCGCTGAAGGCGCCGATGCGGGCCAATTTGCGCAAGATGTGGGAACTGCTGGAGGGCCGCGAAGACCACGCCGCCGCCGACATGGTCGATACCATGATCAAGGCGCTCAACGATCCCGCGTTCTTCAAGCCGTAGGTTTCGTTCCAGCCTTCGCGTTCCAGCCTTCGCGTTCCGGCATGCCTAGAGCCTTTTTCGTTCCGATTGAATCGGAACGGGGCTCTATCTTTTTGTTTTGACGCGTTTTCTTCACGCGAACCGGTATCCACTTCGCTTGAAAACGCTCTACGTTCCCGGCCGCGAAACCTCGGTCTCCTTCGAGGTGATGAATTCCAGCAGCACCGGGATGCCTTCTTTGGTCTTGGCAATACCGCGCTTGATCGCCGGGATGATGTCTTCGGGCCTGGTCACCCGCTCGCCATAGCCGCCGAAGGCTCGCGCCATCGCGGCATAGTCGCCGGAAATGTCGGTCGAGCGATATTTTTCGGTCGAGATCGGCATCACCTTCAGCTCGATCGCCATGCTGAAATTGTTCAACAGGATCGACATAATCGGAATCCGCTCGCGCACCGCGGTTTCGAAATCCATGCCGGTGAAGCCGATCGCGGCATCGCCCCAGACGTTGATGCAGAGCTTGTCGGGTTTTGCCAGTTTGGCGCCCATCGCAAGGCCCAGTCCGTAACCGAGCTGGGTAGTCTTGCCCCAGCCGATATAGGACAGCGGCTCGACCGTTTTCCAGAACGGCGACAGTTGGTCGCGCGGGCTGCCGGCGTCATGGGTGATGATGGTGTTCTCGATGTCGACGGTGTGCTGCAAGTCCCACAACACGCGATAGGGGCTGAGCGGCGCGTCGTTGCTGGTCAGCTTCGGCATCCATTTCGCCAGCCACTCCTTGTGTGAAGCGGCAATTTCGCTTGCAACAGCAGTAGCATCGCGGTCGGTCTTGATGCTCTTGTTGATCTCGTTCAGCAATTCGTCGAGCACCAGCCCGGCGTCTCCGACCAATCCGATCCTGGCTTCGACATCCTTGTTGAGATGCGCCGGGTCCAGCGTTGAATGGATGATGGTTTTGCCCTTGGGCATGGCGATGCCGAAATTCGTCTCGGTGAATGAGCAGCCGATGCCGAAAATCACGTCGGCCTCGGCGAGAAACTTCGGCACCGCGCGCGGCACGGCCAGACCGCCGGAACCGAGCGACAACGGATGCGTTTCCGGGAACGACGACTTGCCGCCGAGGCTGGTGGTGACGGGAATGGCGAGCCGTTCCGCCAGCCGTTTCAGCTGCGGCCAGGCCTGCGCGTAGTGGACGCCCTGGCCGGCGTAGATCACCGGCCGCCTGGCAGCGATCAACAGCGCGGCGGCTTCCTTCACATGCACGGGGTCGGCGCCGTAGCGGGTGCGCAGCACCGGCGTGTAGTTCAGGGGCTCGGGCACCTCCTCGTTCCACATGTCGGAGGGGATTTCCACGATGACCGGGCCGCCGCGGCCGTTCTTCAGCTTGGTGAAGGCGCGGCGGAAAATGTTGCAGACCTCGGCTGCGATGTTGATCGGCTCGGCCGACTTCGCGAACGCCCGCATCGCCTGACTGGAATTGAAGTTCGGCTCGATGTTCGCGATCCGGCGCGCATAGCCCATCGGCAGCACCAGCACCGGGACGGATTCGCCGTAACATTGCGCCACCCCACCCATGGCGTTCTCCGCGCCGGGGCCGTGCTGCATGCAGAAGGCGCCGATCGTCTGCCCCGAGGTGACCCGGGAGATCGCGTCCGCCATGTGGATCCCGATGCGCTCCTGCCGCACCATGACGGGGCGGATGTCGGCATTGGCGGCGTGTTCGATGAGATGATTGACGGGATAGCCGCAGAGGATCTCGATCCCCTCGCGCTTCATGATTTCTGCGATGGCGGTGCCGAGCTTCATGCGGTTCTCTCCTCAATCCGGCCGATGTTGAGGGCTCGGCCTGTGAGAGCCAGTTGGAACAGGAATCGTTCATCCGGTAAAGCGCAGGCGCCGCCATCCCGCGAAGCTCTGATATGCGTCTCTGAAGGCAGCCGGCGCGGCGCTTCCGGCCATGCCTGGTTCAGCCGGCTTCTTCGAGGGCCCGTTTGAGACGCCGGATGATGACGCCGCGGGCGCGGTCGTCGGCGGCCGCCTCGATCCGATCGTTGATATCGAGCACGAGCTTCGACATGTCGTTGTGCCAATCGAGATGCGTCACCGCTTCAGGCGCGAGCCGGCGTCGGCGCGACACGTCCATGAGAGCGGGCTCAGGCGTCGAGAGCTCGTAGATGTCGTCGAGCACCGGCTGGAAAAGTTTGGCCGCCGGCACGATCCGCTCCGCGATGCGCTCGGCCATGCCTGCGATCGCTTCCTCCTCGCCGTGAACGAGAAACACACCCCGCTGAATCGGGCGGCGCGCGGCGATCCATCGTGCAATCTCGGCGCCATCGGCGTGACCCGAATAGTCATCGATCATGCGAATCCGGGCCGCCACCTTGATCTCGTCGCCCTGGATCCGGACGGCCTTGGCGCCGTCCTGGAGAAACCGGCCCAGTGTTCCCTGGGCCTGAAAGCCGGCCAGCAGTACGGTGGCCCGGTTGCTCCACAGCCAGCGCTTGAGGTGATGTCGAATCCGACCGGCGTCGCACATGCCGCTTGCCGCGATGATGATATGAAAGCCGGTCAGTTTCGCGATCGCCTTGCTTTCGTCGACGGTCTCGGTGGACCGCAGATGCGGCGAGTTGAACAGACGATTGAGGTCGATATTCGGATCGAGGCTTTCGGCGTGCTCCCGGAAAACTTCCGTCGCGTGAATCGCCAACGGCGAATCGAGAAAGATCGGCGCCGCCGGTATGTCGCCGCGCTCCATCAGGTCGACCAGATCGACGATCAGTTCCTGGGTGCGCTCGACGGCAAAGGCGGGGATCAGCAGGGCGCCCTTGGCCGCCGCTGCATCGCGAACCTCGGATGCCAGGCGCTGGCGGCGTTCTTCCGGCGTCGTTTTCGCGCGAATCCTGTCGCCGTAGGTCGCTTCCGAGATCACGTAGTCGAATCCCGCCGGCGCCTTTGGGTCGGGCTGCAGCAGTTTCGCATCGGGGCCGACATCGCCCGAAACGAGCAGGCGCAGCGGTTGTCCCCCTGAGCCCGCGTCGACGAACTCAATTTCGATTGAGGCCGAGCCGAGCAGGTGCCCGGCGTTCCAGTAGCGCGCGCGCACGCCCGGCACTACATCGATCCACGTCTCGTACTCGACCGGATGGAACGATTGCAGCGAGGCCTTTGCATCGGCCTGGGTATAGATCGGAGTGACCTCCGGTCGCCCGCGCGCCGCGTTGCGCCGGTTGAGTGCGGCGACTTCGGATTCCTGGATGCCCCCGGAATCCGGCAACATCCAGGAACACAGGTCGATGGTTCCGCGCGTCGCGAGAATCCTGCCGCCAAAGCCCACGCGCACCAGTTTCGGCAATAGCCCGCTGTGGTCGATATGAGCATGCGTCAGCAGCACGGCATCGATGTCGGCGGGCCGGAACGGGAAGGGGTTATAATTCAGTTCCTTCAGCGTCTTCGGACCCTGGAACAGGCCGCAGTCGATCAGAAAGCGCCCGGACGGAGCTTCGACGAGGTAGCACGAACCAGTCACGGTGCGAGCCGCACCGCAAAATCGAACGGTCACGGTCATGGGGTTTTCTCCGGAAAACGTTTGCCATCGATCTCGCCGTGCAAGGCGGTGGCAAGGATGTCATCGAGCGGAATCGCGTTGCTGGGGTGCGGCACGCTCGATGTCGAACGAACCGAACGTATGCCGGCGGCGGCAAACTCGGCCGCCATCGGCGGTGGAAACAAGGCATGGGTGATAACGGCATCGATCGCCGTCGCGCCAGCGTCCTTGAGCGCCCTGGCGCAGGCGATCAAGGTGCCTCCTGACGAGACGATATCGTCCACCAGAAGAGCCGGCCGGCCAGCGAGCAGGGCGGCTTCGGCAAAGCTGATTTCGACCGAGCGGTCGCCGAGGCGAATTTTCTGCGCCACCGTAGATGCAAGCCGGAGCCGGCCGGCGAGGTCGCTCACCCAGGGGCGCGACTCCGCGTCGGGACCGATCACGACCGTTGCGGGATCGATCCCGGTCTTGCGCAGCGCGTCCGCAATGGCCGGTATGGCCGAGAGGTTTTCGGCCTCGATGCCGGGAAACACCGCCTTGATGTCGGAGGTGCGATGAAGGTGGGCATCGACCGTGATGACGCGGTCCACGGTCGCGGCGAAGAGCCGGCCGACAGCTTTCTGGCTGATCGCTTCGCCCTCGTGAAAGGCGGTGTCCTGGCGCATGTAACAGAGGTATGGCGCCAGCAGCACGAGCCGGCTTGCGCCGGCGCGCCGCAGCGCTTCCGCAGCGAACAGGATGGCAATGAGCTTGTCGTTCGGCTGGTCGAGCGAAGCATAGATGACCGTGGTCGACGCCGCCGGGCCGACCGTCACGCGGATTTCCCCGTCGGGGAAGCGATGCAACGCGATTTCCTGCCACGACAGGCCAAGCAGCGCCGCCAGCCGTTTGGCATCGCCGGCGCCGGTTGGCAGGCTCTGGATGACGATCTTGCTCACGGCGTCGTCTTGTTGCGGGACGATGTCGTGTTTTCGATCGTGTAGGCAGTATTGCTCTTCGCGCCGGCTGCCGTGAGATCGCGCTCCGACTTGTCAAAGGCATAGACGCGATAGAGCGGCTCGCCGCTTTCGACGCGGTCGCCGATCTTCTTGAACAGCCTGATCCCGGCGCCCTGATCGAGCGGCGCGCCGGCGATCCGCGCCAGCCGGTTCAACTGCAGGCAATCGATGCCGGAGACGAAGCCGTCGCTTGCGGCGATCACGTCGAAGGTCAGCGTTCCCAATTCGGTGCGGCAGTCCGATCGACCCTGCGCATCGATGATCTTCTGCATCTGTCTGAGCGCCGCTCCGCTATCGAGCAACTCGCGGGCCCTGATGTAACCGGTGCCGCCACGCAGCTTCGGATCGTATTCCAACAGATGAGCCGCGAGCCGAAGCGACTTCTCGCGCAAATCTTGTGGCGCGGCGGGATCGTTGGCCAGAACGGCCATCACGTCCTGGGCTTCGAGCACCGGACCGATGCCGTAGCCGATCGGCTGGCTGCCGTCGGTCGTGATCACCTCCACCGACATGCCGAAGCGATCGCCGACGAATTCGAACAGTTTGCGCAGCCGCATCGCCTCGATGCCGCTGGTGAGCTTGGCGGTCGGGCCAACCGGCAGATCGATCAGGAGGTGGGTCGAACCCGCTGCGAGTTTCTTCGACATGATCGAGGCGACCATCTGCTCGCGCGTATCGAGGCTGAGCGGCCGCTCCACCGAAATCAGGATATCGTCGGCCGGCGACAGGTTGACGTGTCCGCCCCAGATCAGACAGCCATTGCAGGCTTCGACGATCGTCTTCATCTCGTCGGCGCCCACATTGACCCTGGCCAGTACTTCCATCGTGTCCGCCGTGCCTGCCGGAGACGTAATGGCCCGAGAGGAAGTCTTCGGGATAGTGAGCCCATGCGCCGCCACGATCGGCACCACAATCATGGAAGTCCGGTTGCCCGGGATTCCGCCGATACAATGCTTGTCGACGACGATCGGGTTGGCCCATTTCAGCTGCGCTCCCGCCTGAGCCATCGCGCCGGTGAGGGCGAGCAGCTCATCACTGGTCATGAAACTGGCGGAAGAGATCAGGAACGCGGCGATCTCCATGTCGGAATACCGATAATGGGTCAGGTCGTTGATGATCGCACCTATTTCCGAAGCGCTCAGGGTCTGACCCCGGATCTTGGCGCGCACGGCTTCGAGACTTTCCGGTGGCACAGCCGGGGTGACCGTCGCCAGACTGCCGGATGGTTCGGCGAAGCGCCGGAAGGCCGGCTCGGAAAGACCAATTTCGTCGGGGCCGACCAGGCTATCGTCATCCGTGATGAGCAGAGTGGCCAGCAACACCCTGGAATTACGGCGCAGTTCGACTCGGCTGAAGCCCCGGAAGATTTCCGGACGCAAGGCCTTCGACTGCCGCGAAATGACGACGACGTTCTCGCGTCCGGTATCGAGATTGACGCGCCGGATCTTCAGAGGGGGCCGGGATGTGTCGACGGAGTTCATTTGCCAAAGCCGGTGGGTGGGAGCATCGGGACCACATAAACATAACTGAGAGCATAATTGAGCGAATTCGTTTGACTCAAATCATGATTATGGTCCCAGGGGAACGAGGCGAGCGAGGAATTCGCGACCCGCACGATCCGGAAATCTCGCCAGGCATGCCGCCATCCGCCATCCGCTCTTAATCGTTCGTTCAGTGTATTCCGCAACAGCCCGTCAACCAATCCCGTCTAGTTCTTGCAACATTGGGCACTGCGCGGGAGAATCCCGTGGCGCGTCGACAGGAGTTTTGAATGCGGCAGCTTTTTTCAAAATTTTTGCGTGACGAGTCCGGTGCCACCGCCATCGAATATTGCCTGATCGCGGCCGGTATCAGCATCGTGATCGTCGTCGCCGTCAACGGCGTCGGCACCACGCTGAACGGCAGCTTCACCTCGGTGAATTCGTCGCTGAAATAGCGGCGGACCGGCCAGCGCGATGCAAGAGTTTCTGCCCGGAGGCTGTGGCGGCGATTGCGGCCGCATCACTGCCCTTGTCCATCCCCGTTCAGCGCCCGCATCATCCCGATCCGCGCGAACATCAGCCAGCCGCCGCCGATCTCCGCGGCGTTGATCAGGTTCTCCACCGCGACTTGCCAGCGCTCCTGTTGCTGAACTTCTTCCGGCAGCGTCATGACGTAATCGGCGGCATGCTGCAGCGTGGTGAGGCTGGCGCGGCCGCGCAGCCGGATCGGCTCATCGAACGGCGTCGACCATGGCATCTCAGGCGAGGGGGTGCTGCAAGGTTGCCATCTCGTATTGAGCTCGGACGGCCGGCGGCGGACGCCGCCGCATCTATCCGGCCTTCTTCGACCGGACCGGCGCGCGCACCGGCTTCTCGGCCTTCTTCGGCTCCTGCTTTGATTCCTCCTCGGCTGCGCGCTTGCCGCTGCCGCTGATCGGCAACAGCATCTCGCGCTGGCCGGCGGCCGCCTTGCGCGGCTTCTTGCCTTTCGCCTTGGCGGCAGGAGGGGCGGTCTGTTTTTCGCTGGCGAGGCTGCGCTTCAGCGCGTCCATCAGGTTGATGACGTTGCCGCTGGTCTTCGGCGCGGCCTTCACGGTCACGCTGACGCCGCTGCGCTTCTTGTTGATGAGATCGATCAGCGCGGCTTCGTAGTGGTCCTCGAACCGCTCGGGCTCGAACGACCCGGATTTCTTTTCGACGATGTGTCTGGCGAGATCCAGCATGTCCTTGGTGACTTTCACGTCCTGGATGCCGTCGAAATATTCCTTCTCGCCGCGCACTTCGTAAGGATAGCGCAACAGCGTGCCCATCAGGCCCTTGTCGAGCGGCTCCAGCGCGATGATGTGTTCGCGGTTGGTCAGGACCACCCGCCCGATCGCCACCTTGTTCATGCTGCGGATGGTCTCGCGGATCACCGCGAAGGCATCGTGGCCGACCTTGCCGTCGGGCACCAGATAATAGGGGCGGATCAAATAGCGGTTGTCGATATCGGTCTTGGGCACGAACTCGTCGATCTCGATGGTATGCGTCGATTCCAGCGCGATGTCGTCGAGTTCGTCCTTGGTCACCTCGATGTAGGTATCGGTGTCGACCTTGTAGCCCTTGACGATGTCTTCGGAGGCGACTTCCTCGCCGGTGTCGGCATCGACCTTGGCATATTTGATGCGGTGGCCGGTCTTGCGGTTGATCTGGTTGAAACTGACTTTTTCGGTATCCGACGTCGCCGGATAAAGGGCGACCGGGCAGGTCACGAGCGAAAGGCGCAGGAAGCCCTTCCAATTGGCGCGGGGGGCCATGGGAAACTCCGAAAACGCAACAGACCAAGCACGCAGAATACCACCGGGGGGCCGGGTTTCAAAGCAAGCCGGGCAGGGAATCGCGGAACGGCGTTAATCGCAAGCGCCGACCGCCAGGCGCGGGTCGGCGCGACCGCAGGGCCGAGGCCCTCTTGGGGCTTTCGATTCGACGTGTTACGTCATTTTGACGCATGGCCGGCCACTGCAAGGTCCGCGCGCTGCCGGGGAGCCGGTGCGAGCAGTCGTGAACAAAAAGTAATGAAGCGCGTCGATGGCTGTTCATCCGGCATTCACGCCGCGGCGTCTCAACTTGCCGGCGGCGATTTTGCCGGGGAACTTTGAGGGAAGACCAGCTTGCGCTTGCTCGTCGTTGAAGACGATCCGGATCTCAACCGTCAGCTGACGACGGCGCTGACCGACGCCGGCTATGTGGTCGACCGCGCCTTCGACGGCGAGGAAGGGCATTTTCTCGGCGACAGCGAGCCCTATGATGCTGTGGTGCTCGACATCGGCCTGCCCAAGATGGACGGCATCTCGGTGCTGGAGGCATGGCGCCGCAACGGGCGCGCGATGCCGGTCTTGATCCTCACCGCGCGCGACCGCTGGAGCGACAAGGTGCAGGGCTTCGACGCCGGCGCCGACGACTACGTGGCAAAACCGTTTCATCTCGAGGAAATCCTGGCGCGGATCCGGGCGCTGCTGCGCCGCTCCGCCGGCCATGCCCAGTCCGAGCTGACCTGCGGACCGGTTTCGCTGGACACCAGAACCGGCCGGGTCAGCGTGTCGGGCAACCCAATCAAGATGACCTCGCATGAGTATCGTCTGCTGGCCTATCTGATGCACCACACCGGGCGCGTGGTGTCGCGCACCGAACTGGTCGAGCACCTTTACGATCAGGATTTCGATCGCGACTCCAACACCATCGAAGTGTTCGTCGGCCGCATCCGCAAGAAGCTGGATGTCGATATCATCCAGACCGTGCGGGGGCTCGGCTATCTGCTGACGCCGCCATCGCCGGGCGCTTGATCAGGGGTGTCGATCAAGTCCCTCGCTTACCCCGGTGTTCGAACATGATCCTGTCCGAAAACCGGCATCTCTCCATCGGGTCGCGGCCCGGGGACATGCTTTTCGGGATCCTGTTCTGATGCGCGCCAGTTCGCTCGCCACGCGGCTGTTCCTGTCGGCGACCGCCTGGGTGGTGGTGATCCTGGCCATCACCGGCATCGTGCTGTCGTCGGTGTACCGCAACGCCACCGAGCGGGCCTTCGACCGCCGTCTAAATCTTTATCTCCGCACCATCATTGCGGAAGTGGCGACGCCGGACAACACGCCCGACCAGTTCCAGTCGCTCGGCGAGCCACTGTTCGAGCTGCCGCTGTCCGGCTGGTATTGGCAGATCGCCCGCGCCGATACCGAAAAGCCCGAGGTGCGCCGGTCGCGCTCGCTGTGGGACAAGAACCTGCCGAAGCTCGAAGAACACGGCGCCGATCTGACCGCGGCCGGCATCCGCCTCGGCTATGTCGACGGCCCCGAGGGCCAGAGCTTGCGGATGGTGGAACGGCCGGTCGATCTCGGCATCGACGGCAAGTACCTGGTCAGCGTGGCCGGCGACGCCACCGAGATCTTCGACGAAACGCGCAGCTTCGACTATTACCTCGGCGGCACCTTCGCGGCGTTGACGATCGTGCTGGTGCTGACCACCATCTTCCAGGTCCGCTTCGGGCTGGCACCGCTGAAACGCATCTCGGAGTCGATCGCCGATATCCGTTCCGGCCGCGCCGAACGGCTGGAAGGCGAATTCCCGGTCGAGATCGCGCCGCTGGCGCGGGAAACCAACGCACTGATCGATGCCAACCGGGAGATCGTCGAGCGCGCCCGTACCCATGTCGGCAATCTCGCGCACGCCATCAAGACGCCGCTGTCGGTGATCGTCAATGAAGCCTCCGCGCGCGGCGCCGATCCGTTCGCGGCCAAAGTGCTGGAACAGGCCGACGTGATGCGCGACCAGGTTGCGCATCACCTGGAGCGCGCCCGGATCGCCGCGCGCCTCACCGTGATCGGCACCGTCACCGAAGTTGCGCCCGCGATCGAGGCGTTGCGCCGGACCATGGAGAAGATCCACAGGGATCGCGGCATCGCCATCGGGATCAAGGCCGACGCCCAGGCGAAGTTTCGCGGCGAGCGGCAGGACCTCGAGGAGATGGCCGGAAATCTCGTCGACAACGCCTGCAAATGGGCGGTCTCGCAGGTCTCCATCGAGGTGCTGGTGGAGCCGCCGGCGGAGCCCGGCGCCGGCCCGATGCTGCGGATCATCGTCGATGACGACGGGCGGGGGCTGTCGGCGGCCGAGCGGGCGCAGGTCTCGCGCCGGGGCCAGCGGCTGGACGAATCCAAGCCGGGTTCCGGGCTGGGCCTGTCGATCGTGGTCGACCTCGCAGCCCTGTACGGCGGCAGTCTTTCCCTCGGCAACGCGCCGATCGGGGGGCTGCGGGCGGAACTGGTGCTGCCGGGGGTATGAGCCTCGCCCGGGCGCCCGAAGCCCGTGGTTCGAGCGGGAGCTGCCGAGCGCCCATTCCTAAACGCCTTCTTAACGCCGGGGCTTCTAAGATGGCCGGCGGACGCGTTGTGCCGTCCGCACGTAACACGCATCCATACCGGACGCATGAGCCAGACATCGACAGAGCGGCTGAGGGACTATCTTGCGCAGCTACCGCCGCAGGCGCAGGCGCTGCTGATGCGGGAGTTCGAGCGCGCCATCGAACGGGGCGAAGACACCGCGGTCGCGACCTTCGTGCTCGAACAATTGCGCAAGATCGTGCGTGGAACCGACGAGGAGGCGCGGCCCCGCACCGACGATCCGGCCCGCCTGGTGTTCCGCCCGCTCGAGCCGTTTCTGGTCGAAGGCAATTCTCCGGTGCGGCCGGGGCAGATCCGCCGCGCGTCGCTGCTGCCGGTGTGGCAATGGCTGATCCGCGACGGCGTGCCTGATTCCGCGCGGGAATTCGAAGCGGCGCTGGCCCGGGTGCGGGAAGCCGGGACCTCGTCCGAACTCGAGCCGGCAATCCGCAAGTTCCAGCACGCCGCGGCGGATGCGATTGTCAAGATCGCCACGCCGGTGCCCGGCGGCGACCAGCAGCGCGGGCTGGCCCGCATCGGTCCGCCCAACGTGATCGAGGATTTGCTGCCGATCGGCTCGGTCCTGCACGCCCGCGAGGCACTGGACACCCTTAATGGCCGGCTACCCAGTTTCCTGCGGATATTCGCGGATTCGCAAATCGCCTCGATCGGCGCGGCCCTCAACGTTCCGTCCCTGCAAACGCCGCAGTTGCTGCCGTTCGCACTGTCGATGGTGTTGCAGCGGCTGAGCGCGCCGTGGCAAATCATCCGCCTTGCCATCAAGATGGCCGCATCCGACGACGAAATCCGCGTTGCCGCCACGCCTTACGGTATTGCCGTCACCCTGGCGCTGCACGACCTGTCGTTCCTCGCGGCCAGCCTGCGGACCGACATCAAGCGCGGCCATTTCGACACCGTTGCCGAGCAACTGAAGACCCTCCATGACGGCGTGCGCGGCTTGCGGACCGAACTCGACCTGCGCAACGACTCCTCCTGGGGCAGGCAGTTGACGTCGATCCGGGCCGATATTTCCAACGCCCTGCAATCGGAAATCGACAGTGTGCCCGGCCGGGTCCGGCGTCTGCTGCGTCAACGCCCCGACAAGGACATTCCTGCCGGCGCCAAGGTCGACGCCAACGAAGTGGATGAAACCGCCGCATTGATCGATTTCGTTGCGGTGTGCCGCACCTATGCCAGTGAACTCGCGATCAACGAGGTCACGCTGCGGACCTATTCCGACCTGCAGCAATATGTCGAGAAGTCCACCGAGTCGCTGGTGCAGTCGCTACGCGGCAGCGATAGCAAGACGCGCGCCTATCGGCAGATGCAGGTCAAGGCGGCCATCCGCTTCTGCGAGGTGTTGTTCGGCCAGGATTATGCATCGTTGATGAGCAGGGCGGCCGAAAATGCCGTGACCGGCGAACGCAAGCCGCAGCGCGCCAGTTAAGAAGATAGTGAAATTCTCCAACTGCAATTTTTAGTTGACCGCATCCAATGCGGGACATACACGTTTTTGCCGGGCCCCATCACCAAGTCATTGAATTCCAGAAATGAACCCAGTCCTTTATTTCGTCGAATTGGAAAATCGCATCATCTCCGCAACATATCGAAACCTGATGATCGGCGCCAAGGTTGTCCTGGTCGACAAGACCAGCGACCAGCAGTTGCCCGATCCGGTCGCGACGGTTGCGTCACCGGTCCCCAACGGGATGCTGCGGATCAGGCTGCCGGGCACCGTCAAGCCAGGGGCCTATTATCTGAAGGCGCTGAACGGGCATGGCGCCGGTGTCGCGCAAAGCGTCGAGTTTTATGTCGGCTAACACCCGACTTTTGCGGGGTTTTCAGGACTTTCCGGTCGTGCCGGCATATTGATAATTGTCAATTGCCCGGCTTGCCGCCCGTGGTGTAAAGCGGCGCATCGGCGCCTCGCCTCGGGTTTGGCGCCGTTCCACCGGAACCCGCCTTATGACGCTGTGGTTTGTGTTCGCGCTGATGACGGCCGCGGCGATCTTCGCCGTGCTCTGGCCGCTGAGCCGGGCTGGCCGGCCGCAAATTGAAGGCAGCGAGGCTGCCGTCTACAAGGATCAGCTCGCCGAGATCGATCGCGACGTCGCCGCCGGGCTGATTGGCGTCACCGAAGCCGACGCTGCACGCGTCGAGATCAGCCGCCGTCTGCTGGCGGCGGTGGATGGTCAGGAAGGTCTGCCGGCGGTATCGAACACCTTGTTGCGCCGCTCTGCGGCCATCGTGGCCCTGGTCGGGCTCCCGATCGTTGCGGTGGCGCTTTACCTCCCGCTTGGATCGCCTCGGCTCGGCGATTTTCCGCTCGCCCAGCGCACCCGCGCGCCCGATGTGGCGCAGCCGCTGGATAACCTGGTGGCACAGGTCGAGGCGCATCTGGAGAAGAATCCAACCGATGGCCGTGGCTGGAACGTGCTGGCGCCGGTGCTGTCGAGGCTCGGCCGCTACCATGAAGCGGTCCGCGCCTATCGCAATTCGATCACCTACAACGGCGACAGCCCCGAGCGCCGGGCCGATCTCGGCGAAGCCCTGGCCGCCGCGGCGAATGGTGTCGTCACTGCGGAGGCGAAGGCCGAATTCGAACGTGCCCTCGCGTTGAACGCCGACGAGGTCAAGGCGAGCTACTTCCTCGGGCTGGCCGCCGAGCAGGACGGCCGCGCCGGCGAGGCCTCGACGATCTGGCGCGCCATGCTCGCCAAGGCGCCCTCGGATGCGCCATGGCGTCCGCTGGTCCAGGCCGCACTGGCGCGGGTCGGCGGTTCCCCGGCGCCGGCGCTGTCGAATGATGCGATGGCTGCGGCGAAAGGCATGGATGAGACCGACCGCGACGCCATGATCCGTGGCATGGTCGATCGCCTCGCCACGCGATTGAAGCAAAACGGCGACGACGTCGAAGGATGGCTGCGGCTGGTGCGGGCCTATATGGTGATGGGCGATCGCGACAAGGCAAAGAGCGCGCTCACCGACGCCCGTCAGGCCGTCGCCAACGACGCCGATCGGCTGCGACGACTGAATGAGGGCCTGAAAGATCTCGGGCTCGACGGATGAGCATGATGCCGAAAAGTGTGCAGCGGTTTTCGGATCGCATCATGCGCGAAATTAGAGGCCACGCATGACGCGCAAGCAACGGCGTTTGACGATGATCGGCGGCTCGCTCGCGGTGCTCGCGGTCGCGGCGGCTCTGGTGCTGAACGCGATGCGCGATTCGATCGTGTTTTTCTCGACGCCTTCGATGGTGGCCGAGAGGCATATTGCCGCGGGCAAGCGCTTCCGGCTCGGCGGACTGGTGCAGCCGGGATCGCTGGTCCGTGGCGACAACCTTGCGGTCACCTTCCAGGTGGCTGATGGCAGCGCCGCACTGCCGGTTTCCTACAAGGGGATTTTGCCCGACCTGTTCCGCGAAGGGCAGGGTGTGGTCGCCGAGGGCGCCCTCGACGCTGCCGGGGTGTTCAAGGCCGACACCGTGCTCGCCAAGCACGACGAGACCTACATGCCCAAGGAAGTCGCCGACGCGCTGAAGAAGCAGGGGCACTGGAAAGACGATTACGGCGCCAAGCCAGCGGTTGGTGCGTCGCCGGCGAAACAGGGAGTTTCGCAGTGATCGCGGAAGCCGGACATTATGCGCTGGTGCTGGCGCTGGCGCTGGCGCTGATCCAGTCCACCGTGCCGATGCTCGGCGCGCGGTGGCGCGATCCCGCGCTGATGAATGTCGCGCGTGCCACCGCGCTGGCGCAACTGGCATTCGTGGCGGCGTCGTTCGCGGCGCTGGTCGCGTTGTACATCGTTTCCGATTTTTCCGTCGCCAACGTGTACGAGAATTCGCATTCGTCGAAACCGCTGCTCTACAAGATCACCGGCGTGTGGGGCAATCATGAAGGCTCGATGCTGTTGTGGGTGTCGATCCTGGCGCTGTTCGGCGGTCTGGTCGCCGCGTTCGGCAACAATCTGCCGCTGTCGCTGCGCGCCAACGTGCTGGGGGTGCAGGGGTGGGTCGCGAGCGCGTTCTATCTGTTCATCCTGATCACCTCGAACCCGTTCCTGCGCATCGCCAGCCCGCCGATCGAGGGCCGCGACCTCAATCCGGTGCTGCAGGACATCGGCCTCGCGGTGCATCCGCCGATGCTCTACCTCGGCTATGTCGGCTTCTCGATTTCGTTCTCGTTCGCCGTCGCCGCCCTGATCGAAGGCCGGATCGACGCGGCATGGGCGCGCTGGGTGCGGCCGTGGACGCTGGTGGCGTGGATATTCCTCACCCTCGGCATCGCGATGGGCTCGTACTGGGCCTATTACGAACTCGGCTGGGGCGGCTGGTGGTTCTGGGATCCGGTCGAGAACGCCTCGCTGATGCCGTGGCTTGCGGGCACCGCGCTATTACATTCCGCGGTCGTGATGGAAAAGCGCAACGCGCTCAAGGTCTGGACCATCCTGCTGTCGATTTTGACCTTCTCGCTGTCGCTGCTCGGCACCTTCCTGGTGCGCTCGGGCGTGCTGACGTCGGTGCATGCGTTCGCGACCGACCCGGCGCGCGGCGTATTCATCCTGCTGATCCTCTGCCTGTTCATCGGCGGCAGTCTTTCGCTCTACGCCTGGAGGGCGTCGGCGCTGAAGCAGGGCGGCTTGTTCGCGCCGATCTCGCGCGAGGGCGCGCTGGTGCTCAACAACCTGTTCCTGACCAGCGCCTGCGCTACCGTGTTCATTGGAACGCTGTATCCGCTGGCGCTGGAAGTCCTGACCGGCGACAAGATTTCGGTCGGCGCGCCGTTCTTCAATCTGACCTTCGGGCCGCTGTTCCTGCCGCTGATGGTCGCGGTGCCGTTTGGACCGCTGCTGGCGTGGAAGCGTGGCGATCTCCTCGGCGCGGCGCAGCGCCTGACCGCCGCGGGGATCGCGGCGCTGATCGCGATCGCGGTGCTGTGGGCGTGGACCCGTGGCGGCAGCGCCTTCGCGCCGCTCGCCATCGGGCTTGCGGTCTTCGTCATCGCGGGCGCGCTGAGCGAGCTTGCCGAGCGAACCGGCCTGTTCCGCGTGCCGCTTGGCATCGCGATGCGGCGCGCGCGCGGATTGCCGCGCGCCACCTGGGGTACGGCGTTCGCCCATGCCGGCGTCGGCGTCGCCTTGATCGGGATCGTCTGCGAAACCACGTGGAACAGCGAATATATCGGAACCATGAAGCCCGACGACGTCGCGAAAATTGCCGGCTACGAATTGAAGCTCGACGGCGTGACACAGCGGCAGGGGCCGAACTTCCGCGAAATGCAGGCGCAGTTCACGATCCGTCTCGATGGCGAGCGATTGAGCGTCATGACCCCGTCGAAGCGCAATTTCACCACAAGGGGATCGTCGACCACCGAGGCCGCGCTGCTGACGCGCGGCGCCAGCCAGCTCTATATCTCGCTTGGCGAGACCAACGCCGACGGCGCGATCGCGGTGCGGATCTATCACAAGCCGCTGGTCCTCATGATCTGGTGGGGTCCGGTGCTGATGGCATTCGGGGGCCTGCTGTCGCTGTCGGACCGGCGCTTGCGGGTCGGCGCGCCGAAGCCGGCGAAGGCGCTGCGCGGATTGCAGGCGGCGGAGTAACTGTTTCCCTCGTCCAGAGGAGCCGCCAACGGGTCGCGCGAATGCGCGCCCGATGATAAACTCCGCGGCGTCTCGATGGATGAGGATCTGGCCATCCATCGGGACGCATCCTTTCGGATGCTCCTCGGGATGAGGGAAGAATATGCGAAAGCTGATTGCTGTTTCGATCATCGTGTTCACGGCGTTTGCCGCATCGAACGTGCGCGCCGTGCAGCCCGACGAGATCATGTCCGATCCGGCCAAGGAATTGCGGGCACGGGATTTGTCGCGCGAACTGCGCTGCATGGTGTGCCAGAACCAGTCGATCGACGATTCCGATGCGCCGCTGGCGCGCGACTTGCGCCTTCTGGTGCGGGAGCGGATCGCCTCCGGCGACAGCGACAGCCAGGTGATCGATTTCCTGGTGGCGCGCTACGGCGAGTTCGTGCTGCTGAAACCCCGGCTCAAACCCCACACCCTGTTGCTGTGGCTGTTGCCGCCCTTGGCGCTCGCTGCAGGCGGGTTCGCGTTGTGGGCCAACAGCCGGCGGCGCGCGAAATCCGCGCCGGCGGAAGACGACCCGCTGCTCAAGTTGACGGCGGACGAAGAGGCGCGGCTGTCGGCGCTGATCTCGCGCGAAACGCCTCCGGAGAAGTCGGCTTAGCTCCGTATTGCTACGGGCCTGTCGCTGGTAATGCGACCGATTTGCAGTCTGGCCGCGTTGGCTGACGGCTTAATGCCGGCCGCAAGATCGAGCCTTCATGCAATCTTGACCTTTCTCTGAAAATTTCATCGCGCATCCCCTTCAGTCCCCCCGGCCGAGCGCACCGATGTTTGCCAACAGCAATTTGACCATCCGCTTCCTGATCGGAGCCGTCGTGGCGGCTCTCCTGCTGTTGCTGGCCATAGGCGGCGGCACGGGGTTTGTCGCCGTCCTCTACCTGAACAATCAGATCACCAGTCTCTCCGCCGAATTCGGCGCGCTGAGCGGTCCGGCTCGCGAGCATGCGTTGCAGATCTATCAGCAGGCCCAGGCAGCGTTTTCATATTTCCTGATGGCTTGCGTGGCTATTGCGGTCGTCGCTTCCGCCGTCTGCCTGACGACCTATTTTGCGGTTCGAAACGGCATCATCGGACCGCTGGCTGCCATCGTGCACGCGATGCGCCAGGTCGCCGACCAGAAATTCGAAACCCCGATCCCCGGCCTTGACCGTACCAACGAGATCGGCCTGCTTGCCGGCACCCTGGAAGTCTTCAAGACCACCGGCATCGAGCGGCAGCGGCTGACCGAGCACGAATTGCAGGAAGCGCAGCGTCAGGGCGAACGTTCGCGATATCTCGACGGGAAGATCCGGGACTTCAACGACCTCGTCGCCAATGTCGTCGGCAGCGTGGCTTCGTCGGCGGTGCGGCTGAAAAGCAATGCGGAAACCCTGTCGCAGGCCGCCAACGAAACCAGCACCAAGGCCAGTGCGGTTGCAAGCGCCGCGAGCCAGGCCAGCACCAGCGTACAGACGGTCGCCAGCTCGGCTGAAGAAATGACGACGTCGATCGGCACCATCAGCCGGCGGGTGACCGACGCCACGCAGCGCGCCGAGGGGGCGGCCGCCCAGGCGCGCAAGAGCGGCGACACCATCCACGCGCTGTCGGAAGCCGCTGAAAGGATCGGTGCCGTCGTGCAGCTGGTTCAGGCGATCGCCTCCCAGACCAATCTGCTGGCGCTCAACGCCACGATCGAAGCGGCGCGGGCGGGCGAGGCTGGCAAAGGCTTCGCGGTGGTCGCCTCGGAGGTGAAGAATCTCGCCCACCAGACCAGCCAGGCAACCGGTGAAATCTCCACCCATGTCGCGAGCATTCAGGGCATCACGGGTGAGACGCGCGAGGCGATGGCGGACATCTCCAACATCATCGCGGAAATCAGCGCGATCATGTCCGGCATTGAAGTCGACACGGCGCAACAGCGAAACGCGACGCTCGAAATTTCGAAGAGTGTCCAGGACGCGGCCCGGGGCACGCTGGACGTCTCCAATCATATCGCCCAGATCACCTCGACGTCGTCTGAAACGGGGCGTCTGGCGAGCGATGCGCGCGACTCGGCTGTCGATCTATCGCAGCAGGCCGAAACCCTGAAACGGGAAATCGACGGCTTCATCCTGAGCGTCAGGGCGACCTGACCCCGGGAGGAGCGGTCCGCCACCGGCGGAACCGGCGGCCGGGAAACGCCCGGCGATGGCCGGTTTCGCCCTGCGGTAAGCCCTTTTCCGCATGCGATAATCCGCCGCATCGGCATCCCGCATCATTACAAAAGTTTAATTCCCCCGCCAGCGCGCGGTAAGGCGGAAACTCCCATCTTGAACCCTGTAAGGTGCTTGCCCCCGGCACCGCCGAAACAGGCTCTGGAGATTTCCTACATGACCGAACGTCCCACCGATTTCTCGTCGCTCCCGTCCTTCCGGGAGCCCCGCCATCAGCTGTTTTCCGCCCGCAAATTTGCGCTGATGGCTTCCGTCGTGGCCGGCCTCGGCATTGCCGTTTACGGCTTCGGCCCGTCGCATGGTCCGGTCGATGTCTTCACCAGCACCGCGCATGCCCAGGTCAACAGCGACCTCAGCAGGGTGCAGAAGCCCGTCGGCTTTGCCGACATCGTCGAGCGCGTCAAGCCGTCGGTCATTTCGGTAAAGATCAATATCAACGAGAAGGTCGCCAAGGACGACGGCGCTGGCAAGGATGACGACTCACCGTTCCAGCCGGGCTCGCCGATGGAGCGCTTCTTCAAGCGCTTCGGCGGCCCCGATGGCCTGCCTCCGGGCCTGCGCAGCGGACCCCGCGGCGGCCGTGGCCCGGTGACGGGTCAGGGTTCGGGCTTCTTCATCTCGGCCGACGGCTATGCCGTGACCAACAATCACGTGGTCGACGGCGCCGACAAGGTCGAGGTCACGACCGACGACGGCAAGACCTACACCGCGAAGGTGATCGGAACCGATCCCCGCACCGACGTCGCGCTGATCAAGGTCGCGGGCCGCACCGACTTCCCGTTCGCCAAGCTTTCCGACGGCAAGCCGCGGATCGGCGACTGGGTGCTCGCGGTCGGCAATCCGTTCGGCCTCGGCGGCACGGTGACGGCCGGCATCGTTTCGGCCAGCGGCCGCGACATCGGCAACGGCCCGTATGACGATTTCATCCAGATCGACGCGCCCGTGAACAAGGGCAACTCCGGCGGCCCGGCCTTCAACACCGAAGGCGAAGTGATGGGCGTCAACACCGCGATCTATTCGCCGTCCGGCGGCAGCGTCGGCATCGCGTTCTCGATCCCGGCTTCCACCGTGAAGAGCGTGATCAACCAGCTCAAGGACAAGGGCTCGGTGAGCCGTGGCTGGATCGGCGTCCAGATTCAGCCGGTGACGGCTGACATCGCCGACAGCCTCGGCCTCAAGAAGGCCGAAGGCGCGCTGGTCGCGGAACCGCAGGCCAATGGTCCGGCGGCCAAGGCCGGCATCGAATCCGGCGACGTGATCACGGCGGTCAATGGCGAACCGGTCAAGGATGCGCGCGAACTCGCCCGCACCATCGGCGGTCTGGCGCCCGGCAATGCGGTGAAGCTCAACGTGCTGCACAAGGGCCAGGAAAAGGTCATCAACCTGACGCTCGGCCAGTTGCCGAATACGATCGAAGCCAAGGCTGATACCGACAAGGGCGGCAAGGATGGCGCCACCCGCGGTACCGACGTGCCGAAGCTTGGCCTGACGCTCGCGCCCGCCAACAGCGTGGCCGGCGCCGGCAAGGATGGCGTCGTGGTGACCGAGGTCGCCCCGAAGAGCCCGGCGGCGGAGCGCGGCTTCAAGGAAGGCGACGTGATTCTCGAAGTCGCCGGCAAGACCGTCACCAATGCCACAGACGTGCGCGAAGCGATCAACGCCGCGCGCAGCGACAACAAGAACAGCGTCCTGATGCGCATCAAGACCGGCGGTTCATCGCGCTTCGTCGCGGTGCCTCTGGCGAAAGGCTGAGCATCGACGTTTTGCGAGCATGATCCGGAAAAGTGGAAACCGGTTTTCCGAAAAGATCATGCCCATACAAGGAGATGAGATCATGATCCGATCTTTCGGATCATGATCGAGAGATGGAGGGTGTCGCCGGCATAGTCGCCCCCGCCGACGGCTCTTTCCGGGGGGCGGGCCGCAAAGCCCGCTCCCTTCGAGCACCTTCCGGTGGAATACGCCCCCCTCCGTCGGAAGGGCCTAAGGGCGGTGAAGTCCCCCAGCTTCACCGCCCGCTTTTTTCACGGAATCGCGAGGCAACGGGTTGCCTTGCATGAGGATGCTGGCCGCGCCATGGTGACAGAAAGCTCAACTTCCCTGACCGCTCCCGATCGCCACATGCGCCTTTTGATCATCGAAGACGACCGCGAATCCGCCGACTATCTGGTCAAGGCGTTTCGCGAAGTCGGCCACGTCGCCGATCTCGCCGGCGATGGCGAGGAAGGGCTGACGCTTGCCGAATCAGGCGACTACGACGTGCTGGTGGTCGACCGCATGCTGCCGAAGCGCGACGGCCTGTCGCTGATCGGGAGCCTGCGCGAAAAGGGCGATCGCACGCCGGTGCTGATCCTCTCGGCGCTCGGGCAGGTCGACGACCGCATCAAGGGTCTGCGCGCCGGCGGTGACGATTATCTGCCGAAACCCTATGCATTCGCCGAGCTGCTGGCGCGGGTCGAGGTGCTGTCGCGCCGCCATGGCGGTCCCGCCGAGGAGACCACCTACAAGGTCGGCGATCTCGAACTCGACCGGCTTTCGCACCGGGTCACCCGTGGCAAGGACGAACTGACGCTGCAGCCGCGCGAGTTCCGGCTGCTGGAATATCTGATGAAGCATGCCGGGCAGGTGGTGACGCGGACCATGCTCCTGGAAAATGTCTGGGACTATCATTTCGATCCGCAGACCAATGTCATCGACGTGCATATTTCGCGGTTGCGCTCCAAGATCGACAAGGGTTTTGACCGGCCGCTGCTTCATACGATCCGCGGCGCGGGATACATGATCCGTGACGGCATTCGGTAAGCTGATCCGCACCACGGCGTTCCGGTTGACGCTGGTCTATCTGTTGCTGTTTGCGCTGTTCGCCGCTTCGCTCTTGGGCTATTTCGCCTGGAATACACGCCGGCTGATCACCGAGCAGATCACCACCACCGTGAATGCGGAAATCGGCGAGATCAGCGAGATCTATGCGCGGCGCGGGCTGCGCGGGCTGGTGTTCACGATCGAGAACCGGGCGCTGCGGCCCGGCGCCAATCTCTACCTCGTGACCACGCCGGCGGGACTGGCGGTCGCCGGCAATGTCGGCTCGCTGGCCCCGGGCGTGATGGCGAGCCTGGGCTGGTCGGAGACCGCCTACCGGCGGCTCGACGAGCAGAATACCCGTGACCATCGCGCGCTGGTGCGCGTCACCGAACTCTCCAGCGGGTTCAGGCTCCTGATCGGGCGCGATCTGGAGGAGCGGCGGCGGCTGTTCGGCATCGTCGCCAAGGCCGCGCAATGGTCGCTGCTCGTCGTCGTCGTGCTCGGCATCGGCGGCGGCATCTTTGTCGCGCGGCGGGTGCTGCGGCGTATCGACGCCATGACCGGCACCACCCGGCGCATCATGGCGGGCGATCTGAGCGGACGGCTGCCGGTCGGGCGGAGCGGCGACGAACTCGACCGGCTGGCGGAGAACCTCAACGCCATGCTGGAGCGGATCGAGGCCCTGATGATGGGGCTGAAGGAAGTTTCCGACAACATCGCCCACGACCTGAAGACGCCGCTGACGCGGCTGCGCAATCGCGCCGAGGAGGCGCTGGCGAAGTCCGGCAGCGAGGCCGACTACCGCAGCGCGCTGGAGCGAACCATCGAGGAATCCGACGGCCTGATCCGGACCTTCAATGCGCTGTTGATGATCGCGCGCGCCGAATCCGGGCAGGCGCGCGGCAACATGGATGATTTCGACGCCGCCGACGTCGCCAGGGGCATTCAGGAACTCTATGAACCGCTGGCGGAAGACGACGGCATGACCCTGCGCGTCAAGACCTCGCCCGCGCCGGTTCATGGCAACCGCGAATTGATCAGCCAGGCGCTGGCCAATTTGGTCGAGAATGCGATCAAATACGGCAAGCCGCATTCCTCGATTCTGCCACTGAGCGCCGGCGCGGGCGCAGCCGCCGCCGGCAATGAGATCGTGATCGAGGCGCGGCGAGACGGCGATTCGGTGCTGCTCAGCGTCACCGACCATGGGCCGGGGATACCGGAATCCGACCGCAGCCACGCGGTGGAACGCTTTGTCCGGCTCGAGGCCAGCCGCACCCAGCCCGGCTCCGGTCTTGGCCTCAGCCTGGCGTCGGCGGTGGCGACGCTGCATGGCGGCGAGCTTCGGCTCGGCGACGCGCATCCCGGACTGTCGGCGACCCTGGCGATCCCGGCCAAGGCCGGCGTCAGTGACAGGCTTGCGGCTCAAACGCCGGATGTGCCACAGAAGGTGGCATGACCTCATCCGCGAAGGGCGACGCGGACCAACCGAGTCTGGCCGCCCGGTTTGTGGACGGACCGCATGTGTCCGCTCCCGATATAGCCGAACAGCGACTGGCAGACTGGCTGACCGATCTGGCGCCGGAGCAGGCGGCTGCGATCGACGATCTCACCGGCCGGTTTCCCCGCGCCAGGACCATTCTTCTCGGCATCGCCGAAGCCTCTCCCTATCTGTTCGACCTGCTGCGCGCCGACGGCGCGCGCGCCATCCGGTTGCTTGAATGCGAACCGGAGCCGCATCTGGCCGGATTGATCGAAAAGACCCGCCGCGGCGTTTCGGCGGCGTCGAACGAAGCCGATGTCATGCGGCTGCTTCGCCGCATGAAGTCGGAGGCCGCGCTCCTGATCGCGCTGTGCGACATCGGCGGGCTGTGGCCGGTGATGCAGGTGACCGCGGCGCTGACCGATCTCGCGGTTGCCTCGGTGCAGGCGGCGCTGCGCTTCCTGCTGAGGCAGGAAGCCGCACGGGGGAAGCTGCTGCCGCCCAATCCCGATTCCCCGGAGGACGACAGCGGTCTGGTCGTGCTCGCGATGGGCAAGATGGGCGCGGGCGAGCTGAACTATTCCAGTGATATCGATCTGATCGTGTTCTTCGATTCCGAGGCGCCGACGCTGGCGCCGGATATCGAGCCGCAGACGTTCTTCGTGCGTGTCACCCAGGCTTTGGCGCGGCTGCTGCAGCAGCGCAACGGCGATGGGTACGTGTTCCGGGTCGACCTGCGGCTGCGGCCGGATCCGTCCTCGACGCAGGTGGCGATCTCGATGGCCGCGGCGCTGCATTATTACGAGCGGGAAGGGCGGACCTGGGAACGCGCCGCCATGATCAAGGCGCGGCCCTGCGCCGGCGACGCCAGGGCCGGCGAGGCGCTGGTCGCGGAAATCGCGCCCTTCGTCTGGCGCAAGCACCTGGATTTCGCAGCCCTTGCCGACGTGCATGACATGAAGCGGCAGATGCAGACGTTTCGCGGGCAGAGCGAGATCGCGGTCGAGGGGCACAACGTCAAGGTTGGGCGGGGCGGTATCCGCGAGATCGAGTTCTTCGCCCAGACCCAGCAGTTGATCGCCGGCGGCCGGCACCCGGAATTGCGGGTGCGGCCGACGCTGGAAGCGCTGCAGGTGCTGGCCTCGAGCAACTGGATCACCTTCGCCGCGCGCGACGAGTTGACCGCGGCCTATCATTTTCTGCGGCGGGTGGAACACCGCCTGCAGATGGTCGCGGACGAGCAGACCCATGCCTTGCCCGACGACGTCGAGGCGGTGGAGCGGTTCGCCTGCTTCCTCGGCTACGACAGCCGCGCCGCGTTCGCCAAGGACCTGCTCGGCCATCTCAACGTCGTGCAGGGGCATTACGGCAAGCTGTTCGAGGGCGATCCGACCGGCACCGCGAAATTGCCGGCGGCCGATTACAGCGCCGGTCCCGACGATCCGCGCCTGGTCGAACATCTGGTCTCGCTCGGCTTCAAGAAGCCGGTGGTAGTGGCGGGAACCGTGCAACAATGGATGACCGGCGATTATCGCGCGCTGCGCGTCGAAGCGACGCGGAACGCCTTCGTCGAATTCGTGCCGGGATTGATCGATGGTCTGGCCCGCGCCGAAGAGCCCGACAATGCGGTGGCTGCCTTCGACCGCTTCCTGCTGGCGCTGCAACGCGGCGGACGGCTGATTTCGCTGCTCAGCCAGAACCGCGACCTGGTCGCGCTGGTGGCGCTGATCCTCGGCGCGGCACCCCGGCTCGGCGACATGCTGGCGCGGCAACCGCAGATCATGGATGGGCTGATCGATCCGCGCTTCTTCGGCGCTATTCCCGACCGGCAGGAATTATCGGCGCGGCTCGCGGCGACGCTGGCGGACGCGGATTCCTATGAAGAATTTCTCGATCGATTGCGGCTGTTCGGCCAGGAAAGCCTGTTCCTGATCGGCACCCGGATCCTGTCCGGCACGGTTTCCGCCCAACAGGCCAGCGTCGCCTTCGCCGACGTCGCCGAGGGCATTGTCCATACCGTGCATGGCCTCGTGACCGACCGCTTCGCGGCCCAGCACGGCCGGATCAGGGGGCAGGAGACCGCGATCCTTGCGATGGGCAGGCTCGGCAGCCGCGAGATGACCGCGTCATCCGATCTCGACCTGATCCTGCTCTATGATTTCGACCACGACCATCCAGATTCCGACGGCGAGCGGTCGCTGCACGGCGCCCAGTATTTTGCCCGCTTCACGCAGCGGCTGATCAGCGCCTTTACGACGCGGACCAATTACGGCGTGCTGTACGAGGTGGATATGCGGCTGCGGCCGTCGGGGCGCGCGGGCCCGGTGGCCTCGCGGATCGATTCCTTCGCCGACTATCAGGAGCGCGAGGCCTGGACCTGGGAGCATATGGCGCTGACCCGCGCGCGGGTGATTTCGGCATCGCCGGAATTTCGCGCGCGTATCGAAGCGATCATTCGCGGCGTGCTGACCCGACCGCGCGACCGCGCCGGCGTCGCCGGCGACGTCGCCGACATGCGCCGCGCCATTGCGCTGGAGAAGGGCGAGGACGACGTCTGGGACCTGAAATATGCCGCCGGCGGCATCGTCGACATCGATTTCATCGCACAATATCTGCAGCTGGCCCACGCCGCCGACAAGCCCGACATACTCGACGTCTCCACCCTGCAGGTACTCGACAACGCCGCGCGGCTCGGCGTGCTGCCGCAATCGTCGGCGGAAATCCTGCGTTCGGCGGCGCGGCTCTATCATGACCTGACGCAGATCCTGCGGCTCTGTGTCAGCGAGAAGTTCAAGCCGGAAACCGCGGGCGAAGACCTGTTGCGCGTGATGGCGCGGGCTGGCGATGCCCCGGACTTCTCGTCGCTGGAGGCGCGGGTCAAGGAGACACAGACCGAAGTGCGCCGGGTGTTCGGCGATCTCGTCGAAGGCCGGAACTAAAGTGCTTTCGAGCCTGGAGCGCTGGTATTCGTCATTTCGCCGGCCTCGCCGAGGGCTCGAACGGCGCTCCTCGACGGAGGTATCGGCCGGAACGTTTGTCGCCAACGAGTTTTCCTTCACGTACGACAAAGCGACCGCGCAGCATCGTCGCGATCGGCCATCCCGTGATCTCCAAGCCCTCATAAGGGGTGTAATCAGCTCCGTGGTGAAGATCCTTTTGCGATAGGGTTGCTGTCCTCCCGGGATCCCAAATAGCAATGTCTGCGTCATATCCGACGGCAATTGAGCCTTTTCCGGCCAATCCGTAGGTCTTGGCATGGTTGGTCGCGGTCAGCGCGACGAACTGGTTCAGCGAAATGCGCCCCTTACTGACACCTTCGGAAAACAGAATTGGAAGGCGTGTCTCGATTCCGGGAATGCCATTGGGAATCCAGCGAAAGCTTGTTCGTGCGTTGGGCGTGAGCTTGCCGGCTTCGTCGTCGTAGCGAAACGGACAATGGTCGGAAGAAAACAGCGAGAAGATGCCTTGCTGAAGCCCTTCCCAGCATGCCTGCTGACTTGATCTGTCCCGTGGCGGCGGAGAACACACATACTTCGCCCCCTCCATACCCAGATCCTTCAGGTCGTCTTCCGTCAAGACCAGATATTGTGGGCAGGTCTCACCCTGAATCTTCAAGCCGCGCATCTGCGCGCGCCTGATCTCGTCCATCGCTTCCCTGTTCGAGACATGAACGATGACGATGGGGACGTCGATCAATTCGGCCAGGGAGATCGCGCGGCTGGTGGCCTCCCGCTCTACGATGATGGGACGCGATTTGCCGTGAAAATACGGCCCCGTATTTCCGGCACGTTCAAGCCGGTCGGCGAGAAAGCGGATGGCATCGTAGTTTTCCGCATGAATCTGAACGAGGGCACCCGACTCGCGAGCGACCGAAAGAACTTCGAGGATCTGGAAGTCGCTCAGTGCCAGGTCAGCGTAGGTCATAAAAATCTTGAGAGAGGTGTAGCCGTCGGCGACCAATGCGGGCAGTTCCTGCCCAAGGACGCTCTCTGTGGGATCAGCAATAATGAGATGAAAGGAATGATCGATGTGGCAGTTCTGGTCCGCAAGCCCGTGATAATCCTTCAGGGCCTCCCGCAACGGCTGCCCCTTGGCCTGAAGACAGTACGGCATAACGAAAGTATTGCCCCCGAAGGCTGCCGCACGCGTCGCACTGGCAAAATCGTCCGCCATGACGATCCCGGGCCCGGAGGGCTGGGAAATATGGACATGGCTGTCGATGCCTCCCGGCAGAACCAGCATGCCGGCGGCATCGACGACTTCGTCGGCGTCGGTCAGCGACTCCCCGATGGAGACGATGCGCCCGTTCCTGATCCCGACATCGGCCTTGTAGGTCTCGCTCGCGGTAGCGATCGTGCCGTGACGGATGACAGTGTCGAAGGCAGCCATGGTTCATTCTCCAGATAACAACACGCAACCTGCCGCAAGCGGTCACGCAACTTCTTGAAACAGCGAACCCCACTCTGTCACGCGCCGGGTATCCACGCCGGCGAGCCTTAGACATTTCCAGACTACAGTCGCGATCGTGTCATAGATTGGAATGCCGGTTTCACGTTCGAGCTTCGCAACCGATGGTGCGGCCTTCAAATTGGTGCAGATGATCGTGATTGCATCCGGTCTGTCCATTGCAACGTCGCGGGTCATCGCCTCCAGTTGCGAGACCGGCACCTCCGAAAAGGAAAAATTGTCCTGCAGGCCGAGATGCCGCTCGCCCTGGCAGACAATACCGAGCTTTCCGTAGTTTTCGAGGATTCTGGCCTGAACGTTATCGAGATAAGGCGTGACGTAGCCGAGCCTCGTTACTTTGCGCTGCTCGAGGATCTCGTTGAGCGCCAGCATTGAGGTCGTAGCGGGAATTCCCGTGGCCGCAGTGATCTGTTCGCAAAGCCGGACGTCGGCCTCGAACCCCAGCCATCCGGACGATGTGCCATTCCATCCGATCGAATCCACCCTCGCATGCGCCAGTAGTTCCGCCGCCCGCAGGATTTCGTTATTGTCGAACTGAGCGAGTGCTTTGCTGGAAAGCGCTATTTCCGTGACCTTGAAACGGGAGAAGTGCGCGGAAACCTCGGGCAGGCCGGCAACCATGGCGGTTGTGATCGGTTCCAGAGAAGTATTGGACGAAGGGGTGAGCATTCCAAGAAGAACACGCTTTGTCATTGGTGGTCCATCGTTTCCAAGGGTTGAGTTGCCCGCTCGGAGCGAAGCAGATCGAGGATATGACGTTTGGTTTCGTTGAACTGCGGACTCGTGATGTCCCGGGGTCGCGACAAGTCGATCGGAATGATCTCCCGAATGCGGCCCGGTCGCGCACTCATCACCGCGACATGCGTTCCGAGCGTCAAAGCTTCGTCGATGCCGTGGGTTACGAAGACGATGGTGCCCTGGTGTTCCTGCCAGATGCGAACGAGTTCGTTCTGCATGTCCATTCGCGTTTGCTCGTCGAGCGCCCCGAATGGTTCGTCCATCAGAATAACCTGCGGATTCATCAGCAGTGCGCGTGCAATGCCCACCCGCTGATTCATGCCCCCCGACAGTTCGGAAGGATAGTGGTTCTCGAAGCCGGTAAGCCCGACCATGTCGATATAGCGTTGCGCGATGGAGCGTCGTTCGCGTTTTTGGCCGCCACGCAGAAGCAAATGAAAGGCAACATTCTCCCAGACCGGCAGCCACGGCATTAGATTGGCTTGTTGAAAAACCACGCCCCGATCGGATCCGGGGACGGAAATCAGCTGTCCATCGACCGTCACGGTGCCGGAAGTTGGCTTCTCAAAGCCGGCGATCATATTCAGCAGCGTGGACTTTCCGCATCCGCTGGGCCCGAGCAAGCAAACAAACTCGTTTTTCGCAACTTCAAGATTGATATCGTCGAGCGCGACGACATCGGACTTCCGTTTGGCGTCCTTGAATACTTTGGACAGGCGGGAAATTTCGATCGTGGCCATGTCTCATTCCCCGCCCTGGATGGTGGTATTGCGTTGCCAGTGAAGGACCTGGCCCATGACGGCGCGGATGCCGAGATCACTCAGGAAGCCGAGCAGCCCGATGCTGGCCATGGCGGCAAGGACGAGGTCGTAACGCAGAAAGTAGTACGAATCCCACAGCACGTAGCCGAGGCCGCTCTTCACCGCGACCATCTCGGCGGTCACGGTGAGCATCCAAGCCGACCCAATGCCGATGCGCAGACCGGCAAAAATGTTCGGCAGCGCGGCAGGCAGCACGATAAAGCGGAGCAGTTCGCGATTTTTGCCACCAACCATCGCGCCCGCACGAATGAGATTGCGGTCGCAATTCTTCACGCCGTGAATCGTATTGAGCAGGATTGGAAAAAATGCGCCGAGAAACACGAGAAAAATTGCGGGCTTGTTGGCGATTCCAAACCAGATGATCGCCAGCGGTATCCATGACACCGGTGGAATCGGCCGCAGCATTTGCAGCGTCGGTTCGATGATTACTTCGGTGGCGCGAGACCAGCCGATGGCAACGCCCAGCACAACAGCAAGAAAGGTCGCGATCGCAAAGCCCGCGAGAACGCGGGAAAAGCTGGATGCCATGTCGTAGACCCAATGCCCGCTGTAGGTTTGGGTGTTGCCATCGGTACCGAATATCCAGTCCGCCCATGCCCACAGCACGGTCGACGGCGCCGGCAGCAAGGCGGCGGGAAGCGCGCCCGACCGCGAGAACGCCTCCCACCCCACCAGAATCAGGAAGGGCACGACGTAGCGATCAAGCTTCCTGAGGTGGAGGACGTTGAGCATGATCGACCTCAATAGCCCAGGTCGGATTTGGGCTTGCCGGTCGCAGCCTCCAGAAAGCGGTAATCCATATTCTTCTCGACCGCGGCGGAGACATCCGAGTTGATGTACTTCAGGTCGCGCATCATGCCGGCGATCGCCACGGCCGAAGCACGATACATCTTCGGGTCCGGGTCGAGATTATCCACGGCGCCTGCGGCAATTGCCTTGTCGAGACCGGTGATCTTTGAGATCACGGCAACCAAAGCTGCCTTGTCGCCCGCGATGAATTCATCGACCTTCACCACCGCGCGGACGGTGTTCTCGAGTTCCTTGGGCTTCGCTGCGACAACATCCGACCGGGTTAGAATGATGTTGGTGAGCTTGCCCGCGGCCTGATCGTAGGGAAGACCGAACAGCTTGGCTGCCTTGTTCTGCAGTATCTGCGTTGCAAAGGGCTCGACGGTGCAGATCAACTCGATTTCACCACGTCGAAGGGCCTGCAAGTGGTCCGACGGATTCGGAATGTTGATGAACTGCACGTCCTTGTTGATATCGATGCCCTGCTTTGCAAATGCGCCGCGCATGTGAATGTCCTGTGCATTTCCGCGGGACGCTGCTACGCGAAATGGCTTACCGGCGGCTTTGAAGTCCGCGATGACTTTCTTGAGAGATGCCCAATCGTTTGGCGTGACTTCCAGATCGTTTCCGGCCAGCATCGCGGAGCCGCCGTTGACCTGCCCCGAGATCGCCACCACATCAAAACCTTTGTCGAGTGCAATCGCGTAGTGAAGGTAGGTGACCTGGGCGACATCGATATTCTTGGATACCAGCGCAGTCAGCGCGTCGGTCCCGGTATTGAAGCCGACGGCGTCGATCTGAACGCCTTTCGCATATTGCGGAGTTAGCGACATCGGTGTGCAGTGCGCGCACTTCGCGTAACCGAGTTTGATCGAGGGTTCGACTTGAGCAAAGCTGCTCGCGACGTCTAGCGAAGCGAAACCAAGGGCGATGAGGGTAGCCAGCAGAAGTTTTCTCACGGCTGATCTCCAGTCAGTTGTTTGCGTATTCCTTGTTCGACGTATCGGTGTAGCAATCTCCGTGCCAATTTGGATACGATATGCAATCATAAAGATAGCTAGTAATATCAAAGAGATCGTTATATTATATCTTAGGAAAGATGCTTGTTCAATGGGCGGAACGCGCAGTTTTGAGGCAGCGGCAATGAAAAAGGATTACCGGGAATGAGCGAACCCGCGCCACGAACCCGACTTCGCACGCGTTTCAAGCCGGCCCGGCTGAAATTGTCGTCGGACCATTCGAAAAGGCCCATCGAGAGGATGTCGCTCCATGATCAGCTGGTCGCGAAGGTCCGCGAAATGATCGTGAATGGCGAACTGCAAGCGGGCGCCCCGCTACCCGAGCGGATGCTTTGCGAGACGTTCGGCGTGTCGCGGACACCCTTGCGGGAGGCCTTCAAGATATTGGCTAACGAGGGTCTTATCGAACTCCGGTCGCACCGAACACCCGTGATCACGCCCATCAATCGCGATGAGATCGCCAACATATTTGACATCATGGTTGCGCTGGATAGCGTTGCCGGAATTCAGGCTGCGACCTTGGCTACTGATGACGACATCGCCAGGCTGAATGCAATGCACGAGCGGCTGGTTCAGCTTCACCATGAAGCATCTCGCACCGCATATTTTAGATTGAACCAGGACATTCACGTTGAGATCACCAGGCTGGCCCGCAATCCCGTTCTTCTCAACATCTGGACGACGCTGCACGCGAACATCTTTCGCGCACGCGCGGTCGCAAATTACGATGCCCGACGATGGACCGAGTCCGTGGAGGAGCACGAAACCTTTATGGCTTTGCTCCGCGCACGCGATGCGGCGGGGTTCGCGGCGGCCCTGAGCACGCACACGCGAAAGACTGGAGAGGCTGTCCTGCTGACGTTGGAGCGCGCGCCCGCGCGCAATGGCTGAATCCGGTGTCCAGCTATGCGGCGACCGGGATCCGCGCTTTCGCCTTGCGGGCGTCGCGCGGCAGCGATACGCAGACCACGGTGCCGGTACCGAGTTTCGAGCGCAGCCGCATCGAGCCGCCGTGCAGGTTGGTCAGCGATCGCGCGATGGCCAGCCCGAGCCCCGAGCCGTGATAGGTCTTGGTGAGCTGGCTCTCGACCTGCTCGAACGGCCGGCCCAGCCGCTGCAGCGAATGCGGCGAGATCCCGATGCCGGTGTCGGCGATCATCAGCACGATCGAGTCGCTGAGCAGCCGGCTGCGCACCACCACCTTGCCGCCGTCGGGCGTGAATTTGACGGCGTTGGACAGCAGGTTGACGATGATCTGCTTGATCGCGCGGCGGTCGGCTACCACCGAAATGGTGCCGTCGATGTCCGCGTCCAGCGCCAGCTGCTTGTCGTCGGCGCGTCCGGATACCACCCGCAGCGATTCCGCCAGCGTCTTCGACAGGTCGAGCTGCTCCATGTCGAGCTTCATCCGGCCGGCTTCGATCTTCGACATGTCGAGGATGTCGTTGATGACTTCCAGCAGGTAGTGACCGCTGGTGAGAATGTCGTGGCAGTATTCCTGGTATTTCTCCGAGCCGAGCGTGCCGAACATGCCGCTTTCCATAATCTCGGAAAATCCGATGATGGCATTGAGCGGCGTGCGCAGCTCGTGGCTCATATTGGCGAGGAATTTGGATTTGGTCTGGTTGGCTTCCTCGGCGCGAGTCTTTTCTTCGGAATATTTTTCGGCGAGGTCGGCGAGTTCGATGGCTTGTTGTTCGAGCGCGGTCTGCGAGCGTTTCAGGTCGATGACGGTGGCGCGCAGGCGAAGGTCGTTGTCGACCAGTTTCTGCTCATGTTCCTTGATGCGGGTGATGTCGGTGCCCACCGAGACGTAACCGCCGTCCTTGGTGCGGCGCTCGCTGATATGCAGCCAGCTGCCGTCATCCAGTTGCGCCTCGAAGGTGCGTGCGCCCGGCGCCTGGGTGGCGGTTTCATGCAGCCTTGTGCGGACCTCCGGCATGCTGCCGACTTCGATCACGGTTTCATAGGAAGTGCCCGGCGCGACAGCCGAATCCGGCAGCTTGTGCAGGCGCTGGAAGTGCGAGTTGCAGAGCACCAGACGGTCTTCCGCGTCCCACAGCACGAACGCTTCCGGGATGGTCTCGATCGCGTCGCGCAGCCGCAGATCGGCCTCCACCGTTTTCTCGGCGAGGCTCTTCTGCTCTGTGATGTCGACGGCAATGCCGATCAGATGCAGGCCGGCGTCGGCTGCGCCATGGCTCAGCTCGCAGCGGACCCGCAGCCAGATCCAGTGGCCGCCGGTGTGCTGCATGCGGAAGGTCTGGTCGATGTAGGTAATCTTTCCGGAGATGAGCTGATCGCCGATGGCGAACAGGTCGATGTCGTCGGATTTCACCAGCGCGTTGACTTCGCCAAAGGTCAGAAGGTCGTTGCGGCTGTCCAGCCCCAGCATCGTGAACATCGATTGCGACCAGAAAATCCTGCCGCGCGACAGGTCCCAGTCCCACAATCCGCAGCGTCCGCGATTGAGCGCGGTATCGATCCGGCCGCGCACTGCGTCATTAATGAGATCGCCTTCGCGGGCGCGCGTCGATTGCCAGTGGAAGGCAAAGCCCAGGATCAGAACGACAAAGCCCGTGGTGGCGGACAGCGTCACCGACAGGGCGGCGTCCGACTGCCACAGTGAATCGATTTTTTCCTGGATGATGATGACCTGGCCGGGTAGCGATTTGACGATATGCTGGACCGCCAGCGCGCCGTTGCCGTTGGGCAGGACGATGTCGGTCACGCCGCCTTGTTGGGCTGCTCCGGTCAGCGACAGTGCGGCGCTGATGGCCTCGAGAGTGCTGGCGGTGTCGCCAAGCGTGGTCTCGACCGGTACGCGGGCGAGAACGCGCTGGTCCGCGCCGGTGACGATGACGTGCCGCCCGGCTGCGACTCCCCACGACGGGATGAGGCCGGGCAGCAGGCTCTGCAGGCGGTCGATGGTTGCCGCCCGGTCCTGCCTGACCGAGGCGATGCGGTCGAGGCGCTCGGCGAGCAGATCGGCGACCGCCGCCAGGTCGCGCTTGACGGCCGCGCGCTTTTGCCGGTTCTGATCGACGACCTGCACGAATGCGCCAAGGCAAATGGTGATGAGGAAGGCAACGATCAGGGTTGGCACTGCGCGGCGAAGCGCAGGCTCCGCTACCAACAGCCGGTGATAGGCCGGTTTCGCGATCGATTGCGCCAATCCCTTGATCGAATCGGATTGGACGCACGCGCTCGCCGCGTGTGCGCGCGCCATGCTTGGACCCCCACCAAAAATCTTGTTTGCACCCTGTCCGGAACAGCCCCAGTCGCTTCCGAATCACAGCGATTTGAATCCACTTTTTGCAGGCTGTCGAGAGTCAACGATTCGTTAATGAAAATAAATCTTGTCCAACGGAGAATCGGGATTGCAGAAATGTCTGCAGAATTACCGGCAAAGTGAGTCCGAAAGGAGAACGCGCGCCCGGCATCGGGATTTCACTGCGCGTGCGGCGGCTCGGCGTGGCTGATGACGCGCTTCACCGTGGGGAACGCGCGGCGCAGCGCGCGTTCGATCTCGTCGACCTTCTGATGAACCTTGATCACGCTCATCGATGGCGCAGCGCGGCAATGGAAGTTGACGATTTCGCCGGCGTCGGTGTCGCGCACCCGCACATTATGGATGTCGTGGATGGCGCCGTCGGCGGCCAAGCGCGACAGCGCGGCCTTGATGGTTTCGACGCGATCGGGCGCGGCATCGGTGCCGTGCGGCAATTCCGGTTCCAGCGGCTCGATGTGGGTGTCGACTTCGACGTCCTCGCCGAATTCCTCGCGGATATTGCGCTCCAGCCCATGGGCGATGTCGTGGGCCGCCGTCAGCGCCATCTCGCCGTCGACTTCGAGGTCGATGCTGACGGTGAGCTTGCCGCCGAGGTCGTGCACGGTGACGTGGTGGACGGCGAGGCCGGAATTGCGGGCGATCACCATGATACGCTCGCGCACGCTCTCATTATTTCGCGCGACCGGCACGGCGGTGAACGTCAGATCGGCGTTGTCGAGGGCCTTGTTGACGGCATCCTGGGCCATTCGCTTGATCTCTTCGACGCGGTCGATCGGATAGGTGCGCGGCACCTGCACGATGGCGTCGATGAAATGCGTCGAACCGACCATGCGCACCCTCAAGCGTTCGACATCGACCACGCCGGACACGGCCCGGATTGCGGCGGTGGCGGTCTCCGCCACGCCTTCGGGGGCGCGGTCGAGCAGGGTTTCGACGGTGGAGCGCGCCAGCCGCAGGCCCAATAGCGCGATCATGATCGCGACGGCGACCGCGGCGACGGCGTCGCCCCAGACATAGCCGAACCCGGAAAGTGCCAGTCCGATGATGACGGCGATCGAGCCGAGCACGTCGGAGGCAAAATGCAGCGCGTCGGCGGCCAGCGCCTGGCTTTTGGTTGCGCGTGCGGTGCGATGCAGCGCCCGCGCCCGCCAGAAGTTCACGGCGATGTCGATCACCAGGACGACGAACGGGATCGCCGACAGCGTCGGCGGCGGCGCGCCTTCGCGCAGGCGGCTGTAGGATTCGACGAGAATGCCGCCGGCCAGCACATAGAGCATGGCGATGACGCCAAGCGCCGACAGGCTCTCGAACTTGCCGTGGCCGTAATGATGCTCGTCGTCCGCCGGGCGGTCCGAAACCCGCACCACCATCCAGGTCACGACGGTCGCGACCACGTCGACCGAAGAGTGCAGCGCTTCCGAAATCAGCGCGAGGCTGCCGATGGCGATGCCGACCGCGAACTTCGCCGCCGCCATGCCGGCGCTGGCGAAGATCGAAATCGCCGCGACGCGGGATTTGACGTTGGGAACGGCAGGGCTCATGCGCGGCGGTTTAGCAGCCCGCCACCCAACATTAAAGCGCCGATCCGCCATCGCCACTTTATCCGCAGGAAGCACTTTGTTGCGAATTGTTCTGAATTGTTGGATGGGCCGAAGTCGACCCGGGCAGAAGTCGACCTTTAGGTCAACGAAGTCAGAGCGTCACCACGATCTTGCCGAGATGCCGGTTGGCTTCCATGTGTTCGAACGCCTTGCCGATATCGTCGAAGGCGAACACCTTGTCGATCGGCAATTGCAGTTTTCGCCACTCTACTGCGGGCCAGAGGTCCTTGCGGACTTCATCGAAAATCTCGCGGATTTCCTCGATCGAGCGGGTGCGGAAGGTGACGCCGATATAATGGATGCGGCGCGCGGCATGGAGGTCGAAGTTGAAATCGGCATGGGTGCCGCCGAGCCGGCCGACATTGACGATGCGGCCCTTGATTTTGGTGGCGGCGAGATTCTGGCTGGCGACTTTGCCGGAGATCTGGTCGACGATCAGATCGACGCCTTCGCCGCCGGTCGCCTTCAACACCTGATCGACCCAGCCGGGATCGCTGGAATCCACCGCGAGGTCGGCGCCGAAATCCTTCAGCCGGCCGCGTCGCGTCGCGTCGGTCGATGAGCCGATCACGGTTTTCGCGCCCTTGAGCCTGGCGATCTGCAGCGCCATCAGGCCGACGCCGGAACTGGCGCCCTGGATCAGCACGGTCTGGCCGGGCTGCAGGGCGCCGTTGGTCACGACCGCATTGTGCATGGTGGTGAGCGCGACGGGCAGGGTGGCTGCGTCCTCGAAGCTCATGTTGGCCCTGGCCGGAATGTGAAACAGCCGGCGATGGTCGGCGAGCGCATACTCCGCAAACGCGGCGGCGCCGGAGCCCATCACCCGGTCGCCGACACTGACGCCCTGGGCGTCGGGGCCGAGTTCGGCGATCTCGCCCGCCCATTCCATGCCGAGCACGGTGCCGACGCCGCCGGCGGCGCCATGGACGTGGCCCTTGGTCATGCCGAGGTCGGCGCGGTTGAGGCCGCAGGCGCGCACGCGAACCAGCACCTGCGCGCCTTTCGGCGACGGCCTGGCGACATCGGTGATGGCGGCGCCATTGGCGCCGTAGACATAGGCCTTCATGCAATCGTTCTCTGTCGTTCGAGGCAGTTATTCGGCGGCCTGACGGCGGGCGCCAGACATCATGCCTTCGAGCCGGGTCTGGATGATGGCTTCCGCCTCACGCATGATGCGCGATACCAGTTCGGCGCAGGTCGGGATGTCGTGGATCAGCCCCTGCACCTGTCCGGCCGACCAGATACCTTCATCGGCGTCGCCTGACGCGTAGACCATCTTGCCGCGGGCGCCGGCGACGAGTTCGCGGACGTCCTCGAATTTCGCGCCTGCTTTTTCCATTTCGACCACCTTGGTGCTGATCGCGTTCTTGGCGACGCGGGAGGTATTGCGCATGGTGCGGAAGATCAGCTCGGTCTCGCGTTCGTCGTTGGCGACGATGCGTTCCTTCACCAGCTGATGAATCGGGCTTTCCTTGGTGCACATGAAGCGGGTGCCCATGTTGATGCCTTCGGCGCCGAGCGCGAGCGCTGCGATCAGGCCGCGGCCGTCGGCGAAGCCGCCGGAGGCGATCATTGGAATCTTGACCTTGTCGGCGGCCGCCGGAATCAGGATCAGGCCGGGTGTGTCGTCCTCGCCGGGATGCCCGGCGCACTCAAAGCCGTCGATCGAGATCGCGTCGACGCCCATGCGCTCCGCCGACAGCGCGTGGCGGACGCTGGTGCATTTGTGCAGCACGATCACGCCGTGCTTCTTGAATTCGGTGACATGCTCCTGCGGCTTGTTGCCGGCGGTCTCGACGATCTTGATGCCGCTCTCGATGATGGCCTGCCGGTATTCCGCATAAGGCGGCGGCTTGATCGAGGGCAGAATGGTGAGATTGACGCCGAACGGCTTGTCGGTGAGGTTGCGGCAGCGCGCGATTTCCTTGGTGAGGTCTTCCGGCGTCGGCTGCGTCAGCGCCGTAATTAGGCCGAGCGCGCCGGCATTGGCGACCGCCGCCACCAGCTCGGCGCGTCCCACCCACTGCATGCCGCCCTGCACGATCGGGTGTTCGACGCCGACGAGCTCGGTAAATCGCGTTTTCAACATGGTCTGCCCTCGGTTTCCTCTGCGCGGAATATCGCGCGCGTTTCTTCGAATTTCGAGGCGCAGGATGCCGTCACCCCCCGCAAATGTCTACCGGGCAGGTCGGGGCTCAGGGCAACGCAATCATGCAAAACCGGAGCTTTTGTTTCCGGGCGATGGGCAATTCCGGATAGTGTCCGGCATTTCCGAGATCACCCGCTAACCGGACATGCTGCGAACATGCCTAAATCGGCGCTCTTAGCACTTTTCGGATATGGCGTGATGTCCGGCTTGAGTCCGTCATGCGCTTCAGAGCGAACGCTCCACCAAACTGATGTTGGCGCCCGCCCGCGCGAACTGCACACCGAGGTACCCGCCGATCGCGCCTGCGCCGTAGATGCAGATTTTCGTGGCGTCTTTAGCAAGCGAGCGGAGCAAGATTCGGTAGAGTTCAACCGTCGGCTTCGAGCACCTCAAAGCCGCTAGATCGAAGCCGACGAAAGAGTTTGTCAGGCCGCTACGGTTGGCGCGACGGCCGTGGCCTCGTCACCGAACGCGGTCGAGATGTCGCGGATGCTGATGACGCCGATCAGGCTGTAGTTGTCGATCACAGGCACATGACGGATGTGGTGCCTGTGCATGAGATGACGGACGTGCTCGAGCGTATCGCTAGGGCTGCACGACACCAGCTCCTGCACCGAAATCAGCTGCGAGACCTTCATATGGACGCCGGCCGCGCCGTGCTCGGCAATGGCGCGGACGACGTCGCGCTCGGTGAACATGCCCACCGCGGTATTGCCCTCGGTGCGCACGACATCCTTGACCACGAGCGCGCTGATATTGCCGGAGCGCATCAGTTGGGAAGCGATTGCGACGGTTTCGTTCATTCGAACCGTTGCAACACGTGCGGCTTTCTTGCGCAGGACATCTCCGACTTGCATTGCAACCTCCCTGAAGGGTTTCAATTTGTCAGCGCAGACTGGTATACAATATACCATATGTCAACGGGAATCGCGCGCGTGTGTCAGTAGCTCGTGATCTGTCGCCTGTTTGTAGCTCGTGAAGTGTCGTGTTTTTGGTGCCCCGGAACAAAGGGGGCACGATGGGCACGGCATCCATTCACGAGGGTGTACGACGGATGCGGTTTTCGAGTTTGCTGGATCGGACTGAGGCGAAGGAGCTGACGCAGGAGGCGGCGTCTGAGCTTCTGGGGATCAACGTGCGGACGTTCCAACGTTGGGCGGAACGCTTTGAGGCGGAGGGCGATGACGGGCTGGTCGACCGGCGCATGGGCCGGCGATCACCGAGGCGTGCGCCGGAGGAAGAGCTGGAGCGGATGCTGGGGCTGTTCCGGGACAAGTACGCCGATTTCACGGTGAAGCACTTCCACGAGCAGCTGCAAAAGCGACATGGCTATGTGCTGGGCTACACGGTGACGAAGCTGGCCTTGCATGCTGCGGGCTTGGTGCAGAAGGCGCCGAAGCGTTCGGCGCACCGCAAGAAGCGTCCGCGCCGGCCGCTTCGGGGCATGCTGCTTCACCAGGACGGGTCGCGCCACGTCTGGATCGAAGGTCTGCCGGCGATGGACCTGATCGTCACGATGGACGATGCGACGAGCGAGATCTACTCGATGCTGCTGGTCGAGGAAGAAGGGACGGCGTCGACGTTCCGGGCCTTGGGCGAGGTGATTGGCGAGCGTGGTCTGTTCTGCGCGCTCTACACCGATCGCGGCAGCCATTACTTCTACACCCCGAAGGCCGGCGCGAAGGTCTCGAAGACGCAACAAACCCAGGTGGGACGGGCTTTATCGCATCTTGGGATCGAGCATATCGCGGCCTATTCGCCGCAGGCGCGCGGGCGTTCAGAGCGGGTGTTCGGCACGCTGCAGGGCCGGCTGCCGAAGGATCTGCGGCTCGCCGGGATCAGGACGGTCGAGGCCGCCAATGCGTGGTTGAAGGCGCATTACATCGCCGAGCATAATGCGGCGTTTGCGATCGTGGCCGAACAGCAAGGCACGGCGTTCGTAGCCGACCGGCACGAGGCCTGGCGCGAAGCGCTGTGCGTGATCGAAGAGCGAACCGTCGCCAACGACAACACGATCGCATGGAGCGGCCGGCGGCTGCAGTTGCCGGAGAGCCGGCTCAGGCCCCACTTCGTCAAGGCCGTGGTGCGGGTTCACGGGTATCCCGATGGCACCGTGGGCGTGTTCCTTGGCCCGCACCGATTGGCGAGGTTTGCCGCCGATGGACAGCAGATCAGCCCCGACGCGCCTCAGCCTGGCAGCGTGCTCGGAGCCGTCAAGGACAAGCCCTTACGGGCGCGCAAGTGCGCGTCCTTGACCGCTCCTGCGCGCGCCGCCGTCGAGATAGCGCGGGTCGGGGCGGAGAAACGGGCTTCAAGTCAAACAAAGAAACCAACCCGAGGGGCTAACCTGCCACCAATATCCATGGCATGACCAAACCGGCGGAACCGTCCACGCCTTCCGGCTCCTCCGAAACTCAATAACGAAGGCGACAGATCACGAGCTACAAAAATACGACAACTTCACCCGCTACGGACACGGGAATCGCGCGCGTGCTAAACAGCAATAAAGAGGCAGCAATACTGACATTTATGGTCGCGCGGTCCGGCCATGAAAGTCCCACGAACATGGTCGCAAGAGACATCAGGTATGCCACGGATCGGAGAAACCGGAACGCAAGAGAGCGCGCCCATCGGGGAGATGAGCGCGCTCCTCGCAGTGGCGTTGCAGCCGGTCAGTTCGCCATCGCCCGGGCGACGATTTTCCTGCGCCACGGCTTGAGGACGATGATCGCAAGCAGCGAGGCGAGGATATTCGCGCCGGCTGCGATCAGGAACACCCGGTCCCAGTTGCCGGAGGACTGCTGCATGTAATTGGCGACCGGAACCAGCAGCGCCGCCGTGCCTTTGGCCGTATAGAGCAGCCCGGCATTGGTGGTTGCGAATTTCGCGCCGAAGGTATCGGTACAGGTGGAGGGGAACAGCGAGTAGATCTCGCCCCAGGCAAAGAACACGAAGCCCGAGAGCAGCACGAACCACACCGGATCCTGGCCGAGCATATAGAGCGCCCAGATGCCGACGCCTTCCATGCCGAAGGCGATGAACATGGTGTTTTCACGCCCGATCATGTCGGAGATCCATCCGAAGAACGGTCGCGTCAGGCCGTTGAGCACACGGTCGATGGTCGCCGCGAACGTCACCGCGGTCATGGTTACGGCCATCAGCGTCACCGGCGTGCTGTCGATCTTCCAGTCGACCGCGATCGGCTTGAGATTGGCAGTGACCATCAATCCGCCCGCGCCGACGATCACGAACATGAAATACATCAGCCAGAAGATCGGCTGACGGATCACTTCCGTGGGCTGGTAGTTGCGCCGGCTCTGGATGACGGCGGCGTTGTGGATGACGGCGGGGACCTGACCGGCCTTCGGTGCGAACATGATGAAGGCAAGGATCACGATGATGATGCCTTGCCCCAGCCCGAAATGAAGGAAGGTATTTTGGAAGCCGGAATCCTTGATCATCGCCTGGATCGGCGCGACCGTCAGCGCCGAACCCGCGCCGAACCCGGCCGCGGTGATCCCGGCGGCAAGGCCGCGCTTGTCGGGAAACCATTTCAGCGCATTGCCGACGCAGGTGCCATAGACGCCGCCGGCGCCGATGCCCGCGATGATCATGCCGAGATAGAAGCCGTTCAGCGAGGTGGCCTGCGCATTGATCGCCCAGCCGATGGCGCAGAGGATGCCGCCGATCAGGACCACGAGGCGCGGGCCGTATTTGTCGACGAACCAGCCCTCGATCGGCACCAGCCAGGTTTCGAACAGCACGAACAGGGTGAAGGCCCACTGGATCGAGGCGCGATCCCATCCGAATTTTTTCTGAATATCGGGGACGAAGAACGTCCAGCCATATTGATAGTTGGCGATCATCACCATTGCGGCGACGCCGATGGCCAGCTGCGTCCATCGATAGGCATCGCTGACGCGCGCGGTCGTGGGGACCGCTCCGTGAACCGTGTCCGTCATCATTTCCCTCCAAGCGCTGTTCTATCGAAGCCTGACAGCTAATGGGAGAAGTGTGGTATATGATATGCCAGTAGACAAGAGAAATTTCGACAGTTTGTCGCAGTAGGTTGAATAAAGCGCCCAGCGGAATGCCGGCCTCAGACGAGGCTGGCCGAAGCCGTTCGCAGTCGCTGGCATTTCTGCGGCGCAGCAAGGCGCAGATTTTACGGGGAAATAGGGCCCGGATTGGATCAGGCGGCGGCGGTTCGCAGACGGCTATAGCCTTGCTGGATCGCCGACCAGAACAGCGCAATCAATCCGAGGATCATGATCGTGCTGACCAGCGCATTCGAAAAGAACACGCCGAGCGAGCCCTGGGATCCCAGCAGCGATTGCCGGAACGCCTCTTCGGCCTTGTCGCCGAGCACGATCGCCAGCACCAGCGGGGCGAGGGGATAATTGCACTTCTTGAGCAGATATCCGACGACGCCAAATACCAGCATCAGGATCACGTCGAATGTGCTGCTGTGAACCGAATAGGCGCCGATCGCGCACAGCACCAGGATGAGCGGCGCGATGATGCTGAACGGCACGCGCAGGATGGCCGCGAAAATCGGCACGCAGGTGAGCACGACGATGAGGCCCATGAGATTGCCGAGATACATCGAGGCGATCAGGCCCCAGACGAATTCCTTCTGCTCGACGAACAGCATCGGACCGGGCTGCAGGCCCCAGATCAAAAGGCCGCCGAGAAGAACGGCGGCCGTCGGCGAGCCGGGCACGCCGAGCGACAGCATCGGCAGCAATGCCGCGGTGCCGGCGGCATGCGCGGCGGTCTCCGGCGCAATCACGCCTTCGATCTCGCCCTTGCCGAAATTGTGGCCGTTCTTGGCGACCCGCTTGGCGATGCCGTAACTCATGAACGAGGCGGGCGTCGCGCCTGCCGGCGTAACGCCCATCCAGCAGCCGATGATGCAGGAGCGCAGCGAGGTCATCCAGTACCTGGGCAGTCCCTTCCAGGTGTGCAGCACGACCCGCAAGTCGATCTTGGCGTTGCCGCCGCGGAAGTTCAGCCCTTCTTCCATGGTCAGAAGGATTTCACCGATCCCGAACAGGCCGATGACGGCGATCAGGAAATCGAAGCCGTTGAGCAGTTCGGTGAACCCGAAGGTCAGGCGCAATTGTCCGGTGATGGAGTCCAGTCCGACGGCGGCAAGTGCAAAGCCCATCATCATCGCCGCGATGGTCTTGAACGGCGGCTCCTTGCTCAGGCCGACGAAACTGCAGAACGCCAGGAAATACACCGCGAATTTCTCCGCCGGACCGAATTGCAGCGCGAAGCTTGCGACCAGCGGGGCGACCAGCGTGATCATGATGACGGCGAACAGCGCACCGACGAACGAGGAGGTAAAGGCGGCCGTCAGGGCTTCCCCGGCCTTGCCCTGCTGCGCCATCGGGTAGCCGTCGAATGTCGTCGCTACCGACCACGGCTCACCCGGTATATTGAACAGAATCGAGGTGATTGCGCCGCCGAACAACGCGCCCCAATAGATGCAGGACAGCATGATGATGGCCGAGGTCGGCGGCATGCTGAAGGTCAGAGGCAGCAGGATCGCAACGCCGTTGGCGCCGCCGAGGCCCGGGAGCACGCCGATGATGACGCCGAGCACGATGCCCAGCACCATCACCATGATGTTGAAGGGCTGCAGGGCCACGGCGAAGCCGTGAAAAAGATTGACGATTTCTTCCATGCTGTAAGTCCTGCAACCGTGAGCTGACGACGCGACGACTCTAGAGACCGAGCCATTCCTCGAGGGGGCCTTTGGGAAGCGGCACCAAAAACCAGCGTTCGAAAATGAAGTAGGTGACGATCGGCATGCCGAACGCCACGGCGAGCACCGTCAGCCAGCTGTATTTGCCGAGCCATCGCATGAACCAGCCGATGAAGACGATCGATGCGACGTACAGACCGGTAAACGGCATCGCGCCGACATAGATCGCGGTGGGCACGACGACGCTCATGACCTGACGAAGCTGTCCCCACTCCGCGAACAGCCCGTTATCCCCGTCACGCAGCACGTGCAGGAGGTTCACCGCACTGGAAGCGATGATGATGATCCCGACGTAGAACGGAAAGAATCCGGCGCGCGGCCCCTCGGCGCCCCAGTTGATGCCGGCCTTCAGGCTGCCGACGATCACGATCGCTCCGAAGAGCGCGATCAGCAGCGCGATACCGGCTTCCACGGTCTTGTGCTTCGGCCCTGCAGCGTCTGAACTATTCGTAGTCATGGAAACTCCATGCGTAATCGCAGCTTCGGATTCGCAGCCGTCTCTGCGTTACGCGTTCGTCAGCATTCTCGAGTGGGGTGGATCAATTTCCAGTGGCGAGGAAACCGGCCGCTTTCATGAGAGATTCGTGGCGCTTTTCCTCTCCCTCCACCCACTTGGCATAGTCGGCCCCGGTCATGAAGGTCGTATTGAAGGCGCCGCTCTTCATGAAGTCCTGCCATTCCGGAGTGGCGCGCACCTTCTTGAACAGGTCGATGTAGTAATCGACCTGGTCCTTGGTGGCCTTGGGTGACATGAAAATGCCGCGCAGCATCAGATATTCCATATCAAGGCCCTGCGATTTGCAGGTCGGAATATCCTTCCAGGCTTTGCCGTCCGCGATCTGCTCGTCATAGGCCATGGGCTTGCCGTCGAACACGCAGAGCGGACGAAGCTTGCCGCCGCGCCACTGCGCCACTGCCTCGATCGGATTGTTCACGGACGAATCGACATGGTTGCCGACGAGCTGAACGGCGACTTCACCGCCGCCCTTGTAGGGAATGTAGGTGAACTTGGTGCCGGTCGCCTTCTCGACGGCGACCGTGATGATCTGGTCTTCCTGCTTCGATCCGGTGCCGCCCATCTTGATGGAGCCGGACGGCGCCTTCTTGAGGGTGTCGACGTAATCCTTGACGTCCTTGTACGGCTTGTCGGCATTGACCCAGAGCACGAATTCGTCGAGCGCCAACATGGCGACCGGGGTGAGGTCCTTCCAGTTGAAGGGAATTCCGGTCGCGAGCGGTGTGGTGAAAAGGTTCGACAGGGTGATGATGATCTTGTGCGGATTTCCCGCCGATCCCTTGACGTCGAGAAAGCCTTCGCCCCCGGCGCCGCCGGATTTGTTGATGACGACCAGCGGCTGCTTCATCAGACCATGCTTGGTGACGATGCCCTGGATCGTGCGCGCCATCTGATCGGCGCCGCCACCGGTGCCGGCGGGTACGATGAATTCAACCGGGCGAACCGGTTCCCAGGCAGCAGACGCGATACCGCTCGTGCAGAATGCAGCGACCGTAGCCAGCGCAACACGCAAAACAGAACGCTTCATTTTGTCTCTCTCCCAATGTGTTCGAGCATGCCGGTCTATGCCGGCTTTGCGGTCAACTGATCCCGAGTAGCGCTTCGGTCCTCGTCCCGGTCGATCGTCTCGCAAGGATTGTTCCTGCGAGACGCCTGCCAGTTAGAATTGTATGAGGGACGCTCCAGCGTGGCATCCGCTTCTTTTGGATTACCTTGAGTTTCGGAATGGAACAAACGGGGCGGTACGATAAATAATCATACTTGCCTCCGGATCGCATTGGCTGTCTCGCGGACTCGCCCTGCTGCATCAATTCCCCCGTCATGCGCTTCTATTTTTGAGCTTGGCGCTAACTGACCGCATATTGGTATGCGATATGCCAGAGTGCAAACGATTACTCTTTCGGGATCAATGGTAGGCCAATTTGTCGCAGGTGTCGCGCACACTTTGCTCAAAACTTCGGCAAAAAAAATGGCCCCGAAGTCGGGGCCATAAGTCTGGGAGGAAACGCGAAGTCAGGGAGCCAATGCCTGCCTGGGCGAAGCTGCGGCTTGCCCGGAAGGCTCAGATAAGTGCCTCAGAGGCCGAAATAGGGCAGGTCGCCATTGCGGATCGAGGCGCGGGCGCTGGTCATCAGCAGCCGGTCGATCGAGGCGATCAGGCGGCCGAACAGGCCGTTGGAAGGCACAAATCCGATGGAAGCAGTCTTGGACATTGTCGTCCCCTTTCTTGAAGTGCAGCGCGGCGCCGCATCAAACTCAAGAAAAGCCTATGTATACCAGATGCCATAGGAACAACCGGTTTGTTTGCATAGCAGCATTTCAGTCATTGCAGTGCAGCAGGCGACCGATCTGCTTTCCAAATGACGAAAAAGGCCGCCGGAATGACCGGCGGCCTTTGAAATATGCCCGCTTGGGGCGTTTGCCTATTCGGCAGCCTGCTTGCGCGGCGGATCGAGCGCGCCGGAATCGTGGATCTCGGCGACCTGATGATCACTGAAGCCGAGCACCTGCCGCAGAACCTCGTCGGTGTGCTCGCCGAGCAGCGGCGAACGGGTCACCTCGCTCGGGCTGTCGGACAGCTTGATGGGATTGCCGACCGAGATGTACTTGCCGCGCGTGGGATGATCCACCTCGACCACGGTGCCGGTGGCGCGCAGCGACTGATCCTCCGCAATTTCCTTCATCGACAGGATCGGGCCGCAGGGGATGTCGTCCTTGTTGAGGATCTCCATCGCCTCGAACTTGGTCTTGGTCATGGTCCATTGTTCGATGCGCGCGAAGATTTCGTTCAGCCGCGACAGCCGGGCCGCCGGCTTGGCGTAATCGGGATGGGTCTTCCAGCCGGGTTCGTCGATCACGTCGCAGATCTTCTCCCAGACCGGCGCCTGGGTGATGAAGTAGATGTAGGCGTTGGGATCGGTCTCCGAGCCCTTGCACCTCAGAATCCGGCCGGGCTGACCGCCGCCGGAATCGTTGCCGGCGCGCGGCACCGCGTCGCCGAACGGGATCCCTTCGCCGTACTGGCTGTATTCCTTGAGCGGGCCGTGGGCGAGGCGCTGCTGGTCGCGCAATTTGACGCGGGCGAGGTTGAGAACGCCGTCCTGCATCGCGGCGGTGACCTTCTGTCCCTTGCCGGTCATCGTGCGCTGATAGAGCGCGGTGACGATGCCGAGCGCCAGGTGCAGGCCGGTGCCGCTGTCGCCGATCTGGGCGCCGGTGACGAGCGGCAGTCCGTCGCGGAAACCGGTGGTCGAGGCCGCGCCGCCGGTGCACTGCGCGACGTTCTCATACACCTTGCAGTCTTCGTAAGGGCCGGGGCCGAAGCCCTTGATCGAGGCCACGATCATTTTCGGGTTGATGGCGTGAATCTGCTCCCACGGAAATCCCATGCGATCGAGCACGCCGGGACCGAAATTTTCCACCAGCACGTCGCAGTTCTTGATCAGCGCGGTGAGGACTTCCTTGCCCTTCGGGTTCTTG